>CAZOBJ010000115.1:0-9204 GCA_964577825.1 uncultured Planctomycetales bacterium
GGTCGTGTGCCCGAGCGGGTCGGTGACCCGGTCCTGGCGGCCCAGGGCGTCGTAGGCGAAGTAGGTGGTGGACAGGCGCGGGTTCGTGCGCGCGGTCCGGTTGCCCGCCGGGTCGTAGGCGAAGTAGGTCGCGTGGCCCTGGGCCGTGGCGGCGGCGGTGAGCCGGTCCGCGGCGTCGTACGCGAAGGCGCAGGCGCCCTGTGCGTCCGCGGCGCGCGTGAGGTTGCCCGCGGCGTCGTAGTAGGCCATAATCCGCTACCTGTCCTTGCGTCCTCGCTGGCGCTGCATCCTGTCCCATTGCGGCCAGAAGGTGGGGTTCCACGGCCATGGCATCCGAAGCGAATGCTCGCCGAGTATCTGGGCCCACAGGCAGTCGCCCGGGGGGTCGACCACGGCGAACACACAAGGGAGGCTCTGGCCGTCTCGCATGATCCGCGTCTCGTACACGAGCCATGTGACCACCTCCGATTCGACCTGGTCGGTCATCGTCTCGTCCGGCACTCCGAAGATAGCCTTGATCCGCTGTAGGGCGGCATCATAGCCAACCGCCTCTCGTTCGCGATCCAGCCGCACCCTGTGCCACAGTAATGGATCAAGGAATTCACGCGCTCGCCCTTCGTGCGCTAGCACCAGTCCCAGGTCGCCGGGGTATTCGCGGCCATCGCCGCGCGGTGCCTTCGTCCCATCGGTGCAGATACGAAAATGTGCGTTGCCCTTGAGCGGGAGTCGGCCCGACCGGGTCCACACGCGTCCCTGGTGGCTGCGTCCATGGAGCCCCAGTATCCCGGCAACGATGTTGGCGTTGCGTAGATTGGCTCGCTTCTGGCGCAAGCCTCGGATCGCTCGCCACCACAGAAGGTCGTCGAAGTACGGCCGCTCGTCCAGGACCGTTTGGTCCGTGGGTGCGGCTTGATACCGCGTAACGCACCACTCCTCCTCATGGGCCAGGAGCCCATGCACGCCCTCCGGGGTCGACGCTTGCGGGAACGCAGGGCCCGTGCCTTCCTGCCTGTACTGCGCCGTCCCCTTGCCACCCCAGCGATAGCCGTGCTGCGGGCCCGGCTCTTGGTCGCCCCACGGCCACAGCCTGCCTTGTTCCCCGCGCGCGGCGAACTCCCACTCCGCCTCCGTGGGCAGACGGTACACAATCCCCTCTTTCCGCGAGAGCCGCTCGCAGTACAAGGCGGCACCGAGCCACGTGGCGCAGTTGACCGGGGCATGGCTCGCGCCATCGCGCGGCTGGAAGCCGTCAGGGCGCTCCTCCACATTGGCATGCCGATGCAGCGGCTCGCCTACGTGGACCAAGAAGGGGTACGCATCGCTACGCAGCCCGAGCCGCGCTACATAGTCGGAGTTGAGAAACTCGGAAAACTGCTCCGCGGTGACGAGCGTCGCGCCGATGCGGAAGTCGCCCACTTCCACGGTCAATCGCGGCTCTTCCGGGTGCCGTTCGGTAAAGTGCAGGCCCTCTTCCGGGGGCCCCATGTGAAGCGTGCCGCCGTGGATTTGCACGAGGACCGTGCCGTCCGGAGCCGTCATTCGCTGCGCCGCCGGCTGGTGTAGGTCCGGCTCTGCCTGCTCTTGTGCTGCCGGTTTCACCTCGCCTTCCGCGGCCGCCGCCTGAGCCTGTGGCTCTGTGCGCTCGCGGTACCGGGCCGCCTCGCTCGGGTTCGGGGTCCGCGTGGGCTCTTGTTCGACGGCTGCGCCGCCCTGGTCCGGGGCCGAGGTGGCCCCTTGCGCGCAGTTGCCACGGCCTATGACCAGCATGAACGCCAACACGATGTACGCGCCGGCCCGACGGCCTGACCTGAACTCCTGCATCATCAGACCTCCCTGTCCTTCATGCGGTGCGGCCACCCGCGGCGTCGCACGTAGGACCATGGAACAAGAAAACCTTGGCCGCTCCGACTATCCCTTGGCGGGCGCCTGCCGGCCGCGCACCTGTGCATGATCAGTTCGACGGCCTCACCGAACGTAACACCGTCCAGATCCTCCGGGAATCGCACCTCGAACAGGTCTTCGACTTGCACGATAGCAACACCGTCGTGCAAGTCGCCGAACATGTGGCTCCAGAACAGGGCCAAGAAGTCGTCCTCAGGGAAGAACTTGGCGCTGCCCCAATCGAAGTACTCGTTTGCGATGCCTATGATCGCTCTGGCAACCAGGTACGACTCATCCCTTCTCCATGGCTGGAGGACAAGGTTGTCTCTCCGTCGAAGCTCCCGGATGATCTTCCGGCGCACCAGCCGGGCCTCCGGGATTAGATGTTCCCAGAGCTTCTCGCGCACCTTGCACTGTGCGATTCGAATGGGTGTGTGTCCGCGTTCCATAGCTGTCTCCGGTGCGTCGGGTCGCGCCATGGGGCCTCCACGGAGGCCGCTCGGTTCACTCGAAGAGCTTGTGAAGAATCTCGGCCAGCTTGCGCGCAAGACTCTCGCGGCCCACCCAAATCTCAGCCTCCCCGTTCCTTCGCGAGCCAGTTGGCCGCGTTGTACGCAAAGTAGGTGGCGTGGCCCTGGGCCGTCGTGGCTCTGGTGAGCCGGTCCGCGGCGTCGTACGCGAAGTAGACCACGGTCCCGCCCTCGCGGCTTATTGAAGAAACCCGGCTCGCCGCGTCGTAGTCGTACGTAAAACAACACGTCGGCGGGCGGGTGATGCAGTTACCGATCATGCGCGAACACGCTTGCGCCTGCTTCCATATCGCAATACCTGCTGCGTACTGCCTCAGAGACGTCGGTGCGAGCGCACCAGTCGGGGGCAATCGCATCGAGCGCCACGATCAGGGGCACTTGCGGCGCTATGCCTACATGGCACGGATGGTTCGCTTCGAAGTCGGCGCGTGTGGCGTTGAGGGCCTGCACAAGCGCCGCAACCGAGTCTCGAGCGGCGGGTCCGAGTTCCTTCAGGCAGAGGGCTGCCCACCTTTGCCTCTCGCCCCAGTCGCCGACGAGGAGCTTCTTCAGCTCATCCACCACCGGTTCCATGCGCTCCGCGTCGTGCTTGTCGACACGCGACCTGATCGCGGCATAGACGGGCCTCATGGCTTCCGTCACGTTGTCCTGTTGCCTCGCCTTCTTGAGCATCTCGACGAGTTGGTGCACTGAAGGATTCTCGATGGCCCTTCCTGGCTCAACCACGGGCCTCCTCCCAGCATTCAGCCATAGGCATACGAAAGCCAGAACAAGCGCGATGAGCGCAAGGCATAGTGCAGGGTAAAACACCTTTTCGATTGCGCGTCTTTCATGAGCCATGGCCGCTCTCCTGCCTGGTGTCACGCGTCGCCCACCGGCACGAGCCCCGCCGGCGGGCCCGTGCCTTCTCCTCTCAAGCGGTCGATTTCTCGCAGAATCGCACTTACATGTTTCCACTCTTCGTCGATCGTGCTTTCGCCAAGCAACACCCTTCTCATGCGCTCTCGCTCTGCCTCCGCGTTGCGGGCGTCCATCCAACCGGCTAGCGATTCGCGTATCGCATGGAATGCTTGCTCGAACTCGTGCATCCGTTCGGGGTCGGGTCTTGAGCCGCCTGCTTCATATGCCCTCTTCAATTCATCAAATGCGGACATGGCGATCGCAATCCCCACTAGGTATGACGTCTCATCCGCGGGCTGCATGCCTGTGACATGAAGGCCTAATCTCAACGCGGCGTTGTTGTAGGCGATGGCACTGCCATGATCTCCCTTTTCCCGGAATTCGCCCCCCTCTCGCATGAGACCTTGCGCGAGTGGGCGCAGCTCGTTGCCTACCCACATCAAATCCATCCAGAACTGGTGGCGTGCCAGGTACGACAATGCGCTGGCCGGGACCGGCTCTCCGGCTACGCCCAACGACGCGTACGGCTCCAGGTCCGGGTAGCGCACGTGGGCGTCCTTTGGATAAGGGGGGGCGTAGTGCGTGCATGTCGCGCAGTCGTTGCCCTTACGGACCAGCGCATACGCTCGGGCTATGTCGCCTTCATCTTCGGCGATCGCTGCTTCGATGTACCAGGGCAGCGCGTTGGCCGGGTCCAGCTCTTTCAGCTTTGCGACCGCTCGCTCATGCAGCGCGTCCTGCTGGGCCAATCGCACCAGGGCCAGGTGAGACCAGCCTATGCGCAAGGACGGATCCTCCCTTACGGCGACCTCGTAGAGCAATGTCCGGGCTCCGTAACTATGCTCGTCCTCGGGCCCCCACGACCACGCGTCTCCCCAGGATATCAGGGGCTCCACACCCGCGTCCAAAGCTTCTCCGAACTCATCGACCGCCCTCTCCGCGACCTCCTCGCCCTCGGTCTCCGCAACGGCCATATGCAACACCAAGCCCCTGGCCCAGGCGTCCTGGGCGGAGCCAGGACGCTCGGCAGCGCAGCCAAGCGCGACGACCGCCAGGCATAGTGCAGGGTAGAACACCTTTTCGATTGCGCGTGTTTCACAAGCCATGGCCGCTCTCCTACCTGGTGTGACGCGTCGCGGGCCGGCACGAGCCATGAGCCGCACGCGCGCCCTGGCGAAGTCCGGCAATCCGGAGTCCAGGCTTTCGCGCGAGCCGGCCCGCGGCGTCGTACTGCTACGTTCGTTCCTCGTCGGGCGCTCCTCTCCTCGTATCGGCAAACGATGCAACGGCCCCCGTGATCGCCTCGATCGCAAGCAAGCCAAGGAAGAGTGACCCTGCTATGAGAAAGGGCCTGACGAGCATTACGCTCCAAACCAGGACGACCAGGGTGTTGACAGACACAACAACACCAAGCGCGATCGCTCGCTTTGCCCTCCCGTCTAAGCGTAGCCGGGAGCAATGCAAGACCAGACCGAAATTCAACAAGAGGAACCCGATGAGCAGCCAAGTCCACCGCCAGCGCGCGTCAAGCATTCCGAAAACAAGCAAGACCATACCAGCAAGATAGTTGAGCGGAGCATGCAACGCCAATCGCCCGCGCTCCGTGAATGGGGTGCCGTTCCCGTCGGCAGGCCCCATCCCTTGGCGAATGCTCCAGAACCACAGGGCTTGATACAGGGGGGCGCCTATGAGCAGCCCGGAGACAATCCAGAGCACCGGGTGGCTCGCCGCGTGCATGTCTGCGCCGAAGTACAAAGCCGCGACCTCCGCCCCCACGAACACACCCACCTGGATGCCGAAGAGCACGCCGCCCAAGACCAGCCAACCCGGGCGCATGATGGGCCTCCGGATAACGCGGCGAGTTCCGTTAGCGTCGGGTCGCCGGGCACCAGTGGTGAGTGTGCGAGACGCTAGGCTCGGTCAACGAACCTCACCACGGCATCCTTGTTTGCCAAGGTCTGCGTCCAGCCTCGGGGGGTGGCCCTCCGCCGCCACCGCCGCCTCGGAGCGATTGGAACCTCGACCAGTAACCATTATAGCCTGCACTGTTGGGTCTCTGGAGCTTCATCGGAACGCCACACCCAGTCGTTCATGCTGCTCGGCCCGGACGGGTCAATCGGTTCACCGCCCGTGTCATGCGCGCTGAGGCGGCTCGACACGCGCCCCACATCCTACCGTCCCCCTTGCCGCCCCGTGCAGTGCGCCCATGGGACATATTGCCCCATGAGGGGAGGTTGTCAAGCGGTTTGCCGGGCCGTCCGGGCCGGCCGGGGCAGGGGGCGGGCGTGGCGGTGTGCGTGTGGGTGCGTGCGGCCTATGCGGGGCGTGCGCGTGTCGTCCACTCTGGAGAGCGCGTGCGCGAACGCGGGGGCCACTGCGCGCGCGGCAGTCGTTGCGCTGGCGCCGCGGCCGCGTCAGGCTGGCGGCTCGTGCATGCGATTGTCGAGAACCTCGGGCCCGCTCGTGTAACGGACAGGCCCGCAGGTGCGGTCGGCATGCTCGCAACGCGCGCTCGGGCCGCTGCATGCGGCGAAGCGGTTTCCTCGGGCCTCGCGGCCGGACCGGATGCGCCTCGGGCGCCGGTCGGAGGTCCCGCTATTCCCCCGCGTCGGGTTGCACGGGCCCGACGATGAACGCGCGCACCTCGCCCGGGTTGATCCGCCAGTCGCCCTCGCTTGCCTGCCAGTCCACCTTGCCCACGGACACGTAGGTGTCCGGGTCCCCGTCCATGAGGCACGGCGCGCCGGCGAAGCCCGCGTGCCCGTCGAGGAGCGGGGTGTCGCTCACCAGGCGCTCGCCCCTCCACACGCCCCGGCAGGCCACGAGCAGGCCCACCCGCGCGAGGTCCTTGGGCGACATGACCACCCATCCGCCGCCGCCCTGCACGCGGTCGCCGTCGATCTCGTACGGCGGGTCGCAGAAGAGCCCGTACCCGGGCCAGCGCGGATAGAAGTCCTCGGTGTCGTGCAGGTGCCTGCCGGTGTACCAGTGCCAGTCCTGGGGGTCGATGCTCATGGGGCCGAAGAGCTCCCGGTCCAGGAAGTCCTTGAGCTCCATGCCGATGACCGCGGTCAGGGCCTGGTTCAAGCGCCACATGCCCCCGCTGGAGTAATGCCGCTCGCCAGGCGGGCGGTGCGCGTAGTTGTCGCGCATGGGGTCGTTGGTGCTCTGGGCCCAGGCGGGGTGGCTGCCGTTGCGCCAATTGTGTCCGTTGGAGATCGGGAACCCGCCGCGCATGGTCGCCAGGTGGCGGAAGGTGATCTTCGCGTGATGGCCCTGGTCCATCTCCTTGAACGCATGGCTCATCCGGCCGCGGCCCGTCCAGTAGTCCTGGATCAGGTCGTCGGCGCTGCGGATGTACCCCTTGTCCACGGCGAGCTGAAGCGCGATCTTGTTGAACGCCTTGCCCACGGAGGCGCTGTTGAGCATCAGGTCGCCGTCGCCGATCTCGGCCAGCAGGTACCCGCCGCGCGTGATGACCGCGCCGTAGCGGCCCTGCGGGTTCTGTCCGGCGGCGGAGAACCCGGTGGAGACGCGCTTCAGGTCCGCGACGTAGGCCTGCCACCGGTCCGGGTCCAGGCCCGCCTGGGCGGGCGGGATCGTCTCCCAGGTCGGGCCCGGAAAGGCGACCCAGTCCGGGACAGCGGACGCGGGGTCTTGCGCGGCTTCCTGGTTCATACCGTCGTCTCCTTCGGGACGTTGGGCGACAAGCGAATCCGGGGCCAGGGGCGCCTCGGCCGGCCGGGCTCGCGCGGCCGCGAACACCACGATCGCGAGCAATGCAGCAAAACGCACGCCGGTTCGCATGGGGTTCTCTCCTTGTGCCGGTCTCGAAAGAGCGGAGGTCATCGCCACGGCGTCTCGGACAAGAGGCGCCGCATTGCGTCGAGCACATAGTCCACGATCGCCTGGTCCACGCACAGCGCGAACTTGGTCAGCACCGTGCGGTGGCCCGGGTGGTAGGCGTGAGCGCGCAGCCACAGCCCCGCGTCCAGCGCGGCGCGGTGGAACCCGAGCGCGTCCGCGCGGTCGCGGAACTTGAGCCCGGCCAGGTACCCGTGGCCGTTGAGGCGTTCGAGCACGCCGGGGAACTCGCGGGTCAGGTCTTCCAGCCCGCTTCGGTACCGCGCGCCGAGCCGTGCGAGCTCGTCGCGCGCACCCGCGATCAGGCGCAGGTTGCACAGGCCCAGGAACGCGGCGAGCGACGCGTTGCCGTTCGTGCTGATCGCGTCGTATTGTTCGAGCACGTCGAGCTCGCGCCGGTACAGGAGCGCGGCCAGGGGATGGAACCCGGCGGTCATGCCCTTGCCCACCACGATCATGTCCGGATCGAGCCCCAGCCGCACGCTCAAGAGCACCTCCGGATACCAGAAGCAGGTCTGGATCTCGTCGAGCACCATCAGGGCGCCGTGCTCGCGGCACAGGTCGCGCGCGAGCCGCAGGTATTCGCGCTCCACGAGAATCGCCTCGCGGTTCATCATCACGGGCTCGGCCCAGAACCCCGCGACCCGCGGCCCGTGTTCGGCGAACACGCTGCGCAGCGCGTCCGCGTCGTTCGGCTCCACGCAGACCGTCTCCAGGCCGCAGACAAGCCCGGGCCACATGCCCCGCATGGTCTGCGCGACCAGATCCGTGCCGTGGTAGTTGCCCGACAGGGTCACGACGATCGGCGGTCCCGCGGCCATGCGGGCCGGGTCGCTGCGGTAGCTGGCGAGGATGATCTTCAGCGCGCTCGAACAGGCGACGCTGCCCGTGCACACGCCCAGGAGCACGCGGTCCACGCCCGTGCCTTTGGCCGCCGCGACGAGCTCGTTGGCGAGCTGCTTGACCGGGATGCCGGGCGTGTTCGAGTGGTTGTCCCACACCAGGCCGCGGCGCATGCCCTCCATGGCCGCGGCGGTGAGCGCGGGATGGCTGTACCCCCAGGTCATCTGGTAGTGGCCGCCCGTGCAGTCGAGCATCACGCCGCCGTCCTGGTTCACGTAGAAGGCGCCCCGGCCCGCGAGCAGGTCTTCGCCGCAGGGCTTGCCTCCGCCGTAGGCGGCAGGGAACGCCCGCTTGTCCGGCGCGGTGGCGAGCGCCAGCTCGGGCACGGTCTCGCCCACCAGGCCGAGCAACTGCGACGTGCTGCGCCCGTCCAGAAAGGCGCGCGCGCGCTCGATCGCGGCGGCCTCTTTCTCACCCAGGACCGCTGTGAAGTCCAGAGATGCGCTGTCCGTCAACCTTCTCTCTCCTCTCGTGTCAAGTGCGCATGGTCAATCGCTCGCCCAATCGCGCGAGTCGGGCACCGGCAGCCAGGCGCCGTCCTGCTGGATGGACTGCTGGGAGACGAGCCCGGGCAGCGTCATGTCCATGGCCTGGTGGATGCCGATGGGGCAGGGCGCCTCGCCGCGGATCGCGCGCACGAAGTCCCGGATCTCGAAGTAGTCCCCGCCGCCGTGCCCGGCGCGCAGGGCCTCCTGGGGCGGGTTGCGCCACATGTCCGGCAGATGCTGCTCGCGGAAGGCGTCCAGGTTCAGGAGCGTGTCCACGTCGAACCACTTCGGCCGCTCGCTGAGCGTGCGCAGCCAGAGCTTGGGCGTGTCGCCCGGGCCGTTGCGGCTCGACTCGTACGCGCCGTCGGTGCCCTGGAGTTGGTAGCTCGTCATGCAGTGCGGACGGTCGCTGAGCATGTCCACGCGGACCTTGATGAGCGCCCCCGCGGCGGTCTTGCACAGCATCACGCACGAGTCCTCGTTCTCGTACTCGTCGCCGCGCGGATCGCGGTAGTGATGGCCGCTGCCCGCGCAGCACACGGACGCCACGCGGTCGCCGGGCATGCACTGTAGGATCGGGCCCAGGCTGTGCGTGCCGTAGGTGATGCCGTTGATGCCGGTCTGCCACTTGCGCCGCC
>CAZOBJ010000116.1:0-9106 GCA_964577825.1 uncultured Planctomycetales bacterium
CCTGGAGGAGATCGTGCACCGCGACCGGTGGTAGGGGGGCATCCCCGCAGGGACCTGGCACACCTCGGGCGCCCCGCTTGCCTTGCGCCTGGGCATGTAGTAGATTGAGAATGGGCGTTGAGACCCATGGGCCGATCGCCGCCTTGCATGCGGGGGGCGTCATGGGGCTGGTGATGTCAAGGCGAGACCGCATTGGCTGCGCGGTCGTCCTCGTGGTCGCGGCCGTGGTGGTGTTCGTACATTCTCCGTACGGCCCAATGCCGATTGGCATGAGCGCGCAGACGCGAAAGAGCCTTCGCATCCAGATGGGGCTCCAGGCAGTTGGAGCTGTGGTCAGGCGTACGCCCCCTTCGCAACTGCGTGGGTTTGCGGACCTCTGCTCCCGGGTGCGGGCAGAGCGGCCGGACATCACGGTTGACCCGTTAGCCAATAACCCCTTCCCCGGACTCCTGCCCGGGCCCAAGGACGGGGAACCGTACCACCGGCTCTACACCTACCCCGGGCCTGAAAATATGTCGCCCCTGGACGTGCCCATCCTGTGGCGTGCCGACCCCGCCAACGAACGACACTACAGGGTTCTGTTTCTGGACGGCCAAGCGTCTATGCCGATCTTGGAGGCGCACTTGTCGCGGGCGCTGGGGCGAGTACAGGCCTGTCTGCGCAAAGATCGCGCGGACAGCCAGGCAGGCGGGGAATAGGACGGACCGCCCACGCCCCGCGCTTGCCTCGCGCCTGCGCATGTAGTAGCATGGTTTCGGGCATGAGGCGGAGAGCCACCCGGCGCTTACAGGCTCCCACCGCTCTCGGCGCAAGTGCGGATCAGCCGGAGATCGCAAATGGCTGGAAGTCGAGGAGGCTCCGGCCCGACCGTCTTGGTGCTCGGCGCCGGCGCTACGCGAGCCTGCAGCTTCGTGGACCCCGAGAAGTGGCCCTGCCTGCCTCCCTTGGACAGTGACTTCTTTACGCAGCTTCAACGAGTGCCAGATGACAAACATCAGGACGACATCAATGCGATCATCAAAGACGTAATTGACCTTTTCGGAGCCAACTTTGCGGTCACCCTCGAGGACGTCTTCTCGACTGTGGAACACACCATCCGAATGCTGTCGGTGACCCGCACAAGTCGCGCTTACAAGAGGACTGAGCTCGAGCAGATGCGCGACCGCCTAATGTCCGCCATCGCGATCGTCCTGGAGGCGTCTCTGGCAGAGCGCCGTGGCGATGGCCACGCTAAGCAGACTGCGCGAGCTTGCAAGCACCATGCCAAACTTGTGACTGATACACTTCAGAGGAAGGATCACATAATTAGCTTCAACTATGACTGTGTCATCGACTATGCCCTTGCTAGACACGGCAAGGGAAAATGGAATCCCCGTTACGGGTATGGTTTCAACTTGGGCCCCCGTGGGGCCAACCTCACTGGTGACGAGGTCTGGACACCAACGAGCCCTGCCGATAAGGAGACGACCATCCATCTGCACAAACTGCACGGCTCGCTGCACTTCAAATTCGGTACTAGAAACGACAAGAAGGTCGCCCTGAAGCAGCGACCATATACGAAGCAGCACGGAACGCCACACTACTCCATCATCGCCCCTGAATCAAACAAGGCCTACGATACGGGCCTATTCGCGACGCTGTGGGCTAACGCTGCCGAGGCACTGGGGCACGCAAGGAATCTGCTTGTGATCGGGTATTCGCTGCCCGCAACCGACTTACACGCGACCGCACTCTTCCGAACCTCGATTAGACGTGACCAACTGAATTCACTGGTTGTCATGAATCCAAGCCAGCAAGACCGAGCCCGAGTGCGATCCGTGGTTCAAGCCGGAATCTCGGAAAAAACACGTGTGCTTTCCTTCTCGTCAGTGGAGGAGTTCCTTGCAACCGACACGTGTATCTGGCGATAACAACAGTTCCACGTTCTGCCCGTCGGCCCGTCCGGCAGCCCATTCAAATGTTGCGGTTTGCTTTTGGGCGACCGATTCCAGACCATCCGATTCCGCAACGGCATCGAGACGGACGGCGAGACCGGGGTGGTGCCGCTCGAGGGCGCTGCCGGCGCCGATCAGGGTTCCGACGCCCGCGAGGACGTCGAGCCGAATCCGCAAGCACCGCCCGCCCCGTCCGCGTCCGGCGAGAATCACCAAGGCGAGTGACGCGCGCGACCGGGCGCGCGGGCCGTAGGATCGGGCGCGCCGCCCCTGGCGCAAAGGAGACCGGATATGCCTGGCATGGGACGACACGCGGTGGGGATTCTCGTGTGGCTATTGCTCGGCGGCGCGGTGTCTGCGTGCGTGGCCCCCGACGCCCCGGAGGAACGGGTCGGGCGAGACGAGTACGAGCTCACGGACATCTACGCAGCGCGCGCGCCGTACCGCACGGGCTCCATGCGACATCTGGTGATGTGGGTGGCGAGCAACGACCCCCAAGGGTGGCAGAACCTTGGTGGTCCGCCGCCCTGGGACCTCATACGAAAAAGGATCTACTGGGCCGACGGTACGGACACCCTGGTGCAGAAGCCGCCAATCCCCTGTGATAAGGTGACCTTTGAGCAGCACGAGGCCATGCTGCGAGACTGGCAGAACGGGGTGTACACCACGCGCCCCAGGCTCTATGCCGCTTACGCAACTCCGGACACGGGCGACCCCAACCAGAATGACTTCATTCTCATGATAACATGGATGGAGGAGGACATGGACGCTCAGGGAATCATCCTGCGCCGTAGAGGCGCCTTGGATGGAAAGCTCGTCAAGTTCGAAGTGCCCTTCTTCGACTCTCCTGAACCGCCGGACGAAAAAAGGACATTCTGGCAACCCCCATATAAGACGACGCGCCCCTATGTCCTCATGCGCGTGACCGCGGACCAGGCTGCCCAACACGCAGGCGTGTCAGAGATCAAGGAAATCGTGGAGCAGGCCAAGCAGGTAGAGCCGCCAGGATTCTACTGGTGGGGGATCCAGGTGCCCATCGGGGCCCTGGAGGGCCTGGGCCTGGAGGTGGCGGTCTACGATGCCGCCGGCAATCAGAGCAACTGGATGCCCCTGCGCTTGGGCAACACGCAGGGCAACCTGGCCCATGTGATCGATGGCGACTGGGTGGAGTGCGGCTGGCGCCCCGCGGACGAGGCGGAGCCGTGAGTGCGTGGTCTGAGGCAAGGCCGCAGGCGGGGCTGCCCCGCTCGGAGGCAAGGCGCGGCTACTCCCCACGTTGCCCCCCTCACCCCTCCCGCTTCACGCGCACGTAGGCGAACGCGAGCGGGTCCAGGCGCGCGGGCGCGCGGCCGTCGACCCGGTACCCGTCGCGGCCCCAGCCCAGGCGCGCGGGCGACAGTCTCCAGCCGCCGGGCCGCGGCGCGTCGGACAGGTTCGCCAGGAGCACCAGGGCCTCGCGCGCGTTCCAGTACACCGCGCAGCGCACCGCCCGCGAGCGCGCGCGCACCGCGCGGGTGCGCAGGTCCTCGAACGCGCGGTATCGGGTGAAGTCGATCCCCCTGGTCGCGCGCATCACGGCCAGGGCCTCCGGCGTGCCCGCGTCCGGGCCCACGTGGTTGAGCAGGCACAAGAGCAGAAACCGCCGCGGGTCGCGGTGCGAGGCGTCGCGCGTGAGCACCACGCGCGGGCACGTCTTCATGAACTGGGCGTGCGCGGGCAGGATGTCCGGGGCCACCTTGGCCGGGCCCTCGCCCTCCTCGAAGGTGAGCACCACGCTGGCCAGGTTCTCGGCCACGATGAAGGGCGTCCAGGACATGTGCAGGTACACCACGCCCTCCGGGCCCACGCGCGCGCGGGTCCACTCCAGGAAGTCGATGAACTCCTCCACGTCCCAGTGCGCGCCGAGCCCGTGCGCGGGGTTGAGGCACGGCAGGGCCTGGGTCCAGTCGTAGTAGACCCCGTCGAACGCGTGACGGTCGAGCACGGTGTCGATGGTGCGCTTGCGCAACTCCAGCCACCCGGAGCGCAGGCACATCTGCGCGCCGTACGGGCCGAGCGAGGTGGTGTTGTAGATCATGCCCCCGTCCACGTCCGTGGTGCGCTGGAACCGCGGCGCGTCGCGGTCGAAGGGCGCCACGTCCGGGTGCCACTCGTGCACGCTGAAGTACGGGACCACGCGCACGCCCTGGTCGTGCATGGCGCGCAGGCACGCGTCCATCGCGCGCATGCGCTCCGGCCCGTAGGGCGGATAGTCGCAGTCGCGCCAGAACACGCCCGCGCGCGAGGGCCCGTCGTCGTGCAGGCGCGCGAGCTCCACCCCGTGCTCGCCGAACGCGCGGACCCGGTCCGTGGTGGGAAATTCGCGCACGTCGCCGCGCGCCTTGCGCGTGAGCATGCCGCCCGCGCAGCGCACGAGCGGGCGCACGCGCTCCTGCACGAACGGCAGCCCCACGAAGAAGTCGAACGTGTACGCGCCCGAGAGCGTCATTGTGCGCGGCCAGTAGTGCAGGGGGCAGAGGCGCACCTCGTACCCGTCGTGCTCGCCCATGTACCACACGCGGAACTCCTGGATGCGCGGCAGGTCCGCGACCTGGCGGCGCCACTGGTCCAGGTCGTCGGCCATGAACCAGTCGAACCCCTCCACCCCGCGCCGCAGGAACAGGAAGTACAAGGGCAAGCGCGGACGGCGCGCGGCGCGGTAGTCCTCCGCGTGCTCGCCCGCGTGGAGCCGGTACCAGCGCAGCACCTTGCACTGCATCTGCCACCACCGCCCCTCCTCGATCGCGGGCCGGTAGGTGAACTCGTCCAGGTGCGAGGCCACGACCGGGCGCGCGACCTGGAGCTCGAACACGTCGTCGATGGGCTCGCGGCAGGTCACGGTCACGCGCTGGCGCACGTATCCCCAGGGGTGGTAGGTGAACCGGTGCTCGATCTGTGCGGGCAGGCGCTCGCCCTCCGGGCTCACGAACGCGCTCCTTGCCTGCACCCACACTCGGTCGCCCTCGCGGCCGTGCGCGAGGTGCGCGTCGGGGTCGTCGGCGTTCGCGAAGCCCAGGATCCGCCCTCCCCGCCACAGGCGCATGGACGTGGACCAGGGCGCGGCGAAGATGTTCCGGCCCGAGCCGTGCGGGAACATGGCCGAAGAGATGTTCCCGCCGTGCGCCCGGCTGTGGGTCGCGGACCAGTACGCGCAGCGCACGGTCAGCGCGTCCGCGCGCTCGTCGACCTCGTACCGCGCCGGTTGCGGGGTGTGCCAGGTCATGGGGGGCCTTTCAGGGCATGAGGGGATCGGCGGCCGCGCGCGGGGGCGGCCTCCGCCCTCTCGCGGCTAACGCGCCTTGGCCCGCGCCTCGTCCCGTTCCTTGTCGACGCGCAGGAAGGCGTTGTCCTTGAGTGTCAGGCCCTGGACGCGTTCGCCGATGAGCACGCCGACGCCTCTCGGGTTGCCGGCGGTGTGGCCGATCCGGTTCTTGCGGAACACGAGGTCTCTCGTGGATCCGAGGATCCGGATCTGCACGTCCCCGTCGCGCTCGCCCGTGGCGCCGTTGTCCAGGATCTCGTTGTCCTCGAACCGATTCCGGTGCGCGGCCATGGGCGCGCTCTCGTCGCGGAACCGCAGCCCGTCGCCCCGATTGCGCACGATGCGGTTGCGCCGGAACACGTTGTCCGTGTCCTTGTGCCCGATGGACAGGCCGTCGCGCGCGTTCCGTTCCAGCACGTTCTCCTCGAACACGCCGTGCTTCACGCGCCAGCACACGAACAGGCCGTCGCCGTCGTTGCGTCGCGCGCGGTTGCCCCGCAACACCGGCCGCTGCGAGCCGCTGCCCGGGTGCAGTCCGGTGCCCCTGCAGCCCTCGACCCGGCAGCGCTCCACCGTGACCCCGTGCGAGACCTGGAACGAGATGCCGTCCCCGTTGTACCCGTCGACCGCGCAACGCCGGATCGTGATCCCCGCGCACTCGAACAGGTAGATCCCCGCGCCCCGGCACCCGTTGATCGGCTGGGTGCGGCCGCGGTTGCCCTGCACCTGGATGTGCTCTACGGACGCGTCCCGGACCCCGTACCCGGCCACGACCGGAAACACCAGCCGCACGGTCGCCTGGTGGGCCACCATGTAGTCGTCGCGCAGCGGCCGCGAGATCGCGAACGCGTCGCGGCCGCGCCGCTCGAGCAGCGTGGCCGTGGTCAACCCGAACCCGCCGCGCCCGCGCGCGTCCTGCACGCTGACGCCGTCGCCGGGCCGGAACTGGGACGGGTCGGCCAGGGTCACCTGTCGCTCGTTGCAGTCGCCGTCCAGGCGCAGGCGCGACGCGGCGCCCGGGCACATGCGCAGGACCGTCTTGCCCGGCGCGCCCACGATCCGCACGCGGTCGCGCAGGAACAGGGCATTGCGCATGCGATACCGGCCCGGGCCCACGCGCACCACGCCCCCGCCCAGCCCGGCCACGTAGTCCACGGCCGCCTGGAGCGCCGTGCCCGTGCTGCCGCGCAGGTCTCCGGACCGGACCCCGACCTCGACCGTCACCGGTTCGGTCACGCTGCTTCCTCCTTGTGCGCATACACGACGCAGGACGCGCGCGGCTGTGCGTCGCGGCCCATCCGCGCGCCGCGCGTGGCGGCAGCATACCACACGCCCGGCATGCGGGCAAGGATCAGCCGACCGCCTCCCCCTCTCCCCTCGGGAGAGGGGCGAGAAGAGGGGGGTGCGCGGCGTCCGCGGCGTGGGCAAACTCAGTTGCCTTGGCCGCGGTGTCGCGCAAGCCTGCCGCCCTGTCTCGCCCTGCCGGACTGGCTGCCCCCCTACCCCTCCCGCAGCCAGATGCGCATCTCGCCCTCGCCGCGGTTGTTCCACAGAAAGTACGGCACGGCCCGGATGCGCACCGCGCGCAGGCGCGGCCGGCCGGTCGTGTACAGGGACTTGTCTTGCGCGCGGGTGCGCCGCGCCCGGGCCGAGAGCACCACCGCGCCCCCGCCCGGGAACCGGCGGTCGAACCGGGCCGACACCGCGGCCGTGCGCGGGAGCGCGACGTCGGCGAGGTCCGGGCCGTTGTCCTTCTCCTCCAGGCAGTACACGACCGGGCCCCGCTGAAGGGCCGTCTTGCCCGCGGCCTGGCGCACCGCGGGGTGCGCGCGCACGCGCTCCACGGGCATGGGCAGGCGGAGCTCGACCCGGTCGCCCCTGCGCCACGTGCGGCGGATGTGCGCGTACCCGTGTTTGTCCACGTCGGCCGGGCGCACCCGCTTGCCCGCGACCGTGATGCGCGGGCTGCGGCACCACCCGGGCAGGCGCAGGGCAAGGGTGAAGTTCACGGGGTCCTCGGGCCGCACGGTCAGCCGCACCCGCTCCTTCCACGGGTAGTCCGTCTTCTGCGTCACCGTGACGGGCGTGCCCTTGACCGTGCACTTGGCCGTGCCGCCCGTGTACAGGTGCACGTACACCGCGTCGCGCGTTGTCATGTACACGTACTGCCCGAGCGACGCGAGCATGCGCGCGAGGTTCGGGGGGCAGCACGCGCACCCGAACCAGTCCTGGCGCGTGGGCGGCTTTTGCCGTTCGCGGAAGTTGTGCGCCTCGGGCTTGACGGCCGGCCAGTTGGCGTAGAAGAACCGGGTCCCGTCCGCGCTCACGCCCGAGAGCACGGAGTTGTACAGCGCGCGCTCCAACACGTCCGCGTACTCGGCCCTGGGCTCGAGCTGGAGCATGCGGTGCGCGAAGAAGACGAGCGCGATGTTCGCGCAGGTCTCCGCGTACGCGGTCTCCTCGGGCAGGTCGTAGTCAAAGGTGAACCGCTCGCCGAACCGGGTCGAGCCCACGCCGCCGTGCACGTACATGCGCTTCTCGGTGACGTTGCGCCACAGCCGCCGGCACGCGGTCAAGAGCGTGCCGTCGCCGGTCTCCATGGCCACGTCCGCCATGCCCGCGTACAGGTACAGCGCGCACACGCTGTGGCCGTCGGCCGTGCGCTGCTCGCGCACCGGGGCGTGGGCCTGGCGGTGATCGTAGGCCGCGGTCACCCCGCCGATGCGGCCGAACGGCTGGGGCGCCTCGCCGCGCGCGAGCGCCTCCTGCTCGAAGTAGTGCGGCGCGCGGCCGCGCTCGTTGACGAAGTACGCGGCGAGGTCCAGGTGCCGGCGCTCGCCCGTGGCCCGGTACAGCTTCACGAGCGCGAGCTCGATCTCCGGGTGGCCGGGGTACCCGCGCTTCTGCCCCTTGCCCCGGCCGAAGGTGCGGCCGATATGGTCCGCGCACCGGCGCATGACGTCGAGCATGGCGCGCTTGCCCGTGGCCTGGAAGTACGCGACCGCGGCCTCCATCAGGTGCCCGGCGCAGTAGAGCTCGTGGTCCTGGTGCAGGTTCGTCCACCGCCTGTCGATGCCCACGATCTGGAAGTACGAGTTCAGGTACCCGTCCCCGAGTTGGGCGGCCTGCATCCAGCGCACGTACGCGTCGATCTTGCGCTCCACGGCCTGGTCCGGCGCCGCGGTGAGCGCGTAGGCCGCGGCCTCGATCCACTTGGCCGCGTCCGAGTCATAGAACTTCCCGCGCGCGGGCGGGCGCACCTTCATCTGGTCCAGGCGGCCGGTCCGCTTGCACTGGTCGTACTCGAGCGGCAGGGTGGTCTCGCGGTTCGTGCGCAGCCGGGGCGTCCAGAACGCGCCGTCCACGGTCACGTGCTTGAGGGGCACGGGAACGAGTCTGCGTCGCGCGCGTGCGGGCATGGGGGCCTCCTTGTGCCGGAGTGTCGGTTGGCAATGGCGCGTACGCGCTTGCGGCCCTGCGTGCCTCCGGGGTCGCGTGCTTTGCAAATATGAACCAGCGTCGCGTCCTTCTCTCGTCGCCCGCCTCGCGGCGGTCGGCGACAAGGCGCCAGAGGGCGCGTGGCGGCTTCACGAGGCAGCATACCATGGCGCCTTCGCGCGGGCAAGGCCGGCCGCATCCGCATGGCCTGTCCGAGAAGTCCGTCCCCCTCACTCCCTCCCGGAGAAAGGGGGGACGCGCGCTGCGCCGTGTGCACTTCTCCCTCTCCCCTCGGGAGAGGGTCGGGGTGAGGGACGGTTTGCGCGCTCGCATTCGTTCATCTCAGCCTCATCTGCACAGTCTGGTTCGTTCGTCTCGCCGTAAGCGGTGCGCTCGCATCGGCCCGTCCGGTGCGCGTCGACCACTTCTCCCT
>CAZOBJ010000117.1:0-9070 GCA_964577825.1 uncultured Planctomycetales bacterium
TGACCGCGAGCGTGGGGATGGCCCACAGGATCCGCGTGAGGATGTAGGTGCGCATGGGCTCCCTTCGCGCGCCTACTGGCGCTGCATGCGCTCGGGCACCCATTGGAGATTGGACGACATGCCCAACGGATAGACGATCGCGTTGCAGTACCGTTTGCTCTGGGCCAGCTTGGCATGCGGGCAGTAGATGAAGGTATACGGCTGCTCCTCGTGCAGGATGCGATGGAAGCGCTTGTACAGCTCCATGCGCTTGTCCAGGTCCAGGGTGCGCCGCGCGGTCTCCGTGATCCGGTTCGCCTCGGCATGGTCGAACCCGCACACGTTGCTCGAACCTTCGTTGTCGGCCAGGGACCCGTGCCAAAGCTGGTACGGGTCGCTCTCGATCCCTCCCCCCCAGTAGAAGCTGACCGCGTCAAACGCAAACTCGTCCATGGTCTCGGTGTACACGGACCACTCCGCGCTCTTCACGCCCATCATGATGCCCGCCCGCTGGAGGTCCTGCTGGACCATGGGCACCCATTTCGACTGGTAGGGGTGGTTCGCGATCATGAGGAAGTAGAATTCGAACGGTTCGCGCTCGCCGTCGCCGTCCAGGTCTTTGTCCACCACGCCGTCGTCGTCGGTGTCCGTCCATCCCGCTTCGGCCAGGAGCTCCTTGGCCCGGTCGATGTCAAAGGGCCAGGGCTCGATGTCGTGGTCGTAGTACAGGCTGTGGGGCACGAAGTTGCCCGTGGTCTGGACGCCCAGGCCGAAGAACACCTCCTCGATGATCTTCGGACGGTTCACGCAATGGGTCAGCGCCAGGCGCACACGGCGGTCGGCGAACAGGTCTTTGCGCAGGTTCCAGGCGATGAAGTTGTACGCGAACCGGCGGTACAGAAACTTCTCGAAGTCGTGCTCACCGAAGGGCTCGCCCGCGCGGAAGGCCGCCTTCTTGGCCTCGTCGTGCTCGCGGGTCAGGCGCTCGGCGTCCTCCAGGTCGTCGCACACGGTAAGGAACCGCGGCGGCTCGCTTTGGTGCACCCACTGGACGCTGGTGAGCCCCAGGGCGTCGAGCGCCCCCCTCTTCAACTCCAGGAACTGCTTCTCCGTATCCTTGATCTCGCGCAGCACGCGCCGTGCGATGGGCGGCGGCGGTCCGTAGTAGTCCGGGTTGCGTTCGAGCACGATCTTCTCGCCGCGCACGTACTCCTTGAATACATAGGGCCCGCAGCCGACCACGATCTGGTTGCGTTCGGCCTTGTCCTTGAGCATGTCCCCGGCGAATTCTTCGTCCGTTGTGTCCGGGTCGGGCCGGTACAGGTGCCGGGGCAGGGGGTCCAGGCCCAGGGTGAACTCGAGCGCGCGGAAGTAGGTCTCTTTCCAGATCGCCTGGAACGTGTGCTCGTCGATGACTTCGATGCGGTCGAGGTCCTGGTAGTAGTTGCGGATCGGATCGCACGGCAGCTCGGGATTGCGGATCGTGTCGATGTAGAAGGCGAAGTCCTGGGCGGTCACCGGACGCGCCTCGTAGTGCTTCTCGGTGACCGGGTCGGTGAACGGATGCCACAGGATCCCCTCGCGCAGGTGCACGGTGATGGTCCGCCCGTCGTCGGAGACCTCCCAGTCGCGGGCCATCCGAGGCTCGAATCGGGTCGGCTCGCGGTAGTTGCGGGCGCCCGGGCTGTCGTTGCACAGCCCCCAAATCTCGCCGACCGTGCCCTCGTTGTTGATCACATAGTTCAGGTTCCCGGAGAAGTTGCTCACCGCGGTGACGCGCTCGCCGCCGGGCTGGGTCTGGGGGTCGCGCAGGTCGCTGTTGTGGAACGCGCGCTCCTCCGCGCCCGCCTGTTCGTCGTGGGGCGCGAGCTGTCCCGGCGCCTGACGCAGACGGCGCAGGGCGCGCGTGTTCTCCTCCAGGGCCTGGCGCACGTCCTCCAGGGCCGCGCGGGTGTGGTCGTTGCTGTCGACCACGATGACCAGGCCCGCGGCGCCGCCTACGAGCAGCAGGGTCAAGAGCACGTTCGTGACCGTGGATCGACCGCCCATGGCGTTCTCCTTGGCTATTCTGGCTTCGACCCGTCTTGCTCCGCCTCGGCTGCGCGCTCGCGCACCGCGGCCAGGGCCTCGGCCGGGCCGGTGGCGCACAGGGTACGACGCCGGGCCAGGACCTTGGCGGCCACGGCCTGGAGGTCCGCGCGCGTGACCGCGCGCACCCGCCCGACGAAGTCGTTGTGGTGCTCGTACCCGAGTCCGTACAGCTCGTCATAGGTCGGCCGGGCCGCGCGCGCCTCCAGGGACTGGTGCTCGAGCGCGTCGGCGATGGCGACCTCTTCGCGCGCCGCGGCCACCTCCTCGTCGGAGAACTCGCCCCGCCGCGCGCGGTCGAGGGCCTGGTCGATCGCGTCCATGACCTGCGGCACGTTCGCCGGGCTCGTCTGGGTGAGGATCTCGAAGGCGCCGGTCTCGAACCCCGGCCAGTGGAACGCGTGCACCAGGTACACGAGGTCTGCGTCCCCGCGCAAGGCCTGGTGCAGCCACCCGCCCGGGTACCCGTATCCGGAAAGCAGCGCGTCGAGCACGGTCAGGGCGGGCACGTCATCCGCGCCCATGGCCAGGCCCGGGTACCCGTACACGAGCGTGGCCTGGGTCTTGGCGTTCCGTTCCGTGGCGAGCGGCGGCGCGGGCGCGAGGGTGCGGTCCCGGCGCGGAGTCCAGTAGGGGCCCTCGGGCCCCGGCCAGGGGGCGAAGACCGCGCGCACCGCGGCCAGGGCCTCGTCGCGGTCCACCTTGCCGAACACGGCCACCACGCACGCCTGCGGGTTGCACACCCGGCCGTGGTAGGCGCGCACCTGCTCGAGCTCGATGCCCTGGAGCGCCTCGACCGTGCCCAGGGGATGAAGCCTGTAGGGATGCCCGGCAAAGAACGTGCGGCGGAACAGGCGGCCGGCCTCTGCCTGCCAGTCGTCGGACAGGCTGCGCACCGCGTCGATCTGCATGGCTCGTTCGCGTTCGAAGTGCTCCTGTGCGAACCGGGGCGTAAGCGCGGCCTCGGCAAGCGCCCCGGCGGCCGCGTCCAGGTCCTGGGGCAGGCACTTGGCGCTCACCGACCACGAGTTGTTCCCGGAGTTCGACGAGATGCGGATGCCCAGGGCCTCCAGGTTCTGGTGGAACGCCTCCTTGATGCGCTGCTGCGTGCCCTGCAATAGGAGCGTGGACATGAGCCGGCAGATGCCGTTCGTGGCGTCCGTCTCGGACCGCACCCCGCCGAGGAACGTGGCCTGCACGTATACCGCCCGGGCGTTCGGGTCGGGCCCGAAGAGAACGCGCACGCCGTTGTCCAACGTCACCCTCTCCACCTCCGGGGCTCCCGGGTCCTGTGGGGCTTCCGCTGAGGCGGCGGCCGCGGTCGGGGGCTCGCCCTCGGCCGGCCGCACCAGGGCCACGGTGCGGTTGCGGCCCTGGAGGTACGTGCGCGCCACGCGCTGCACGGCCTGCGGGGTGACCGTGCGGATGCCGTCCAGGTACCGCTCGGTGAAATTCGGGTCGTACGTGGACAGGTAGTTGTTGGCGATGTCGGCGGCCTGGTCCTCGATCGTGTCGATGGCGTAGACTTGGCTCGTGACCCGGTGGCGGATAGCGCGCTGGAGCTCCCGGTCGCTTACGAGCTCGGTGCGCAGGCGGTCGAGCTCGTCGAGCACGGCCTCGATCGTCGGGCCGGTCTGCTCGTCTTCGAGCACCGCGCCCACGGCGAATACGCCTGCGTCATACGGCGGTGTGTGGCTGTAGGTGTAGACCTCGTGCACGAGCCCGGTGTCGCGCAGGGCCCGGTACAGCCGGCTCGTGCGCCCGGCGCCCAGGATGTCCGCGGCCACGTCCAGGGCGTACAGATCCGGGTGGGCCAGGGGCACGGTGTGGTGTCCGATCAACAGGTACGTCTGCTGCCACTTGTCCGAGCGCTCCTCGGCCCACCGGGGGCTCACCTGTCGCGGCGGGCTGGGGATGGCCGGATGGTCCGGAGTGCCGCGCGCATATCCGCCAAAGGCGCGGGCGACCTCCTCCGCGGCGCGGTCCGGGTCCACCGCGCCGGCGACTACGACCACGGTGTTGTTGGCCACGTAATAGCGGCGGTACAGGTCCACGAGCGCCTCGCGGCCGATCTCTCGGAACAGGGCGGGATGCCCGATCACCGGCTGCCCCGCCGGGTGGCCGGGGAACATGGCCGCGGACAGGAGCGCGTGCACCGCGCGGTGCGGGTTGTCCTGGTTGCGGCGGATTTCCTGGAGGATGACCCCCCGCTCGCGGCGGAACTCGTTCGGCGCGATCTTCGCGTGCACCATGTATTCGCCCAGGAGCGCCACCGCGTCCGCGAAGTGGCGCGCGTCCGTGGTGATGTAGTACGCGGTGCGATCGCGACTCGTGTACGCGTTGGATCGGTTGCCCAATCGTTGGAGCCGGGCGCGGTGCTCGGTCTCGGTGTGCAGAGAGGTCGAGCCGCCGGCGATCACGTGCTCGAAGTAGTGGCTGATGCCGCTTCCCAGGCGCTCCCCCTCGTAAATGCTGCCCACGCGCACGTACACGCGCACTACGACCACGGGCGCGGCATGGGTCTCCTTCACGAGCAGCGTCAGTCCGTTCTCGAACCGCGTCTCGTGGATGTTGGCAGGATGTTCGAGCCGCCGGTCGACCTGGAGGGCCGCGAGCTCGCCGCAGCGCGCAGCCGCCGCGAACCAGGCCAGGGCCGCAAGCATGAGGCACGCCGTCAGGCGCACGCGCATGCCTCGCCCGGAATGGCGAAGCGCGGGGCGCAGGTCAGCGCGCGAAGCGCATGTCCCCGACCGGCTGGCCGCGGGCGGTGCGGTGCTTGACGTGCAGTCCGTGGTAGCTTTCTGTGACCGCGGCCTCGCGGTCGAGCTCCAGGTCGCGCAGCACTTCATTGATCTGGGCCTCCGAGTCTCCCTCCACCTCGATGAACGAGCCCAGCTCCGGCACGAGGTCGAGGGCAACCTGGCACTCCCGGTAGGCCCACGAGTGCCGACGCTTCTCGTAGGCCCAGGTCTGCACATAGCCCAGGCTGGTCAACAGCCGGGCGGCGTCGGCCGCACTGTCCACGCCGCATTCGATCTCTTCGCGGCGCTTCATGGGGCCGGTGGACGTGACCGGACCCTTGTAGGTGAGCAGCGCTCCCTGGTACTCGCGCAGGCGCAGCATACAGCCCCGAGCCTGCAGCGCGCCGTCGCGCGTGTCGAACAGGCGGTTGCGCTCGAGGTGGTCGCCGTGGTCCTGTGCGCCCAGGGCCCGCAACCGGGACACCAGCGCCGCGCGGCGCGGGACCTCGATCTTCACCTCGCATTCCTGCCGAGAGGCCGAACGGCCGCGCATAGGCGCTCCGGGAGAAAACGGGTTCACTTGATGAGACGACTCACGGCCCGGAAGGCCTCGTGGCGGCTGGTGCCGATCATCTCATAGAGCACGCTCTCGGTGACCGGGACCACCACCCCGGCCTGCACGAGCCGCTGGAGCGCGAGAGTCCGGTTCTGGTCGTCGCGGCTGCCGATCGCGTCGGCCACCACGAAGGGGCTCCAGGGACCGGCAGCCAGGTCGAGCGCGGTCTGCAGCACGCAGATGTGCGCCTCGATGCCGCTGAGGATGACCTGCCGGCGCTCGAGTTCCTCCAGGGCCTGCAAGAAGGCCTCGTTCGCCGTGCATGAGAAGGTGCTCTTTTCCACGTACCGGATCGGCGCCCCGGCGAGCTCGGCCGCCTCGATGGTCTCGTACACCTCAGGCACCGTGGGCCCCAGCCCCTTGGGGTATTGCTCGCTGTGGATGATGGGGAGCTCCAGCTCCTTGGCCGCGAGGATGAGACGGCGCACGTTCGCGACCACGCGCTCGGCGTCGGTGATCGCGCGCAGGAGCTTTTCCTGGATGTCCACCACGACCAGGACCGCCTGTTCGGCCTGCAGGATAGTGGGGTGTCGCATGGACCTGCGCCTTCCGATCGGGGACTCCGGGGTCCGCAATGGCTTTCGCGCGCGAGGGATTATAGGAAGGTCTGTGTCGGTTCGTCAAGCCTTTGCGTTCTCGCTGGCCCCAAGGGCGCGGCTCGCGGACCTCATAGCCCGAGGAACGCCCGATCCGCGTCCGTGTACACGATCGGCGCGTGGGGCAGGGTCCCAAGGTCGAACCGGTCGACGAGGTCCGCGGCGCTCAGCTCTTCGCCGCGCCGGGTCCAGCCGCACCAGGACGCGAGCAGACCCACCACGCGCTCGGGCCGCACGCCTGCGGCGCGCACGCGCGAAAGGCGGGTATCGCCGTGGCGCTTGGCCAGGCGACGCGCGTCCGGGCCCACCACGAGCGGCACGTGCACGAATCGCGGCGCGGGCAGGCCCAGGGCCTCGTACAACAGTAGCTGCCGATGCGTGCTGGGCAGCAAGTCGTCGCCGCGCACCACCTCGGTCACGCCCATGGCCGCGTCGTCTACGACCACGGCGAGCTGGTAGCCGGCGCCGTCGGCCGCGCGCGCGAACGCGAAGTCCCCGCAACTGCGGGCCACGTTGCCGCATTGGCGGCCGTGGAACCCGTCGTCAAAACAGACCTCCCGGTCGGCCGCGCGCAGCCGCCACGCCGGGCTGCGCCCCGGGGGCAGGGCCGCCTGTGCCGCGGCGTAGTCCGGCCAGCGTCCCCGGCAGGTGCCCGGGTAGCGTGGACCCTCCTCGCCGGCATGCGGGGCGCTGGCTGCCGCGGCCGCGTCCTTGCGCGAGCAGGTGCACGGGTACGCAAGTCCCTGCGCGCGCAGGCGGTCGAGCGCCTGCCTGTACAGGCCGCGGCGCTCGGTCTGCACGTACGGACCGCACGGACCGCCCCGGTCCGGGCCCTCGTCCCAGTCCAGGCCCAGCCACCGCAGGTCCTCGTAGAGCTCGGCCACCGCATGCGGCTTGACCCGCGGATGGTCCAGGTCCTCCACGCGCAGGAGCATCCGGCCCCCCTGCGCGCGGCACGAGAGCCAGGTGACAAGAAACGTGCGCGCATTGCCCAGATGCAGGGCTCCGGTCGGGCTCGGGGCCAGGCGGCCGCGCAGCGCAGGAGCGGTCATGCCGGTGCCTCGCGCAGATGCAGGAGACATGTACGCGGCACGATGCTACCAGATCAAAGGTAAGGCGCAACCTTAGGCCCGGGCCGGACGCGGCGTGCGGGCGCCTTTTTCTTTGACACCGTTGTGTGATAAGCGTATGCTACATCAAGTCGTCGGCGGATTTGCCGACGGCGGCCGGCAGGCGATCGGAGCGCGCGCTTGTACTCATTGGCTGTCAGCAGTCCGGCCAAGGTCAACCTCTTCCTCGAGGTCGTGCGCAAGCGGCCCGACGGGTACCATGATATTGAGAGCGTGTTCCATACGGTGGACCTCCAGGACCGCCTGTGCTTCACCCGCCGGGAGGACGATAAGCTCCTCCTGTACTGCGACGCGGATAACGTCCCCACCGACGGCTCGAACCTGATCCTTCAGGCGGCCGAGGCTTTGCGCAGGGCCTCGGGCTGCAACCTGGGCGTGGAAATCGCCTTGCAGAAGCGCATCCCCCCGGCCGCGGGCCTGGGTGGGGGGTCCAGCAACGCGGCGGCCAGCCTCCAGGCGCTGAGCACCCTGTGGGACCTGGACCTGCCCCTGGAGACCCTTGCGCCCATCGCCGCGGACCTGGGCGCGGACGTGCCCTTCTTCCTGCACGGGGGCACCTGCTTCTGCACGGGCCGCGGCGAGGCGGTCGAGCCCCTGGCTGCGCCCCCGGCCATGGACTTTGTCCTGGTCTTTCCGCAATGGACCGTGGCCACGCCCGAGGCGTACGCGGCCCTGGACGAAGCACAGCTCGGCACCCACTCCTCCAACGCGTTCGTGCGTGCGTTCAACCATGGCGACATGGCGGGCATGACCCGGGAGATGTTCAACCGGTTCGAGGACACGGTCTTCCGCATGGAGCCCCGCCAGGAGAAGCTGCAGCGCGCCCTGTCCGACCTGGGGTTCCGGGCGGTGCGCATGACCGGGTCCGGGTCCACGGTCTTCGGCCTGGTGCCCGAGGACGGCGACCCCAAGGCCCTGGCCCGCGAGGCCGGCCGGTGCGACGGGGTGCGAGCGGTAGAGACAGCGCGCAGCTGCGACACGTCCGGGGACTGAGGGAGGACAGCCATGGAAGTCACGGAGGTGCGGATCCGGGTGGTCCAGGAGGAAGGCCAGGAGAAGCTGCGGGCGTTCGCCACGGTGACGCTGGACGCCTGCTTCGTCATCCGGGAGGTCAAGGTCATCGAGGGCGACCGAGGGCTGTTCGTGGCCATGCCCAGCCGCAAGGCCATGGACCGGTGCCGCGAGTGCGGCGCGCGCAACGCGGTGGGGTCGAACTTCTGCAACGCGTGCGGACGCCGCCTGCCCCGGTCCACCCAGACGCCCACGCGCAGCCGGGAGAAGATGTACCTGGACGTGGCCCATCCTGTGAACAGCGACTGCCGCAGGATGATCCACGAGGCCGTGATCGGGGAGTACCAGCGCGAGCTGGAGGCCGGCCGCGCCGCGCAACAGTCCCGGGAGCGCGAAGGCGCCCATCCGCCGCCGCCCCGCCAGGAGCAACCCAAGCCCCCCGAGGGCCCGCAGGCCCGCGAAGAGCCGCACGAACCCGAACCGCCCCAGGCCCCCCAGGCGTCCGAAGGGCCGGAGGCGCCGCAGACCGGGGACGAGCCTTCCGAAGGCGAGGACACGCCCGAGGCCCAGTCCGAGGCCGAGCCCGAGGCCGAGCCCTCGGAAGGCCAGGACACGCCCGAGGACCACACCGAGGGCCCCGCCGCCTCGGACAAGCCGGACAACAAAGACTCCGACGACTTCGACAAGGGCATCTTCGCATAGCGCGCCGCCCGCGGTGTCGGGCCAGGGGCGCGGGTAGGACGCGGCGAGGTTTTCAGCAACCGAACGCGGGCCCGCCCGCTCCCCGCCGGGCGCCGGGCTCCTGAACTCTTCCCTTGCGCTCCGGGCGCGGACGCGATATACGGACCGCATGGCGCACCAGGGACTCGGTCGAACGCAAGGGGAGCTTCGCATGATCAACATCAAGCC
>CAZOBJ010000118.1:0-9033 GCA_964577825.1 uncultured Planctomycetales bacterium
CCGCACAGGAGAACCGGCGCGAGCTCTTCCTGCATCTCATTCAGGTCGGGGACAAGGAGGATCTCGCGAGCATGGCGCATTCGGAGCTCGTGGACGAGCCGGACGGCGCGGGCGTGGAGTTCGATGCCCAGGGCGCCACGGTGCGCGTGCTCTTCAATCGACAGGGCCCGGTCGGCGGGCACATCCGCGTCGAACAGAATGGCGAGGCGCTGGTCGACCGTCCGCTTACGCAAGAGATCATGCCCCAGGCGGGGCTTGCACTTGGGAACTGACCGCGGAGTCCGCGTCCGGCCCTGGCGACAGGACACGCGAAAAGCTCCCGGGGGCTCCCCGTGCTTTCCGAGGATGCGCAGCGGCTCGGGGGTTTACCTCTGGCGAAACTACGAGGTGGCGAAACTACGAGGCCTGTCCGCATCGAGCAAAGAGACGCACACATGACCGAGGGAATGGTCCACCTGTGGAGTAGTCCGACGATTGCCAGCCTTGTGACCCTCGGCATTCTGGCTGGCGGCATGCTGCTTTCCAGGGTCGCGGCAAGCGCGCAGGCAGACGCGGTCTGGCCGCTCGAGTGGTTCGCGTTCGGGCCTGTGCAGCCGCACGGGCCGTTGGACATCTCGCACATGGCCAACCTGGTGCCCGCGGACGAGATGAAGGCCGTTCCCGACCGCCTGACGATCGAGGGACGATAGTCCAAGCGAGAGGCCTTCCTCCTGCCCGGTGGCGTGCCCGTGGACTTGGGGGAGGTGCTGGGCGAGGCGCAGCGCGGAACTGCGGCGTATCTCTTCGCCACGGTCACCGCGCCCAGGGACATGGACATGACCATCGGCGCGGGCGCGGACTGGTTCATGACGTGGTGGCTCGACGGCGAACCGGTGTGCGACACGCTGCCCGGCGGCAACAAGGCGTTCCCGGTTTCGGCTCGAGACCACGTGTTCCGGGTCCACCTCGCCCGGGGCGAGCACGTGCTGACCGCGTGCGTGGTCCGAGGCAGCACCTCGTTCGTGATTGCGGCGGCTGACGCCTCCCAGACATCCGCAGGTGCCGTGGACGTGTCGACTCCAGCCGGCCGCAGGCAGGTGTATGCGCGGCTCTTGACCGAGCGCGACCTGGGCCCGGACCTGGAGGCCAAGGTCCGGCTCACGGTCGCCCAGACCTATGCCCGGGAAGGGCGCTACGCCGCGGCTCGAGAGAGATACGACCGCCTGCTCGCCTTGCCGGCCGCAGCGGCGGGCGAGTTGGACGCCGGTCTCTTGGCCAGGGCGCATCTGGGCGTGGGCGACACGTACCTGGCACAAAAGGACTATGCGCCGGCCGCGACGGCGTACGGGAACGTGCTGCCCCTGGACGTCGATGCCCAGGCCAAGGGCCTGGCCAGACTGGGCATCGGCGAGGTGCGCATGTACGCGCAGGACTTCGCCGCGGCGGCACGAGCGTATGCCCGGGTCGTGGAGGCGCTGAAGACCGACCGGCGACGTCACCACATCAGCCTGGCCAAGCCCGAGAACCGGCTCAAGGTCCTTGCCATGCTGGCCGAGGCCACGGGCCGGCCGTCTCTGAACATGGAGGGCCTGCCTGTGCGAGAGGCCGAAGGCATCCCCTTCCTGGTGCTCGGTCCCTTCGGCGAGCCGAGCGATACGAGGCCGTTCCGCAACGAGAAGCGCGCGTCACTCTGGTCGCAGGGCGAGGTCGTGCCCGAGTACCGGGGCCTCGAGACGCCGTACCTCGGCGAGTTCGAACAGGCCGCTGACACGGTTCCCTCGCTCACGACGGGGTTCCGGCCCGATACGTCGCAGCGGTACCCGCTCACGTTCCGCTTCGGCAAGCCCGCGTACTGGTTTCCCGGATCGGCCTGTTGGCGCACGATCGAGGTCCCGGGCCGATCTCTCTCGTTCGCGGGCGTGTGCAGCTCTCCCTATCCCTACTGGATGGTGGCCTACGCCTACACCGAGGTCTACAGCCCGCGGGCTCAGGAGGCCGTGGCGTGGACCGGGAGCGACCACGCGCTGGCCGTGTGGCTCAACGACGCGCTCGCGATCCAGCACGGCGGGCAGGGCGCGCCCCGCGGCGGCCGCCGCGAAGCTCGTGCGCGCACCGACCGGGCGACCGTGCGCCTGGAGCAGGGCTGGAACCACGTGTGGATCAAGGCGGTCCAGCGGGACCGGTCGCGCGTCTACTTCGAGTTGACGGACGCACAGGGCGAGCCCCTCTCCGACCTGGACTTCCGCGTGCCGCAGGTCCAGCCGCCTGAGGCGACGCCCCGGTCCGCGGACGTGTCCGGCGGGCGGGAGCTCCATGTGGCCGCCTCCGGCGACGACGCGAACCCGGGCGACGCCGCACGCCCGCTGCGCACCCTGTCCGCCGCTGCCGAGCAGGCCCGACCCGGCGACGTGGTGACGGTGCAGGCGGGGACGTACCGCGAATGGATCAAGCCGCCTCGCGGAGGAGCCTCCGAGGAGAAGCGCATCGTGTATCGCGCCGCGCCCGGCGAAGACGTGATCCTGAAGGGCTCGGAGCGCATCACCGCATGGACCAAGGAGACCGAGGGCGTGTGGAAGCTCGAGCTGCCCAACCGATACTTCGACGGCTACAACCCCTATGCACAGAACGTAAAGGGCCCCTGGTGCGACTTCGGCGACTGGCACCACACGGGCCAGGTGTATCTCACCGGCGAGCCGCTTGCCGAGGTGCGCGACCGCGCGGAGATCGAGCCCGGGACCTGGTATACCGAAGTGCACGAGGTCATGACCACGATCTGGGTGGGCGTGCGCGACGGGGTCGGTCCGAACGGGATTCCCACCGAGATCCATGTGCGCGAAAGCGTGTTCTCCCCCGAGAAGACGGGCATCGACTACATCACCGTCCGAGGATTCATCGTCCAGCACGCCGCCAATCGGTGGTCGCCCCCGGGCAGCCACCAAAAGGGGGCCATCGGCCCCAACTGGAGCCGCGGGTGGGTGATCGAGGACTGCACCGTCACGGACGCGCGCACGCTCGGCGTTTGTCTCGGCAATGTCCCGGGTGAGGAGTGGTCCTCCGACCCCGGCCACCACGTCGTGCGCAACAACGTTATCCTGCGCTGCGGACAGTCGGGCATCGCAGGCCATCGGGGCGCGGTGTTCAGCCGGATCTACGGCAACCACATCGGGTTCACGAACCCCAAGGCCGAATTCGGCGGCGCGGAGACCGCGGCCATCAAGCTGCATGCGCCCATCGACGTGGTCATCCGAGACAACTGCATCCACAACGTGTACGGGCGCAACGAGTACGCCTACTCCTACTTCGGCATCTGGCTCGACTGGATGGCCCAGGGCACGCGCGTGAGCGGCAACGTGATCTACAACACGGGCATCAGCCTGTTCATGGAGGTGAACCATGGGCCGATTCTCGTGGATAACAACCTGTTCATGGACGGCGTGCAGCAGTGGTCCGAAGGGTGCGTGATCGTCCACAACCTGATAAGCGGCGACAGCCCGTTCCGCGGATATGACGCGCGCCAGACCCCGTTCTACGAGCCGCACACCACCCGGCAGATCGGCAAGAAGGACGTGTACAACCAGAACGACGCCTGGTACAACAACGTCTTCGTCGCGGCCCCGGGCCCCTTCTGGCACGACCTTTTGTACGCGCCCTTCGGCAAGGAGAACGACGTGCGCATGAAAGGGGGATTGGCCAATGCCGACGTGGCCAAGCCCGGGTATCGCGCCGCACACAACGTCTACTACGCGGGCGCCCGGCCAAGCCAATGGGACCAGGAGTCCGTGGCGCACGCGCATTTCCATCCTCTGGTCCAGGTCATCGAGACCCTGTGCGGGAGGGTGTCCGTGCGCCTGAGCCTGGATACGGCCGTGGGCGAGGCCGCGTGCCCCCTGATCACCAACGCGTTCATCGGCGAGCTCCCGCTCGTACACCAGGGCATCGAGCACCCGGACGGAAGCCCGATCATGGTCGACACCGATCTTCTGGGCAGGCGGCGCGAAGACACGAACCCCGCGCCCGGGCCCTTTGCGGGCCTGGACGCGGGCGAGCACGAGCTTCAAGTATGGCCTCGGATCGAGCAGGAGAGCACGTAGGCACGACACACCCAGGTGCCGTAGACGGACTTGGGGCAGGCGGACCATGGGCATCCTATCGGACTGAGTGGAAGGGGAACCAATTGGCGCGCAGGGGTGCACGGCCAAGGACCCGCTGGCATCCCCTGCGCAAGAGACGGGAGGCAACGCAACCATGATGCAGGCAAGCCGCAGTGCGCGATCGAGCCGACGGATGGCAGCGGGCGTGTTGGTGAGCGTTTTCAGCGCCGCGATCCTTCTCTTGTCCGGTGCCCGAGCGGCAGAGCAACCCGTCGACTGGCCGCTCGAATGGACCGCCTTCGGGCCCGTGCGGCCCGACGGCCCGGTGGACATCCCCGACATGGCCGCGCTCGTTCCCGAAGCGCAGATGACGAGCGTCCCCGAACGCCTGGAGATCCAGGGAGAGGTCTTCGAAGGGAAGGCTGCCATCCTGCCCAACGGGATCGTGGTGGACCTGGAGCAGGTCCTGGGCCAGACGCAGCGCTTGGATGCCGTGTACCTCTTCGGCAAGGTCACGGCCCTGGAAGAGGCGGATATCACAATCGGATCGGGGTCGGACTGGTACATGAAATGGTGGCTCGACGGCGAGCCGCTGTATGACACGCTGACCCTCGGCAACGAGGCGTACCCCATCTCCGTGAACGACCACACGTTCACGGCGCACCTGAGCCCGGGAGAACACGTCCTGACCGCATGCGTGGTCCGGGGTAGGACGTCCTTCGCGTTCGTGGCCGGCCGGCCCGGCCAGTCGCGCGCACAGGACCGGCCTGCGCATCTCCCGGCCGTGCGCCGCGCGGCCTACAGGCGCCTGCTGGAAGACCGAGCACTCGAGCCGGAGCTGCGGATCAAGACTCATCACGAAATCGCCAAGACCTATCTGGAAGAGGAGAACTACGAAGCAGCCCGAGCCGAGTACGACACGGTGCTGACCGCGGCCTCTTCGGAGGAGGTCGGCCGATTCCCCCACCTTCTGGCCAAGACGCATTTGGAAGTCGCCGGGACCTACATGGAAGAGGACAACTACGCGCAAGCCAGGCAAGCGTACGAGCAGGTGCTGTCAATGAACGCCACCGTGGCAGACCACGCGCTCGCCCGGCTGGGCGTCGGCAAGACGTATCTGTGCGAGGGCGACCACGAGGCAGCAGCGACGCAGTACACGAAGGTCCTCCAAGCGCTGAGCAAGGAGGATAGGCGCCACCAGATCAGCCGATCCAGGGCGGAAAGCAAACTGAGGATCCTGGAGCTCATTCCCCGGATACGCCGGGACCACCCGCGCCTGTTCATGAACAACGAGATGTGGCCCGGCATGCGCGAACGCGCGCTCGGGCCAGGCCGGTCCGCCTACGAAGAGATGCAGCAGGTCGTGGACAGCCTGCCGCCCATCAACGCCATGGGGCGCAGAGATTGGGGCAGGGAGCTGGCGCCCAGCGCCTTTGTGTACCGCATGACGAACGACGCCGGTCTGCTCGCGAAGATCAAGCGCATGCTTCGCGCGAGCTTCGCGTACTACAGCTATGTCTATGACCGGTGCGAGGTCTGGGAGGATGCGCGCAGATACGGCGTCTCCCACGTGCCCAATCGGATGTCGTGCCTGGCGGCCCTGGACTGGATCTGGAACGATCTCGACCCCGCCGAGCGAGCGCAGCTCGGTTCGGGGATGGTCGACAGCGTGTACAGGCATCTCTTGATCTACCCCACCCGGAGCCGAGGCTGGCACGGGTCGTTCTACACCGCGGACAACCTGTACTGGTACACCGGGCTGACGCTGCTGGAAGAGGACCTGGACAAGGCCGCCTCGCGCCGGGTGCTGGAGCTCCTCGAAGAAGGATACAACGACCACATGAAGATGCTCGATTCGCGCAAGAGCTCCCGCCAGGACGATGGAGCGCTCCAGCCGCGTTTGGCGTACACGCTCCCTGCGTACCCGCATGCGGAGTGGAAGTTCTTCCATGCCTGGCGAGCCGCGATCGGGCCGGAGATTCCGCAAGCATGGCAGCACAGTGCGCTCATGCCCAACCATGCCTTCTGGAACCTGTTGCCGCCCGCGCAGCCGGGCCAGTTGCCCCGCGAGTTCGGCCTGGGGCAGGCATGGCACAACCCGGGCTACATGACGCCGACGGGATGGATGCGGGCGTTTGGCGGCTATCTCGCGCAGCACATTTATTTCTACGAGGACTCGCACCCGGGCATGGCGAACCTGTCCCGGTTCCTGTGGCAACGGATGGGGTACCTGCGAGCCGGCAAGTACGGCTCGATCCCGTTCTGGAGCGAGATCTGGTCGCCGCTGGAGGAGCGGGGCGGTACGCTGCCGGAGGGTCTGCCCCTGGCGCGTCACTTCGCGGGCAACGGGACCGTGCTCATGCGCACCGGAAGCGGCCGCCGCGACACCTACGCGCTCTTCAACGCCGGAGGCGGCGTGTCCTGCTCGCCCCAGTTCGACTCGACGCACTTCGCGATCTACAAAGGGGGGTTTCTGGCTCTGGACAGCGGCACTCGGCAGTCCCACCCGCATATGGAGAGCTACTACTCGCACACCGTGGCCCACAACGCCGTGCTCATCCGCATGCCGGGGGAGACCTTCCGCGGCATGTACGGCCGCGACACGACCAGCAACGCCGGGGGCCAGTACCGCCGGCCCGGATACGCCAAGGCACTCGCCTTCGAGACCAGGCCCCTGTTCGCCTATGCGGCGAGCGACGCCACGGCCACCTACCATCCGGACAAGTGCGCGCAGATGGTTCGCCAGTTCCTGTTCCTGGCTCCGAATCACTTCGTGGTCTTCGACCGTGTCCGATCCCAGAAGGCCGACTACCCGAAGAAGTGGCTCTTGCACACCTCGAACGAGCCCACGGTCACGGGCAGCACGTTCCGCGCGGACCAGGCAGAGGGCCGCCTCTTTTGCCGCACGCTGGCGCCCTCGGATGCAACGCTCGCAAAGATCGGCGGGCCGGGCAAGGAATTCTGGGCCGACGGCAGGGACTGGCCGCTCTCGGACGATTGGTGGAACACGTACACGGGGGCGCTTCCGGCCGGGCAACGGAGGAACAGGGTCATCCCCGAGATGATGGGCCGGTGGCGCGTGGAGGTGCACCCCGGCGCGGCGCGCGAACAGGACGTTTTCCTGCATCTCATCCAGGTGGCGGACCAGTCCGTGGAGGAGATGGTCGAAAGCTCGGTGCGAGAGACCGAAGACCGCATCGAGCTGACCTTCTCCGTGGGCGCGCGCACCTACACGATCGCGCTCAACAAGACCGGCTCGATCGGCGGCCACATCCGCATCGAGGAAGGCGGTGAAGTGCTGGTCGACCGTGCGCTTACCCAGGAGGTCATGCCGCAGGCGGGATTGGCGCTTGTGGAGTAGGTCTGCCAGGGGGAAGAGCCGGGCACCGAGTAGACGAGCATCTTGGGGGACGGCGCAATCAAGCACGGTTTCCGGGACCGATTGAAGCGCGCACCTTGTCTGAGAAGGGGAGGCAATCGCATGCCGACCAAGCGAGAAGACCCGAAGGCGTGGATCGAGAACACGTTCCGGCGACTCATGCTGCCGTTCTCGTTCCGGGACCCGAAGCAACGAGAGCTCATGACCGGCAAGCCCGTGCCCGAGGCGCAGCGCGCGGCCATGCAGGCCGAGGCGGACAAGTACCTGGACCCGGAGATCTACGTGCGGGCGCTCCAGCGCACGGGCATCCAGGTGCTCCATCACCACGCCAAGAACCACGGCGGCATCTCGTGCTACGCCACGAACGTCGGGCACCGATTCTCCCTCATGGGCGATCGAGACTTCTTCGGCGAACTCGTCGCCGCCTGCCGCAAGGGCGGCATCGTGCCCGGCGCCATGTACCAGGTCTGCACCGACATGCTCCACGCCCACCTGCACCCCGAGTGGCTGCAGATGGACGCCACGGGCGAGCGCTGCATATTCCTGCTGTGCTGGAACAACCCTCAGTGGCGGTCCATCGTCCTCGCTCAGACCGAGGAGATGGCCCGGTACGACATCGGGTCCATCATTTACGACGAGCTTCTGCGAGAGTGGGGCTACATCGGCGCCCTGTGCTACTGCCCGGCGTGCCGCAGGATCTTCCGCGAGGAAATTGGCGACGACATGCCGGAGGAGGAGGACTGGGACAATCCGCTGTGGGTCAAGTTCGTGCAGTGGCGCTACGACAAGGTGGTGGAGTTCATCGAAGAGATCGATCGCACCATCAAGCGCGTGAACCCGGACGTGGCGCACACCTGCATCTACAAAGGCAACCCCGGCGTGAGCTGGAAGCGATCGTGGGACTCGGAGCGCACCGGGGCGATCTACGAGTATCTCGTCAACGACATCGCCGGGGTGCGCAAGGTGAGCGAAGCCTCGCACTGGCGCCGGGCGATGAGCCGGCGCCGCCCCGAGATCGCGTGTGGCATCTCCTTCGAGGTCGGCAGCTACACGCACTATCATTATTCGGACAAGAGCATCCCCAAGCCGCGGGATATGTTCCTCGCGGACGTGATGACCGCGCTCGCCAACGGCGTGACCCCCGGGTTCGAGTACATGGGCTGGACGAACCGCCGCTTCTGGGACAAGAAGAAGCGGACCATGTGCTCGCCCACGTACGACAAGATCTACTTCGAGGCTTCGCAGGAGATCCAGCGCCGCGAGCCGTGGCTCGTGGACGCAGAGAAGCTGCGGTACGCCGTGCAGCTCCACTCGCGCCGCACGCGAGACTTCCGGTATCACACCAAGATCGAGCCCTACACCGAGAGCTACTATGGGTGGCACGAAGGCATGGTCAATGGCCAGGTGCTCCACGACATGACCAGCGAAGGCCGCCTGACCGCCGCGGACCTGAAGCCGTACAAGGTGCTGGTCATGCCGAACATCGCGTGCCTGTCCGACGGCCAGGCCGACGCGGTCCGCGCGTACGTGGAGCAGGGCGGCGGGCTGGTGGCGACCTTCGGCACGTCGCTTTTCGACGAGACG
>CAZOBJ010000119.1:0-8622 GCA_964577825.1 uncultured Planctomycetales bacterium
CGCTCTGCATAAAGACTTGAATGCGCCGTTCGCGTACCAGAATGGCAAGCTAAATCTAATCATACCACGTTCGTTCAAGAGCGCCTCTGCGGTTTCACAGGGGAGCGAGCTTAGCGTGAAAGCCAATTACCTCAAACGCGTGAATATCGCCGAGTCCACCATAATCCCCGAATGCGAGGATGAACAGGCAGCAGAAATCGTGCTCGCCATATTCGAAACAGAACGCATCGAGTTCGTCCTACCTGAACAACTCGAAGCCTTCGTCCACAAGGTCGCCCAGGAAATTCATCGGTGAGTCGCCCTCGCAACTGACTTGCTACATGTCCCCGCCCGTCCGCATCCGATAGTCACCACCCCCGCCTTGTGGCCGGGCGGCGATTCGGGTACTATAACGCCCACTGATGAGACACGAGCCCAGGGGCCGGACCCTGCACATCACAAGCGGCGACTGCGCGGGCGCGCGCCTGGATGCGTCGAGCGTGGACGGCGACGTATTCGTGTGGCACGACATCCTGTACGACGGCCCGCGCGCCCCCGGGTGGCCCGACGACGAGGCGCTCGCCGCCCGCGCGCGATTCCTGTCCCGTGCCACGGGCGGGGGGCTGGCCGAGCCGTATGTGCTGCGCACGCTCCGAGACCAGTACCGCAGGCTCGCGGCCTTGCCCGGGGGCCGGCCCGTGGTGCTGTGGTTCGACGCGTGCCTGTTCGACCAAGCGATGCTCGCGCACATCCTCGCCTGCCTGGCCCTGCGGGGCCGCGACGAGGCAGAGCTCCTAGTCGTGGACGCGTTCGACGGGGTGGAGCCCTATCACGGCCTGGGGCAGCTTACCCCCGCGCAGCTCGCCTCGGTGTACCCGGACCGAGCGTTCGTCACGCCCGCGCAGTGGCGTTTCGCGCGGACCGTGGATCGGGCCTTTGCCTTGCAGGACGCGGGGCTGCTCGCCGACCTTGCGCGCACCCAGGCCGCGCCCCTGCCCTGGGCCCCGGCCGCCGCCGCGCGCTGGCTACAGGAGCGGCCCGACCCGCGCACCGGGCTGGGGCGGCTGGAGACCCTGGCCCTGACTGCCGTCCGAGCCGGGTGCGAGCGGTTGGGCGACATCTGCCAGGCCGTGGACGCGGCCGAGACCCCGCCCCGGTTCTGGGGCGACACGACCCTGTGGGCCAAGATCAACGCGCTCGCCGACCGCGACCCCCCACTTGTGCGCATCCGGGGCCCGGCCGACCGCCTGCCGCAGTGGCAGGGCCAGGCCGACCCCGAGCGCTTTCGCGTCACGGCCTGCGGGGCCTAGGGGCGGCCCCCGAGGAGTATGCATGGAGCCCACCCGCGACGAGATCATCGCGCAGCTGGCCCAGCCCGGGGCCAAGCCCTGCAAGGCGCGCGAGCTCGCCCGCCGCATGCAGGTCCCCGACCACGCGTACCGCGCGTTCCGGGACACCCTGCACACCATGGAGGACCAGGGCCTGCTCGTGCGGCTGAAGGGTGGGCGCTGGGCGCTCAGCGAACGCGAGGGCCGCATCCCCGGCACCCTGGAGGTCACCCGGGGCGGGTTCGGGTTCCTGCTGCCCGACGACGCGCACCTCGACGACGTGTACATCCCGGAGCAGGCCCTGGGCGACGCGCTCAACGGCGACCGGGTCCTCGTACGCCTGCGCCGCGAGGCCGGGGCCCGGGGGCCGCGGCGGATCGGGGTCGTGGACGAGATCCTGGAGCGGCGCACCCGGCGGCTCGTGGGCATGGTCGAGCGCCGCGGCCGCGGGCTCGTGTGCCACCCGGAGGACGAGCGCCTGCCCAGCCTACGCATCGAGCGTCCGGCCCGCGGCAAGCCCGTGCAGATGCGCGCCGGCGACAAGGTGCTCCTGGAGATCACCACCTGGCCGCGCGCGGGCGCCCGGGGCGCGGGCACGGTCCTCGAGCGGCTGGGCCCCGCGGGCGAGCCGGACACCGAGACCGCGGCGATCCTGGCCGCGTGGGACGCCCCGGGCCCGTTCCCCAAGGAGGTGCTCGACGAAATCCGCGGGCGGGACACCCGCATTTCGGACGCCGAGCGAGGGGCGCGCCTGGACCTCACCGACCTCTTGGCCGTGACCATCGACCCGGAGGACGCGCGCGACTTCGACGACGCGATCAGCATCCGGCGCACGCGCGACGGGTATGTGCTGGGCGTACACATCGCGGACGTGAGCCACTACGTGCGCGAGGGCACGGCCCTGGACCGCGAGGCGCGCGAACGGTCCACGAGCATCTACCTGCCCGCGCGGGTGATCCCTATGCTGCCGGCGGAGCTTTCCAACGACGCCTGCAGCCTGCGGCCCGAAGAGGTGCGCCCGGCGCTGAGCGTATTCCTGCACCTGGACGAGGCGGGCCGGGTCACGCGCGCCGAGCCCGTGGCCCGCAGCCTGGTGCGAAGCGCAAGGCGGCTGAGCTACACCCAGGTGCGCGCCATACTGGAGGACGACCATGAGGCCGCGCAGGTCGACCCCGAGATTCTCTCGGCCCTGCGCACGCTCCATCGGCTGACCCAGAAGATGCGCGCGCGGCGGCTCCAGGCCGGGGCCATCGAGCTCGAACTGCCCGAGGCGCGCGTGGTGCTCAACGAAGCGGACGAGGCCGTGGGCATGGCGGTCGTGGAGCACGACTTCAGCCACCAGCTCGTGGAGGAGTGCATGCTCGCGGCCAACGTGGCCGTGGCCCAGTACGCGGCCGAGCACGTGCTGCCGGTCCTCTACCGGGTGCACGACGAGCCCGAGCGCGACGACCTGCGCACCATGGCCGACTTTCTGCGCAGCTACGGGTACAACTTCCGCCTGCCCTTCCGCCGCAAAGGCCTCAACGACGTGCTGCGCGCGGCCCACGGCCGCCCCGAAGAGCATGCCATCAACCTGGCCGTGCTCAAGAGCATGCAACAGGCCGTGTACAGCCCGCACCAGACTCCGCACTTCGCCCTGGCCTTCGAGACCTACACGCACTTCACGAGCCCGATCCGCCGGTATCCGGACCTGCACCTCCACCAGGTGCTCAAGGGCCTGTTCCCGGAGGGCACGGCGCGCCTGCCCCAGCGCCCGCGCCGCCGGCTCCCGCGCGGGGCCACGCCCGAGCTCGTGCGGCTCGGGTCGCACACGTCCGGGCGCGAGCGGCGAGCCATGAAGATCGAAAGCGAGGTGAAGACCCTGCGAAGGCTGGAGCTCTTGGCCAAGGCGGACCAGCGCATCCACAAGGCCCTGGTCACGGGCATCCACGACTTCGGCGTGTTCGTGGAGATCGAGGACTTCTTCGTGGACGGGCTGCTCACGCGCGACGAGCTCGCGCGCCACGACCGCGCGCCCGTGGAGATGCTCCCCGGCGGGGGCCGCGCCCGCGCCCGGGGCCGCAAGGCGCGCGCGCGGGGGGGCGACCAGGGCTTCCACCTCGGCGAGGAGCTGAGCGTGGCCGTGGAGGAGGTGAGCCTCGCGGACCGGCGCTGCCGCCTGACGTTTGTGCCGGGCGCGCGCACCTAGAGAACGGATATGGACTCGACTCTGCGTATCGCATGTGCGGCTCTCTTGCTGCTCGCGGGCCTGGCTCGCTCGGCCGAATCCGAGCCTGAGCAGCCGGACCGCCCGCATCCCGCAACCGACGTACGGCCCGGCGCATGGGCGGAGTGGACGGTTCATGTCGATCCGGAGCAGATCGATCGACCGCCCGTGCCTCTTGCAGCCGGCGACCGGGCGGATGCGTTCACGCTGGCCGTGCGCCTGACCGCGCAGGGCGAGGGAGACACCGCCACGCACCTCCGCGTGCAGGTGCGTACGTTGGCGTCCGGTTCTTCCCGCCCGACGCGACGCGAGGCGGACGAGGCCGTGACCTTCGCGCTCGCGGACCTGCTTGGCCACCTGCCGGACGCGGACGAGGCCAAGGCTCCCGCAACCCGGACCCGAGAGCGCGTGCGCGTCGGCGACGGGACCCTGGAGACCGTGAAGACCATCTATGCGCCCGGCGGCAAGGCCCCGGACGACGCGCCGCAGCGCGCGTGGCAGTGCTGGCGCGCCGAGGCGGTGGACCTGGGGCCCGTGCGCCTGCGCGGTCCCGGGCTTCGCGCGGACCTCGTGGACTTTGGCGCCAGCGAGGCCCCGCCCTTCCCCCTGCCCGAGGCGCAGGACGGGACGCGCCCCCGCGGCACGCGCGACTAGCCCTCCGGGAGAGACCGCCGCATGAAGCGCTTCTTCGGCGTGCCCGACCATGCGCTCACCCGCGACCGGCCCGTGCTCACGCTCGGGGTGTTCGACGGGGTGCACCGCGGCCACCAGGCCGTGCTCGGCGAGGCGGTGCGCCTGGCCCGCGAATGCGGGGCATCGGCGCTGGTGCTCACCTTTGACACCCATCCGCAGACCGTGCTCGCGCCCGGGTCCGCGCCGCCCGCGATCACGAGCCTCGAGCACCGGCTGGCCCTATTCGAGGACCTGGGCCTGGACGTGGCCGCCGTGCTCCCGTTCCAGGCGTCGCTCGCCCAGCGGGCCGCGGAAGCGTTCGTGCGCGACCTCCTCGCCGCCACCCTTCGCGTCCAGGCCGTGGTGCTGGGCGAGACCGCGCGCTTCGGCCGGGACCGCGAGGGCGGCCTCGCGCTCCTGCGCCGCCTGGGGGATGACCTCGGCTTCGCGGTCGCGGGCGTGGCGCCCGTGCGCATGGACGGCAAGCCTGTGAGCAGCACGGCCGTGCGCGAGGCGGTGCGCTGCGGCCAGCTGGCGCGCGCCGCACGGATGCTCGGCCGGCCCGTGGCCCTGCTGGGCACGGTGGTCCCGGGCGCGGGCCTGGGCGCACGGCTGAGATTCCCCACCCTGAACCTGGACCCGCACCACGAGCTGCGCCCGCCGGGCGGCGTGTACGCGACCCGCACCCGCGTGGGCGACTCGATCTGGCCGTCGGTGACCAACGTCGGCCACCGCCCCACCGTGGACGCGCGCACGAGCCGCGAGGTGCTGGTCGAAAGCCACGTGCTCGACCGAGACATCGGCGAGCTCTACGGCCAGACCGCGGAGGTGGCCTTTCACGCGTTCCTGCGCGAGGAGGCGCGGTTCGAGGACCACGACGCCCTGGCCCGCGCCATTGCCCAAGACGTGGCACGCGCGCGCGACTGGCATGCGCAGCATGCCCAGCCCGGCTGACCTCTGCCATTGCGGTATCGGGGAACCAGCCGCCTCGGCCGAGGCGGCGTCGCATCCGGCTCAGGGACGGGCTACTCCGGCGCGCCCGCCTCGACGTGCAGGGCGGCGCGCGCGGTCAGGATGTCGTCGCGCCAGGCATCGGCGTCGCGGACCACAAAGGCCTGCGCGTCCATCTCTCCGTCGCTGCGATAGGCCACGCGCAGGATCTTGTGGAAGACGAGCAGCATCAGACGCGTCTCCGGGGTGGTCACCTCTTCGATCTCATGCAGCGGGATGTGGATCTCTTCGTTGGCGAAGCTGATGAGGTAGCTGAGGTACTCCGGGGTGAGTGTGAGCGCCCCGGTCTTGGTCAGCTCCGCCATGCCCAGCGCGTTGCGCCCGTACGAGTTCACCTGCCGCTCCTGGCGAAGGACCCGTTCGCCCGCGAACCGGTGCTGCAGGCGCTTGCTCATGCTGGGGCGGCGCAGCGACATGATGAACACGCGCACAAGCGCGGCGATTCCCAGGGACATGACCACCGCGACAGCCGCATAGAGCACGAAGTTGCCCACGTAGCCCCTCCGCCGTCTGCCGGCTACTCGGGTTGCGCGTCCTCAGGGCGCGCCGCGCTCGCCTCGTCCTCGCCCACGAACTTCAGCGCCACGGAGTTGATGCAGTAGCGCAGCCCCGTGGGCTGTGGCCCGTCCTCGAACACGTGCCCCAGGTGGCCGCCGCAGCGCGCGCACAGCACCTCGGTGCGCGTCGTGAACAGGCCCTTGTCCGGCTGGGTGCGCACGCGTTTCGGGTCGACGGGCGCATAGAAGCTCGGCCACCCGGTGCCGGACCGGAACTTGGTCTCCGAGGAGAAGAGCGGATTCGCGCATCCCGCGCACACGTAGGTGCCCTCCTCCTTGTGGTCGTAGTACTTCCCGCTGAACGCGGGCTCGGTGCCCTTTCCCCGAAGAATCCGGTACTGCTGTGGGGTGAGCCGCTCGCGCCACTGCGCGTCCGTGAGCTCCACCTTGTCCAGCTTGTCCACTTGCGCCTCCTCGGCACCGCCGCCCGCCGCAAGCGCAGCAGCCGCGGACGCCGTCGAATCCTGCGCATCGGCGCGTAACCGCAGGCCGGCCCACCCGAGCACCGCCACGCCGAGCGCCAGGCCGACAGGTACGCCCGCCCGGCGGATACCTCCGACAAAGTCCACAGTTGCCTCCTTCGGACTCGCGCGGGCGCGTCGCCCGGAGGCGAGCCCTTACCTACCCCCTTCCCGCAGGAATGTCAACTCCGTGCGCCCGATCATGCGCACGGCCCCCATGGTCGCGGCGCTCGGTCGGCCCGCGTGCGGCCCGCGCGGCTCAGCCCAGGATGGCCCGCAGGTCCTGTTGCGGGTCGGTGACCGGCATCACGTTGTACTGGTCGGCCAGGACGCCGAATACGGACGGCGACACGAACGCGGGCAGCGTGGGCCCCAGCCGGATGTCGCGCACGCCCAGGTGCAAAAGCGTCAACAGGATGGCCACCGCCTTCTGCTCGTACCAGGAGAGCACGAACGAGAGCGGCAGGTCGTTCACCCCACAGTCGAAGGCTCCGGCCAGGGCCTGGGCGATGCGTACCGCGCCGTAGGCGTCGTTGCACTGGCCCACGTCCAGCAGGCGCGGGATGCCGTCGATGGCGCCGAACTCCAGCTTGTTGAACCGGTACTTGCCGCACGCGAGCGTGAGGATCACGCAGTCCTCGGGCACGGCCTGGGCGAACTCGGTGTAGTAGTTGCGCCCGGGCTTGGCCCCGTCGCATCCGCCGACCAGGAAGAAGTGGCGGATCTGGCCGGCCTTGACCAGGTCCACCACCTGGTCCGCTACCCCCAGCACCGCGTGGTGGCCGAAGCCCACGGTGATGGACTTGTCCGGGCCGTCCTCGGCGAATCCGGGCGCGGCCTGGGCGGCGCGGATCACCGGGCCGAAGTCCCGGTCGGAGCCGATGTGCGCGACCTGCGGCCAGGCCACCAGCCCCGAGGTGAAGATCCGGTCCCGGTAGCTCGGCCGCGGCTTCTGCAGGCAGTTCGTGGTCATGAGCACGGCGCCGGGGAACGCGTCGAACTCCTTTTCCTGGTCCTGCCAGGCCCCGCCGTAGTTGCCCACGAGGTGCGCGTACTTGTTGAGCCCCGGATACCCGTGCGCGGGCAGCATCTCGCCGTGGGTGTACACGTTCACGCCCGTGCCCTGGGTCTGCTTGAGGAGCTCCTCCAGGTCCTTGAGATCATGGCCCGAGACCACGATCGCCTTGCCCCGGACCGGGGTGACGCGCACCTGAGTGGGCTGCGGGTCGCCGTACGCGCCGGTGTTGGCCGCGTCCAGGAGATCCATGGCCTTCAGATTCAGCTCGCCCACCTGTAGGGCCCGAGCCAGGAGCTCCTGCGCGTCGGTCGGCTCGCGGGCGAGTGCGTCCAGGGTCTCGTGCACGGACGCGTACACGTCCGCGGCCTCGCGGCCCAGGATCTGGGCGTGGTCCAGGTACGCGGCCGCGCCCTTGAGCCCGTAGAGCGAGAGTTCCTGAAGCCCGGCCACGTCCTCTCCGACCCGGTCCACCCGGCCCTGGATGCCCGCCTCCCGGCCCTGGGCGAGCAGGCCCTCGCGCGTGTCCGCGGGCTGCCAGGCCGCCGGGCCGTCCAGGCGCTCGGGTTCCTGGCCCGCGCGCGCGCACGCGTCCTCGTACAGGGCGCGGGCCTTGTCGCGTATCTCTGCCGCGCGGCGGACAAGCTCTTCGAGCTGGTCGGGGTCGAAGTCCACGTTCGTGACCGTGGCGAAGAGCGCCTCGACCACGAACACGTCCGCCTCCTCGTCGCGCGCGCCCAGGGCCGCGGCGCGGTGCGCGTACATGCCGATGCCCTTGGCCGCGTGCACGAGCAGGTCCATGAGCGTGGCGGCCTCGTCGCTCTTGCCGCACACGCCCCGGGCCGTGCAGCCCTGGCCCTTTGCGGTCTGCTCGCACTGGTAACAGAACATAAGCTCCTCCTCTATTCTATGAACAGGCCTCTCGTCTCCCGGCCGTCATCCACCCGCCCGGGCGCGTGCACCGCTTCGGCGAGCACACGCATTCCCTTCTAACGACTCGCATGCAACCCCTGTGCCCGCAGGCAGGTGCGCCGGAGCGCACAGCTCCCGCGGCCCCCGACAGGCCCGCCCACCGACCCTGCGCAGCGCGGAATGCGCGCAAGATTCGATTGACAACCCCCTGTTCGCGGGGTATGGACAGAGAAGAGGGCGGCCCGCCGCACACGGTCGGCGGACTCGGAGACAGGTGTCTCACACGGACGGACGAGCCATGGGCACCCGGGGGGTCACCCGCGCGGACCTGATCGTGGGACTGATCGTGGTTGCAGTCGTGGCTGCGATCGTGGCGGCAATCATCCCATTCTATCTGCTCCCACTACGGCCCGGTCCAGGGAATATGACTAAGAGCCTCTAACAGAATGAGCCTTTGAGTCTTCGCCAGCAGATCATGACG
>CAZOBJ010000120.1:0-8512 GCA_964577825.1 uncultured Planctomycetales bacterium
AGGCTGTGCGTGCCGTAGGTGATGCCGTTGATGCCGGTCTGCCACTTGCGCCGCCAGGGCGTGGTCTCGTTGAGGCGCTTCAGTTCATGCAGGTACTCGCCTTCGGCGTAGTACACGGTGCCGAAGAGCCCCTCCAGGGCGAGCGCGCGCACGAGGACGTTGAGCTTCTGGTACGTGTAGTTCTCGGCCATCATGTACACGGCCTGCGAGTCCGCACACGCCTGCACGAGGTCGCGGCACTCCTGCACGGACACGGCGGCCGGCACCTCGGAGAGGACATGCAGGCCCTTCTCCAGGGCCGGGATCGCCTGAGGCACGTGCAGGAGCATGGGTGTGCCGATCACGACCGCGTCCAGGTCGGAGGTCGCGATCATCGCGTCGTAGTCCGCATAGGCCTCCTCCGCGCCGAGCAGGGCCTTGGCCTCCTCGAGCTTGTCCTCGCGCACGTCGCACACCGCGCGGATGCGCGCGCCGTTCGCCTCGAAACCTGCCGAGAAGCTCCGGCCGCGGCCCGCCGCGCCCACGATGCCGACGTTGATTTGCTCCAGTGCGTTCATGGGTCAGTCCTTTGTCCGCGTGTCCTTGCGCTCGACCACTGCGTCGATCAGCCGGCGAGCGTTGCCGTGCATGACCGCCTCGATGGCCTCCTGGCCGAGGCCCAGGTCGTCGCACGCATCCTTGAACGCCTTCAGGGCCTCGTACATGTACAGGGTATACCGCGCCTCGATGTCCGGCGATTCGTGCTCCTTGTTGAAGTGGAAGGGGTGGTTCGTGCGGTTCGTGTACGTGCGGCCCGACCATTGGCGCCGCCCACGCATGTAGAAGACCGGGTTGTCCGTGCCGTACAGGATGCGTTCGGGCCCGAGCACGTCCAGGGCCAGCCGGTGCACGGCCGGGTTCAACACGGCCGAATTGTCGAAGAAGAGCCCCGGGTCGTCGGCCAGCGGCAGCAGGCCCTCGCGCGCGTGCGGCTCGGTGTAGCTGCGGCCCAGATGCGCAATGACGAGCACGATGTCCGGGTACCGGCGGCGGATCTCCCGGACTTCGCGGAGGTTGTCCGGGTGGCCCAGGCGGTCCGCGTGCGGCACGTGCAGGGTGAGCCATCCGCCGCGGTCGTTGAGCACCTCGAGCTGGTGATGGGGCAGGAAGTCGAAGATGCTCGCCTCCAGGTGGGTGTCCCGGTCGCTCTTCGAGGCGCCGATGAGCGCGTAGTATGGTTTGTAGCCCAGGATCGCCGGGCGGTCGAGCTCCTGTTCGCAGCGGGCCGCGTTCCACTGCGGGCGGCACAGGGCCAGGCCATGCCAGCCCCGTGCCGCGCATTCGCGGGAGGTGTACGCGTTGCTCGCGTCCAGGTCGTAGTCCAGGTTGGGCTGGCCGAAGCACAGGAGCTCCGCTTCGCGTTCCGGAAAGACCACGCCGTAACAACGCGCCATGCCGTCGGCGTCCTGGGGTTCGTTGACCTCGCACACCCAGTAGCTGCGCCGCTTCTCTTCTGTGGGTTCCACCTTGCGCAGTACGGGGTCTGTCACGTGCACGTGGGCGTCCACGATGCGCCGGGGCATCCAGGCCTCGAGGTGCTCCTGCCAGAACGCGCGGTCCGCGTCCGTGTACTTCCACACGTGGTGCAGAAAGACGGGCTTCATCGGTGTCATCCTCCAATGGCGGCGACATACTCGTCCAGCATGTCGCTGTAGTGCGGCGCGTGCGGGCCCGGACGATACGCGCGCGCATCGGGTCGCATCTGGGTAGCAATATCGGTCAGGTCTTGGCTCGGTTCCGCCAGGCCACGCGCGACCATGGCGGCGCCCAGCGCGCTCACCTCGGGCTCCACAATGGCGTCCGTGCGCGCGCCCGTGGCATCGGCCACGATCTGCGCGGTGACGGGGCTTGTGGCCCCGCCGCCGCACATGAAGAGCCGCTGGGCGGTCTGCCGGCCCGCGTGCAGAAGACGCAGGCACCGGGTCAACTCCAGGGCCAGGCCTTCCGTGACCGCGCGCAGCAAGTGCCTCTGCTCGTGTCCGAGGCCCAGGCCCGTCCACCCCGCCTGCACGGGGCCGGAGAGCCCCGCCGCGCTGCTCGATACCAGGAACGGGTGGAACCGCACGCCTTCCGAGCCCACGGGCGCGGACTCGACGACCGCGTCCAGGTCGTCGGCGGACCGGTCCGCCAGCCCCAGGACGCGCACCGCCCAGGCAAAGGCCGACCCGCCGTTGACCATGCTCATCATCAGGCCGTAGGCCTCCGGCACGGGATGCGGGCATCCGAACGCGCCGGGCGGAAGGTCCGTGGCGAGCTCTCCTGTCACGGCCAGGAGCACCCAGGCCGTGCCTGCGCCGAACATGACCTCCCCGGGGCGCACGGCCCCGGTGCCCAGGGCCGCGGCGTACTGGTCGTGCATGGCCGCGGACACGGGGATGCCGGCGGGCAGCCCCGTGCGCGCGGCCGCGTCGGGCTGGAGCTCGCCGGCGGGCGTCCGGATCGGCAAGAGGTCGGGCAGCTGGGACGCCTCCAGGTCGATGAGCTCCAGCACCTGCGGGTCCGCGGTCCCCACCGACGGATTGAACACCATGCCCAGGGACAGGGACGTCGCGTCGTGCGCGCGCCGCCCGCACAGGCGTCCCACGACTACGTCGCCCACGAACCCGATCCGGTTTGGGGGGCGCAGGACGTCCGGCTGCGTGTCCCTGAGCCGCAGGACCTGGCCGATGGTAAGGGCGCTCGGGTTGTGGCCCGTGTGCTCGGCGAACCAGGCGCGCCCGAACCGGTCGGTAAGCTCGTTGTCGTAGGGCTTGCCGCGGGTGTCGAGCCAGCTTACCACGCGGCCCACGGGCCGATCTCGGCCGTCGAGGATCTGCATGGCCCCGCCCTGCGCGGACACGCCCAGGGCCTGCGCCGCGCTTAGGTCCGCCGCGTCCCCGAGGGCGGTAAGCGCGTGCACGGCGGCGGTCCAGATCTCCTCGATGTCCTGCTCCACCCCGCCGCCCGGCAGGTGGTAGAGCTCGACCGGCGCGGATGCGCGCGCACGGATGCGCCCGTCCGGGGCCACGGCCACGGCCTTCACGTTCGTCGTGCCCAGATCGAGCCCGATGAACATGGACTACACCTCCACGTACTCGGCACCCAACAGCCGCGCCGCGGCCCGCAGTCGCCCGCGCGCGTCGCCGAAGCACACCCCGTTGTGATGCGGCCCGCCCGCCTTGGCATACGCTGTGAGGAACGTGCGCACGTCCTCGCGCGGCTCGATGAGCGCGTGCGGCACGGCCATGCCCTCCACCGGCCCCCGGTCGGCGATCGTCACGGGCGAGGCGATGATCCGCCACCTGTGTTCCGGACCCAGGGTCAGGGCGAAGAACGTCGCCGGCCCGGGCTCGAAGCACGTGACGATGCACAGCTGTTGCGCGCGCGCGGGGACGATCGGCTGCGGCTGCGCCGCGAGCAGGGGCTTGCGGTCGCGCCTCGCCATGCCCACGTTCGCCTCGCCCATGTGGCTGAGGAACAAGGCGTTGCCGCCGAAGTCGATCGTGAAGATCTCCGAAAAGCTGGCCGGCGGGTTCAGGCGATTGAGGAACGCGGTGCCCGCGGCCGCGATCAGGTCGCCCTCGCCGCCGAACCCGACGCCTTCGGCCATCATGCGGCTGATCGCCACAAAGGGCAGGGTGGGCGCGCGCTCGTCCTCGCCGAAGGCCATGAACTGGTAGGTGAGCGCCCCGAGGCCGCGCTCGCGGGCCATGCCGCGCAGCGCCGCCTCGGCGCGCGCGGTCAGGTCCAGGTCGTCCTCGGTCACGTCCTCGGCGACCGTATACGAGGCGCGGTAGTCCTGCACGAGCGCGGCCACCTCCTCGCGCGAAGCGTCCGCGGCGCGGGTGACGAACTCCTCCATGGGCAGGATGGTCCACGCGCACCCGAGCGTGGCCGCGAACTCGGTGGTGTCGAGCGCAAAGTCGCCCATGCCCGGGAACGGGTACCCGAGCAACCCGATGCGCGTGCGGCGCAGAAGCTTGACCGCGGCCGCGGCGTGGAAGAAGTCGGCGAGCGCCGCGGTGGCGTCCTCGTCGCCGAGGTGCGAGGTCGCGTACTCGAAGGGCGTGCCGCTTCGCAGTAGGACGTTGGCCAGGTCCTGCGTGCCGTGCACGCCGTGGTTGTGGAGCTTGTCCGCGCCACTGAACTCGCTGGTGATCGCTGCGAGCTCCTGCGTGTTCCACACCAGGATCGGCAGGCGCGTGGCCCGGAGCGCAGGCAGCGCAATCTGGCTGGGCGAATAGGAGAGGAGCATCACGAGCAGGGCGTCGGCGTCCCGCTGCTCGAACTCGGCGATCTGCGCCTCCACCTGGTCGCGCGTGAAGCACGCGCCCTCGAACATCACCTGCGCGGTGTCCTCGAGCGCGGGCAGCACGGCCCGGCGCACCCAGGCCTCTCGACCCGGGCGCAGCCGGGGGGACAGGGTCTCGTACAGGTCCAGCGTGAGCGCGAGCAGGCCGACTTTCGGTCGTTGCGACTGGGGCGTTGTCACGGGTCCTCTCCTCCACGCATCATGCCTGAGTCTTGCGGATCGCGCCTAGCGCGTCAAAGTCCAGTCCGAGTTCGCGGCAGACCGCCTGCCACCGCTCTTCCATGTCCGGGGCGAAGAGAAACGGCAGGTACCCGATCTTCAGATACGTCTTGATCGCGGGCAGGCGGCCGTCGTCCGTGCGCAGGAAGATGTCCCGACACCCGGCCTCCAGAAAGCGGCGCGTGGCTGCGGCGGACACGCATCCGCCCAGCCCCTTGCCGCGGTGCGCATTTGATGCGGCGACCCAGCCAAGCTCCCCGCCTTGGGGATGGTTGGGCAGGGCATCGCGCTGCGCGACCGCGGTGGCGGCGATGGCGCCGTCCCGGTCGCAGACCGCGAAGAAGAGCCCCTGCGGCAGGGCCGCGTCCATGAGCCGCGCCGAGCGCGCCGCGTCCCAGGACCCCAGGCCCGCCTCCACAAGCAGCCGCGCGTGCGCGGCCGCGTCCTCGGGCCGGCTCGTGCGCAGCGTGTACCCGGGCGGCGCCGGCCAGTCCGGCGGGGCGTCGAGCCGGTCCTCGGGCCAGACCATCTGCAACTGCTGGCGCTTCGTCTGTCCGCTCATGGGTCCCGTCTCCCTGCACGCAGATGACTCACTTCGCCAGCACCAGGTCCACGCCGTGCCTGCGCACCGCGCGGCGCAGCCCTTGCGCGAGCCCGCGGTCGGTGACCACCGCGTCCAGGTCGTCCATGCGCCCGATCCGGCACATCGAGCGGCGTGCGAACTTGGAGCTGTCCGCGACCAGGACCGCCTTGCGGCTGCGCGCGACCATGACCCGCGCCACGGCCGCGAGCCCCGTGTTCGCGGCGTAGAACCCGTCGTCCGGATCCACCGCGTCGCACCCGATGAACGCCGCGTCCGCGGTGATGCGCGAGAGGAACTCCATGGTCCATTCGCCGTACACGTCCGGCGAGATGGGGCTGAGCTCCCCGCCCGGGATGAGCACCTGCACCTCGCGCAGGCCCGCGTATTCGGAGGCCACGGCCAGGTTGATCGTCACCACGACCGCCGGGCCCCGGTCGCGCAGCGCGCGCGCCGCGGCGAGCGGCGTGGTGCCCGAGTCCACGAACACCACGGCCCCGGGGTCCACGAGGTGCGCGGCCGCGCGTCCGATGGCCTGCTTGTGCGCGGCGCGGCGGGTCTCCTTTTCCCGGAACGAGAACTCGTACGCGAGCCGGTCGCTCGGCGCGGCCCCGCCGTACACGCGCAGGAGCCGCCCCTCGCGGTCGAGCGCGGCCAGGTCGCGGCGGATGCTCACCTCGGAGACCTGCATGCGCCGCGCGAGCTCGCCCACGTTCACGCTGCCCGTGCGCAGGAGCTCCAGGATGCGGCGGCGGCGTTCCTCGGGTTTGCGCTGCATGGGCTCGTCCCGGCTCCGTGCGCACTCGTGACCGGACGCAAGGTAACCGGTCGAGATCGATCAGTCAACACGATCCTCGAAAAATCGCCGGATTGCGCGCAAGCGGACGGGGAGGTCGCCCGACTCGGGCATGAGGCGGCAGAAGCCTCGCACCGCCCCAGAACCGGCTTGACACGCCTGTGCCGCGGGGCGAGGATACAAAGGGGCCAGCGAGGCAGGGCGGGCCGCGCCGGTTCGTACAGCGAGGGCCGTGTGACATGGCGGCTGACCAGGGCGAGCGCAACGACGAAAGCGGAAGGAACAATTGGCGCGAGTTCGCGGCGATCGTCTTGCAGCTTCTCGTGGTTTTTGCGATTCTTGTGCATTGCCTGTTGCAGTATGTGGCGCCAGGGCGGTACGTCCACATCTGGGAACTTGGCAGGATCTACACGCTCGAGAACGTGTTCTTGCTCTGCTGGGCCCTGCTGGTCGTCTCGGTTTTTTGTTGGCTTGGTCGCCTGTTGAAGCGAGGCGTGGTGGCCCTGTCACGCGCCCAAGGCCGCCTGCGCGCGTGCGGGACAGTGTGGAGCAATGCGTTGCGCGTGGTGATTTTCGTCCTGGTCTTCGCCGCCGGGTGGGCGGCCATGCATGTGGGGCTCGTGATTGTCACCTGCTGCGACACCGACTGGCGCGACTTCGAGAACCTGTATACCCTTGGGAATCTGATCCGGCTGCAGTGGTTCCTTGCGGGAATGTGCGTCGTCGGCCTGTATGTGCGCGACGCATCCGGGGCGCCCCCAGGGTGGCGTGGGCTGTGGCGGGGCATGCGATGGCTGCTGCTGCTCGGGGTGATCATGCTCCTGCATGCCCTGATTCTCTGAGGAGGCTGAAACGTTCTGACCGCAACTGACCACCGAGCGCGGCCTCTGGACGTCGTGGCATGGAGAGGCTCTCACATGTTCCTTTGGCTCCTTCAGTTCTTCCTCTTCCTGTATTGTTTCGCGTTTTCCCTACTCATTTATGTCGCGTGTCGTCCCGGGGTGCGCAGAAGCCGCTTCAGCCGGTTGTTTCGGCCGGAGACCGACGCTGCAACCTATGACAGAATCGGCAAGCTGTTCTTCTTCCTCGCCCTGTGTTTTCTCCTGGGCCTCGTGTCCATGTTCTTCAGGTAGAGGCCCTCAATGATCGCTATGCGCGCGGAAGCCGCCAAGGTCTACGCATTCCCCTGGGACTACGACCCGGGGGGCAACCTCACCCGCGCCGCGCGCGGACAGAGCGCCAGCTACTTCGCGTACGATCCTGCGCCGCGTGATGAGAGAAGGCCCATGGCCGGACGAGGAGCGCGCACATGGCGCCTGGCGAGAGCCCTCCTCCTGCGATCAGTCAGATTGTAGAGGATGCGAAGGGCAATCTGTGGGTTGGGACGTTCGAAGGGCTGTTCTCGCCCTCAGTACCGGTTGACAAGTAGAGCACCAGGATGGGGCGAAGAGCCTCGAGCATCTTGGCGTCGCCGCCATCCGCAGCGCACTTGCCACGCCCCTCTCCATGCGGTATGTTTCAAAGGATGGGCAACCAGGAACGGGGAGGGGCGTGTGATGTTGATGAAATCGAGAGGTATCGCATTCAGTGCAGCGGCGCTCGTTGTATGTGCGATAGTCTACGTCCTCTGGCCGGACCTGCGCATTGTGTTTCTCGGCCTGCCACGGCCTGCAGTTGTGGTTGTGAATGATGCTGTCCAGCCGATGCGCAACGTGAGCCTAGTGCTTGGGCACTCGGGCGGACGAGTCCTCGAGAGGCGCGCTGAGCTCCTGCCGTCTGAAAGCATGCGCGTTGTCGTCGACACCTCGGACCTGTACATTGTCTCCTTGGACTTCGAGTCAGGCGAAGCTGGGCGCACCTATGGTGGAGGACTCGCAACGCCCGGTGAGAGTATTGTGCTCGGAGTCTACGAAGGAGGGGCCGTGGTTGCCCATCGCCGTACTGATCGGGACTTGAGTGGCCCACACAGTCGCAACGAATGGGACATCCCGGACATCATGGACGCCGACGAGATGTACTATCGCGGGCTGGGCTACGATGCGGGCGTCGGGGCGACAGAAGATGATGAGCAAGCTATACTACGCTATCACAAGGCAGCGGATCAGGGTGATCCGCGCGCCCAATACAGGCTCGGCATGCACTATGCGAGTGGCGAGGGCGTGGAACAGGATCTCGATGAGGCGGTGGCGTGGTTTCGCCTGGCCGCCGACCGGGGGCGCTTGGGATTCGCCCCCGCGCAGTTTCGGCTGGGACTGGCGTATGATAACGGCGAGGGGGTGCCACAGGACCAGTCACAGGCTGCACACTGGTATCGTATGGCGGCCCGAAAGGGGCATGCGCCAGCCCAACTCGAGCTTGCCGTCCGCTACGCCGCGGGCAAGGGCGTACGCGTCGACGACGTGCGTGCGCTGTATTGGCTCCGCAAGGCCGCGAAGCACGGCGTTGCGGGCGCCCAGTATCAACTAGGCGTGCGGTACTATACTGGTTGCGGCGTGCGCCGCGACCGCGACGCGGCCCTGCGTCTGTTGCGCCTCGCTGCCGCCCAAGGCCACCAAGACGCGCGCGAGTTCCTGGACGAGTCCGTAGC
>CAZOBJ010000121.1:0-8480 GCA_964577825.1 uncultured Planctomycetales bacterium
GTCCACCGGGTCGATGCCCCGCTCGCGGAACCGGGGGCTCTGGCGGGTCGACGGATCCGGGATGCGCGACACCCGTCCCTGGGGCGCGACCTCCCACCTCGGGCCGATGGACGGCCAGGCGAAGCCAATGCGGCCCAGCAACTCATAGACCGCGTAGTGCAGCGCGCCCACGGACGCCCCGCCGAGCACCACGCCCTGCCCGTCGACCCGTTCGATGAAGAAGTCGTCCTCGGTCTGATACTCGAGGAGCCCCTTGTCGCGCACCGCAGCGGACGCGGCCTCGGGGTCCGCCTTCGAACCGTACAGCCAGATCGCGTGCTCGCCCGCGTCCAGGCTTGCAGGCGCGCCCCCCTTGGCCGGGGCCGTGCCCGTGGCGCGCCCAAGGTACGCGACAAGCTCGTCGCGCGCGTGCCGGTCCCCCTCCTCGCGGCCGGCCAGGGCCGCGGTCTTCAGCGTCCGCAGGTCCACGGACTTCGCCTTCGCCATCACCGTCTCCTCGTCTCTTCGCTGCGCCGCCGCGTAGAGCCAACTGGCCGGTCCGGGCGCGTCCAGGTCGGGCAGCCTACCACGAGACGCGCATGTTTCACAAGCCCCGCGAATCAGATCGATGCGGCCAGGGGTTTTGGGCTTGCCCCGGACGCCGGCCTCCGATACGGTGGCATGCGCAACCAAACGGAAATGCTCGCGCATCGAGCCCATCCTGTTGTGAACAGGCCCGGAACGCCGCTTCCCAAGGAATGGGGGACGCGACATGGAGCCCTGGCACTTCGCCTATGTGGCCGACATCCACGTGGGCACGCCCCGGTCGTACCGGTTCTGCGAGGACTGGAACCGCAACTGGCAGACCGCGCGCGAGCAGATCGTGGACGCGGCCCCGGAGTTCCTGATCGTCGGCGGGGACCTCACCCGCGACGGGGCCACGCACCGGTTCGAGCTCGAACGGATCCAGACCGACTTCGACGACATGCCCTTTCCCGTGCACGCCATCCCGGGCAACCACGAGACCGGCAACAAGGTCTGCAACGTTCCCACGAGCCGCCCGCCGGACCCGTCCGTGGCCGTGCAGCAGGCGTACCTGGACCTGTACGCGTCCGTGTTCGGCGCGAGCGAATGGAGCTTCGTGCACAAGGACGTGCGCTTCTCCGGGTTCGACGGGTTCCTGGCCGGGTCGAGTCTCGCGCGCGAGCAGGCGTTCTGGGACTGGATGGAGGCCCAGGTGCATGCCCCGCGCGCGCGGCATCACGTCTGGTTCCTGCACGCGGCGCTCTTCGCCGACGAGCTGCACGAATCCAACCGGGACCCGGCCCAGGACCGCACGGCCTGGTACTTCACCGTGGACGAGCCGCACCGCAGCCGCATGGTGCGCCTTTTCAAAGACACGGGCGCCGAGCTCGTGGTGACCGGACACATCCACTGCCGGCGCACGGTGCGCGCCGAGGGGCTCACCTTCGCGTTCGCCCCGGCCACCGCGTTCGCCCAGTGGGGCGACCGGTGGCCCGACGGGGACCCGACCCTGGGCTGGCTCGACTGCACGGTCGACGAGGGAGGCGTGCACCCGCAGTTCGTGCCCCTGCGCGAGGCGCACACCGGCGGCCTGCGCTACGGGCCGGGCGGCAACCCGCCCCTGGAGGGGCGCGACTACGGCGCTGCCGCAGAGCATCCGCCGCTCGACCCGGACGAAGAGCGCTTCCCAAGCGGCAAAGCGCAAGCCCGCTGACGACTCCGCTCGACAAGACTCCTGAAAAGAAGCGGCCGACCCCGCGATGGGGCCGGCCGCAGACGTCACGTACGCGCGCATCCGCACGCGGTCAGGGCGTGTACTCGGTGGGTTCCTCGCCCTCCTCGAACTGCACGGCGTCGATGTACACCGCGCTCTCGTTCGCCTCATGGGTCCAGAACTCGATCATGACCGACCGCCAGGCACGCAAGGGCCCCTCGGTGGGGATCGTGTCCGTGTGGCTGAACCGCTGCCAGTCCGTTCCCACCTGCACGTCGGTGAACTGCTCGTACCGGTCGCGGAACGTGAGGCGCACCTCGGTGTCGGGCTTGTCCGCGCGCATCCAGGCGCTGAGCGTATAGGTCGTGCCCCGGTCCACGGGCACGGACTGGCGGCACTTGGTCCCGTACACGAGCTCGGGCCGCCCGGGAATGCGGAAGCACCGCTCGCCGTGGTGCGGGTTCTCTGCGGTCAGCCCGCACGCGTCCGGATGCGGCAACAGGTGCCCGAAGTTGAAGAGCGGCCACTTGACCGGAATCCCCTCGAACCCCTCCACGTCCTGCTCGAAGCTCGAGTTCACGATCAGGTTCTTGTCCTTGGGCGCGACCTCCTCCAGGAACAGGTCGTCGAACCACACCGTGCCCGCGGCCTCGTCCGGCACCCGGCACCACACCCGCCCCTGCACCGCCGGCGGGTCCGGGGTGGTGAAGGTGCGCTCGGTCCGCTTCCAGGTCTCCTGGCTGACCGGCACCCCGGGCACGGTGACGTTGAGCCGGTTCTTGCCGGAGCCAACAGTGTTCACGTCATACACGAACAGGTGCGGACCGCGGCGTCCCTGCCGCAGGTCGCTTCGAGTCCATCCGCCGATCGCGTAGGTGGTGTTCGGCTTGAAGGTGAGCACCTGGCTCTGCCAGTCGAGCCACCCCTGCGCCTCGTCCTTGACCAGGCGCAGGCAGTGGTCGCCGCTGTGGGGCGTCTGGGTCGACCGGGCGATGCCCTCGGTCTCGGCCTGCGCGTCCGTGAGAGGCGTCTCGAACCCCGGGTTGGGCAACAGATTCTCGCGCGCGACCTCCTCGGGCGGGGGCAGGTGGCCGTGGACCAGGGTCTCGCCGGAGAGCACCAGGTGCACGCGCACGGGCTCGCCGCGCGGCGGCTCGGCCACCTCGCGCAGCCGGTACGCGCGCCGGTCCAGGGGCGCGAACGTGTCTTCGAACGCGCCGTCCTCCACGCGGTAGGCGCGCCGGTCGTCGAACATCCGCTGCACGGACGAGCCGGGCGTGAGGCACGAGACCTCGAACCGGCACGCCACCGGCCGCCACGACCCGCTCACGGCCAGGAGCACGTACCCGCCCTCCGGATGGCGCTTGAGCAGGGTCTGCACGTGGGGGAACGTGGTCTGTTCGGACCAGCCGGGCACCACCGCGTCCTCGGGCGCGAAGGTGCGCACCTGCGCCGGGCTGCGCCGCACGAGGAGCGGGGCGAGCGTGTGCATCTCGGGCGCGAGCGCCTCCATGCTCTCCTGCACCGCGCGCAGGGTGATCGCTCCGAAGTAGAGCATGGACCGCGCCTCGTGCACGAGCTGGAGGTACACCTGGGCGCGGCGCTCGCGGTGGGTCTGGGGGCCGCCGCCCTTGCCGCCCTGGGCGTAGACCATGATCATGGTCGGCCCGTGTGCGGCGGCCAGGTGTTCGTTCGTCTGATAGGCCCACTGGGCCATCTTGTCCAGAGTGGCGGGCTGGTCGGCGATCCAGTAGTTGTGCGTGCCCAGGATGTCCGCGGTGCGGCCGATCCAGGACGGCTCGTGGATCACGCGGCTCAGAGACATGTACATCGCGTTGTACGGGTCCAGGTCCTTGACCGCCTGGTACGAGCGCTCCAACAGATCGGTCATGGACAGGTCCAGGCCCGTGGGGATGCCCGGCCCGGGCTCGTCCCAGGAGTAGTAGGCCACCGTCGCCGGGTGGGTTCGAAGGGCCTCCACATACCAGTCCACGTTCTCGATGGCGCCGAGCATCTTCTCGCCCAGGTCCTTGTCGCTGTAATGGATCGTGGGCGCCGCGTACTGGAACGGCAGGCCGATGACGTACAGCCCGCGCTCCCGGGCCGCGTCCAGGCCGTTGTGCAGGTATTGGGCCGGGGTGAGGCCTTGCTCCTCGCCCGCGCGCTCGACCGACTGGTCGCCGTGCCAGTTCCAGTCCAGGACCGTGTTGTACCCGGCGGCTTCGAACCAGTCGAGCTCGGTCTCGGAAAAGCACCCCTCGTCGCCCGCGGCGCTCACGAGCGTGCGGCCGTACGGAAAAAAGGGCTCTCCGTCGATCAGGATGCACCGGTGGAACCGGTCGATCTTGACCTCGTGCCTGCCCTCGGGCGCGGGCGCGCGCTTGAGGAGCGCGAGATCCATGGCCCCGAGCACATTGCCCTGCGCGTCCGCGTAGCGCACCCGCACCGTGCTCTCGCCCTGCGGCAGGCCGGTCAAGGGCAGCTCGACCGTCTGGTCCGCGTACAGGTACCGGGCCAGGTGCCCCTCGGCCACGGGTTCGCCGTCCGGGTCCACGAGCTCGGCCTGCATGCCGATGCCCAGGGCCTCGCGGCCCTCGCGGTCGATCGTGCTCGTGCCGTACACCCGGGCCGTAGCCTCGGTGGTATAGTAGCTGCGGTCCAGGTACGCGCCGAAGGGCACCAGATCCTCGGTCCCGCGCACCCGGGCCTGCTGGAGAAAGTCCTCGGCCTCGGGCAGGCGCACGCCAGCCCAGGCCGACCGCGCCGTGGGCGCGTCGACGACCACCTGCACGCGCACGGTCTTCTCGTCGACCGGCCCCAGGTCGAGCGCGCGCATGGCCCGCTCGCCCTCGCCGCGCGCGGGCACGTCCTGGACCACGAGCTCCACCTCGCCGCCGAGCCCGCTCTGGTTCTTCACGGTCGCGCTGATCTCGTACGCGTACCGCCCCTCTTCGACCACGTAGGGGCTCGCCGTCAGGCGGCCGAGCATCGGGGCAAACACGCGCCGGGCTTCGAATCCGGTGATGCCTTCCACGGGGACGAACTGCTCGGGCGAATGGAAGCCGCTTCCCGCGGGCAGGGGCGCAAGCGACGTGAACTGCGTGGGCGCGACCGCCTGCCGGGTGCGGGTCAGGTTCATGCGCCAGTCCTGCGCGGGCCCGAGCTCGTGCAGCATGGCCAGGGGCAGGGCGAGCTCCGCGGACCAGCCCGTGGACGTGTCGATATGCGGGTCGGGCCGCGCGGCGCTGCGGAAGGGCAGGTCCCAGTACGGGGCGCGGTGCTTGACCTTGCCGTCGGCGAAGTCGATGCGCTGGTCCTTCTGCGTGTTGCCCGCGGTCACCGCGATCTGGTAGTAGCGGGCGCCGTTGCTGCCCGGGTCCAGGAACACCTCCACCGAGTCGTCGCGCGGGGTGGGGCCGTCGCGTTCGCCGACCTCGGCCTTGATGTCCGCGGGGTTGGGCTCCGCGCAGCGGAACGCCACGTACAGCCAGGTCTCGTCGCGGCACAGCCACGCCACGGTCTGCACCTCGGCGCGCTCGCCCGTGGTCACGTCATGAAAGCCCGAGTACTTGGCCGCCGCGTCCCAGCACGGGTCGGTAAGGTCCGCGTCGATGACGGGCGCCGCGTCCACCACCGGCACCTGCACGGCGCGCTCCCCGGCCGGAGTCGCCAAGGCCGCGCACAGGAACGCGGCCGCCAGCACAACCACCGCCTCGCCCAATCGGGTCCGCATCTTCATCTTCTGGCTCCCTCCCTTACGCCGCTAACCTAGCCCCTCGACCCATGGATCGGCCGTCCCGTCAAGCGTTCATCATCACCTACCGTCTCGCCTTCGGCTGCACGGTCCACGCCGGCTCGCCCCGGTCGCGATCCCGCCACCGCACCTCGATCTCAAACGCGCCGGAGGGCACATCGACCGGGGCGCCGTTTACGCGCACGCCCACCCCGCGGCCGTCGGCTACGCGCACGCGCACCTGCTCTCTGGCCGCACGGATGACCACGCGTTCCGTACCGGGAACGTCCAGCCGTGCATTGGGTTCCTCTTTGCCGTCCGCCGTTGCCTGCACCTCGGTGGGCGCATGCAGCGCGACCTGCACGCTGAGCCACCCGTGTTCGGCCAGCACGCCCGGATCGGCCCGGCTCAGTACGCGGCTGGCATGCACCTCGCGGGCCCTGGGCACCCAGCCTTCCGTCTCCGACGCCGCCGGCATGTCGTGCACCGCCTTGACCGCGACAAATGCCTCCGCATACCGCTGCGCCGCCGCCTGCTCCCGGCCCGCTTCGGCCGCAGCCTGCGCTTGCGCCTCGGCGGCGAACGCGGCCGCGGCGCGTTGCCAGTACTCGACGGCCGCGGCAAAGGCCTCCACCTGCCGCTGTTCGCGGTCGTTGGACGCGCGGCCGCGCGCGTCCCGGATGCAGCGCTCGATCTCCTGCACGCCGGCTTGTTCGAGGAACAGGCCCACGTTCCGGCCGTTCGGCTGCAGGCATCCGCGCTGCGTGGGCCGGTAGTGCAGGAAGGGCGAGTCCTTGAACCGTCCCTCTGCAATGTGCCGCACGATTTCGTCGAAGCGCTCATACACCGGCCGAAGCGCCGGCGCGGCGGCGCCGAACATGCCCTGGAGATATGCGTCGCGCAGCGCCGGGTACTGCACTTCCTCCTCCCACCCGCTGCGCGCAAAGGCCAGATAGTTCAGGCCGTAGGCCTCGTGGCTTTCCCCGGCGGACTGCAGGGTGGCGCCCTGCACACCTGCATGCTTGAGCTCGGGCCATTCCCGGCAGATCAGCGGCGCCTGCGGGTAGGGCAATCCGCGCTGCGCGCCCATGCCCATGTAGTACTCGTACAGGATGAACTTGCCCGTATGCGCCTGCTGCCATTGCTTGAGCACGTCGAAAAAGAACCGGTTCAGCGCACAGGATCGTTCGCCCAGCGGGTGCGCGCCGCATCGCCAGTACATGGCCACCCACGGCACCACGTTGTCCTCCAGCCGCACATGGCGCGCCGGCCACTGCAAATCGACGTACGCGCCGTAGCCCACGTGGACGTTCGGAAAATCGCGGCGCACGTCGCGCGCCACGGCATTGACCAGCCGCGCATAGCGCGCGCTCAGGCTCCGGTTCTCACCCTCCGGCCGCTTGAAATCGTCCCAATGCCCGGGATCCCGCAGCGGATGTCTCCGCAGCGCGGCTTCCGGATCTTCGTCCATGGCGCGGCACGCGTCGCACTGGCACATACCGTAGCCGTCCTCGGGGACCACGCCCACGATGCCGACCTCCGGGTTCTCCGCCAGGTACCGCCGCACGTTCGCGCTCAGCTCGGCCACTGCGTCCGCGTTGCCGGTGCAGATGCACAGCTGCCACGGATCGCGCCGCCGCTCGCCATCGCGCAGGGCGAACCATTCCGGATGCTCGTCGAAGTATCGTTCCGGCGGCAGCCAGGACAGCAGGTTGTGATGGTTCATGTCCAGCTTGAGCCCGCGCTTCAACACCTCCGGCACCAAGTGCTTGCGGAACCAGGCATTCGTGTACTGCGCGCCCTTCGCCCGCACGCGCAGCTCGCCGGTGGCCGGATCAACGGCGTAGCCCGATGCCACGGTCAGCGTGTCCGGCAGCGGCCGGAACATGACGTAGTTCATGCCGTTCTTGGCCATCCAGTCCGCGCGCCGGATCATCAGATCCGCGCCTTCGTTCCGGGTGAGCTGCATGCCGCGGTACCACAGCGCGGGCCGGCGCGCGCGCTCGCCCTCGGGCACATCCAGCCGGGACAGGGACGGGACATATTCGCCGTCCGGCGGCAAGCCGCTGAATTGGCAGCCGCCGTGTTCCCGCAAAAACGCATACGCGCCGTACAGCACGCCGGCCGGGCCGCCGCCCTTGATCTCCGCACGGTCGCCGGTCACGCGGATCGCGAACGCTTCATCCCCGCCTGGCGTGTCCGGGTCCACGCTCAGCGCTACCCTCCGCGCCGGGTCCGTCTTGGATGCGCCCAGCATGCGCTCGAGGTACCGTTCCAGCTCCTGCCGTGCAAACCGCACCGGCGCCGGGGCCTCAGCGGGCGCCGTGACCCCGGGCCGTTGTCCTGCTTTCGTGGTGAATGCCATGGGAAGATACCCTTATCATTCACTCCAGGCGCGGCCGGCCCAGGGGCTGGTCCGGGCCGTTGTCCGGGTCAGACCGGGGCCCGCTCACGGCATCCCAGGGCACGGGCTCGGTCAAGCCGTTACGCAGCACGCGATGGCAGTTGATGCGCCAGCTGGCGGCTGCGCCTCGCCGGCCGGTGTCGCCAAGGCCGCGCACAGGAACGCGTCCGCCCCGGGGCAGGCCTCAGATCTGCCCGTCGCCGCGGCCCGTGTCCCTGCCGCCGCGGATCGCCTCGCTGTAGGCGCGGCGGCCCGGCGCGTCGGGCGTGGGCGCGGCGACGAGCTCCGCCTCCGGCTCCTCGGCGCGCAGGGCCACGCCCATGCCGTGGCCGATGCACTCCACCTTCACGAGCAGCGTGTGCTCGCCCTCGGTGAGGTCCAGGTCCAGGCGCACCTGGTCCTCGCCCGTGGGGCGCTTGGGGTCCTCGACCTGGGCGTAGACCTCCTCGCCGTCCAGGAACACCTTGCACAGGTCGTTGTTCCCGAGCCAAAACCGCACACGCTGGTCCCGAGTCGAGCGCAGGGTCGTGCACAGGTACCCCACGAACCCAGTCTCGCCCCAGGCCCCGAGGTGCGGGACCATCTCCACCCAGCCCTGGGCGTGGCGGTCCGTGCCGCTGAAGGGC
>CAZOBJ010000122.1:0-8463 GCA_964577825.1 uncultured Planctomycetales bacterium
GGGATATCGTCAACGTCCACCGGATGCCTCCAGCGTTTTCAGACAAAGCCTAGCCGTGCCGCGCGTCCGTTCTGCGGGGCTGGCACATCTTCCCGTGTGCGCGCACCGCGCCGTCCTCGCGAGACCGGCTCGCATGATCCCAAAATGCCTGCACTGTACTCCGGAGCCCTCTTGTACCCCCACATTCGGTGAAATGCAAGTGCATCTCATATGTCCATCGCAAGCTCGGGGCGTTTCTTTTTGAAAATTAAAGGGTTATGGAACACCGGAAGGCTACCCCAATAGGGCTATCCCTCCATCCTCTGGCTGCGTTTTGGCGAAGGTCGGCGCGGGCCTCCCTGGGGCTGCTTTCCTTGCGCAGACCACGCATTCTAGGCGCGCCCGTCCGAACCGGCCTGCCTCCCTGCCCGGCGAATCACAATGTGGATCGGAAACTGCCATAAAAAAAGACCGAGCCCGTTGGGCCCGGTCGTACGCAGCAGCAGAAAGCGTGGTCCGATCATTCCATGTCGAGGAGCGCGGCGGTGTCGTCCTCCTCGGCGGTCTCCAGCACGCCGGTGGCCTTCTCGAGCCAGATTCTTCCTTCCTCGATCTCGCGGCAAACGGTCTCGAGAATCGGTTCTCCGGGACGAGAGTCAACAAGCAGCGGCGCGCCGGCATTGATTGCTCGAAGCCGCTTGGCCACGAGCGTGGTAAGCGCGAATCGGCCGCCTACCAGATCCGCCAGCTTGTCCACGTTGATCAGGCGTACGGGCTCGGTGGGCATACGGTACCATCTCCATTGCTTCCCGCAGGCGACAGACTCGATCGTCGCAAGCGGCAGATTTTCAAGGTCTTAGGTCGCTGGGCGTCCCTGTGAAAGGAATGGAGGACAGCCGCGATCGTGCTACTGGTTTTCCATGAACCGGCACCAGGTGTCGCGGAAGTCCGCGACGTCCCTTCGCTGATTCTCGCAGTAGTCACCCCATTGGTCCTTGAGCTTGTTCCACTTCTTGTAGCCAAAGGGGCGCTCGCGCCGAGGGCAACACCCACCCAAGACGAGCAGGCCCGCTGTCAGCCCCACCAGGACCGCGGCGCACACCAGCGTGCGCCCTCGCACCGCTCGGGAAAGCCTAGTAGGCACGCGCGTGTACATAGTCAGAGTCCTCTCCATACCGGGACATCCCTGGGCATTATACGGACTGCACGACGTTGTGCAAGAAAATCTCGGGTTCTTGACCGCCCCGGCCCCGGTCGGGTATACACGGGCTCGGACGGGGTCAGCCCCCCGCCCCCGGGAGCCCGGCATGAGCGAGTCGATTCGCGTCGCCCTCGGCGCACACCCCTACAACATCCTGCTCACGGACGATCTGGACGAGTTGGGCCGGGCGATGGCGCCGCTTCTGGCGCCCAGCCGCACAATCGTGATCGTCGACGCCACGGTGGCCGGTCTGTATGGAGAAGCGGCGCTGGCCAGCCTGCGCGCCGCCGGGCTTGTGGCCGACTTGATCACCTTTCCAGCGGGCGAGGAGTCCAAGTGCCTGGACCAGGCCATGCGGCTCTACGACGCGCTCGTCGACCGCCGGGCGGACCGGCGCAGCGCCGTGGTGGCTCTTGGAGGCGGGGTCACGGGCGACCTCGCGGGGTTTGTGGCTGCCACCTTCATGCGAGGAATCCCCTACGTGCAGGTGCCAACCACGGTCCTTGCCCAGGTGGACAGTTCCGTGGGCGGAAAAACGGGCGTGAACCACCCGCGCGGCAAGAACCTCATCGGCGCCTTCCACCAGCCTCGCCTCGTGTACTCGGATTTGACCACGCTTCGATCCCTGCCTGCCGAGGAATTGCGCAATGGCATGGCTGAGGTGATCAAGCACGGCGTGATCCGCGACGCGGCGTACTTCGACTATGTCGAGGCGCATGCGTCCGAGATCAAGGCGCTGGACATGCCGGTGCTGTACCGCGTGATCGGAGGCTCCTGCCGGATCAAGGCCGCGGTGGTAGCTGCGGACGAGCGCGAGGCCGGGCTGCGCGCCATCCTGAACTTCGGCCACACGGCGGCGCACGCGATCGAGACCCTGACCGGATACGGGCGATACGGGCATGGCGAGGCGGTGGCCATGGGCATGACCGTGGCGAATCGACTGGGTACGGACTTGCTCGGCTTCCCCCACGAGCAGGCCCAGCGCGTGGAAGCGGCGCTTCGCGCCCTGGGGCTTCGGACCCGGTTCCCCGATTTGGACGCGGACACGGTGGTTGAGGCCATGTTCGGCGACAAGAAGGCCCAGGCCGGGACGCTGCGTTTCGTGTTGCCCGAGGCCATCGGGACGGTCCGCGTGGTGCCTGTAACCGACCTGAATGCGATCCGCCGCGCCATCGACGCGGCGCGCGTTTGACCCAGACCGAGGGCCTGGCCGTGGACGCCAGACACATCCGCGGGCAAGACGGCGAGACGGCCGCGGCAACCGCCCTGCAAGAGGCCGGCTATCGGATCGTGGAGCGCAATCTGAAGACCGGTGGCGTGGAGGTCGACCTGCTCGCCCTGGACGGCGACGTGCTGGTATTCGTGGAGGTGCGCACCCGCGGCTCGGACGCGTTCGGCACGCCGGGCGAGTCGGTCACCGGCCACAAGGCCCGGCGGATCGCGCGCGCCGCATCCGCGTACCTGAAGCGCCACAAGGCCCCGCGAGGGGGCGTGCGCTGTGACGTGGTCAGCGTACGTCCGGCCTCAGAGGGCTCTGCACAGGTGGAGATCATCCCCGACGCCGTCGATCTCACGGCGGCGCTCGATCACGGCCAATGGCGCAGATAGGGCCCAGGCTCGGTCCGCCCGGCTCTCACGTGACGATCAGGTTGTCCGCGGTCATCTCCGCAGGCACCTCCAGGCCCAGGAGGTGCAGGATCGTCACCGCGATGTCGGCCAGCTTGCCCCGCTCGCGCAGCCGAGTGCCGGGCGCGTCCCTGGCCACGTAGATGAACTCCACGGGATGGAGCGTATGGCTCGTCTTCGTCATCTCGGTGTCGTAGTCGATCTTCTGCTCGGCGTTGCCGTGGTCCGCGGTCACCAGCACGTGCGCGTCCAGATCCAAAAGACATGGGACCAGCTTGCCCACGCACTGGTCGACCACCTGGACGGCCTTCTTTGAGGCCTCGAAGTTCCCCGTGTGCCCAACCATGTCGCAATTGGCATAGTTGACGGCGATGAAAGCGTACGGATTGTTCTCCAGCCGCTTGAGCAGCTCATCCGTGACGTTGTAGGCCTCCATCTCCGGGTGGCTGGCAAAACTGGCCGGATCGAACCGGCTGGGCACGTCGACCTGCTCTTCCTTCGGGAAGGGCTTGGTGGCCTTGCCGTTGAAGAAGCTCGTCACGTGCCGGAACTTCTGCGTCTCGGCGATGCGCAGTTGCCGCAGCTCGGCGCGCGCGATCACCTCGCCGAGCAGGTTGCCCATGCTCTTGCCGCTCGTCATGGCTTGCATGAGGTACGGTTCAAACTCGTCGTAATATTGCGTCAGGCCTACGTAGGCCACGTCGGGCCGTCGGTCGAGCTCGCCGGGATAGTCCGGCGCCACAAAGGCCATGCTCAACTGAATGGCGCGGTCCTGGCGGTAGTTCGTGTGCAGCACCGAGTCGCCGTCGCGTATGCTCTCGTATCCTTCCAGTACGGTCGGGGGAATGTACTCGTCGGTCATCTCGGTGTGGTCCGGAGTTTGGTCCTCTTCATAGGAGCGCTTGACCGCGGTCTCTGCGTCCGGGGCGCGGCGGCCCTCGGCGGACACGAGGCACCGGAACGCCTGGTCTGTGAGCGCCCAGTTCTGGCCCCGGTCCATGCCGTAGTACCGGCCCATCACCGTGCCGATCCGCGCGCGGCCCACCTCTTCCATCACGGAACGCAGCGCGGCGAGGAACTCCAAGCTGCTGCGCGGCGGCGTGTCCCGTCCGTCCAGGAACGGGTGCACCACGATCGCCCCCTGGGGGTACTCGTGTCGCGCATGGCGCATGAAGGCGAACAGGTGCGCCTGATGCGCGTGCACCCCCTCGTCCTGGAGCAGACCGAGAAGGTGCAGCGTGCTCTCCTGCTCCTTCCAATTCGCGATGAGTCGCTTCCACTGTTCGCGCTCATACAGGCTGGCGTCCTCCAGGCTGTCGTTGATCCGCTTGACTTCCTGGACCACGATGCGTCCGGCGCCCATATTCAGATGCCCTACCTCCGAACTCCCCTGGAACCCCTCGGGCAGACCGACCGCCTCGCCGGCGCAGTCCAGGAGCGTCCACGGGTACCGCGCCTTGAGCCGGTCCACCTGCGGCGTGTCGGCGGCGAGCACCGCATTGCCGCGGGGGTCCTCGTTGTATCCCCAGCCGTCGCGCACGATCAGGCACACTGGACGCATGGATTCGGTCTCCTGAATGGTCGTCGACGCGGTCTGCGGACGAGCGCTGTTAGGATAGCCTCTCTTGGGACCAATGCAACCGTTCTCCGTCAGGGAACACCTCTCCTCTGCAAGTGGAGACGCAAGACGCGGTGCGTGTCTTCTTGCACGCGCACGCGCTCGTCGATGCGCCCCGGCGCCACGAACACGATGCCCTGCCGATCTTCCACGATTAGGGCGTGTCGGCGAGGCACCTTGCGATCTGTCAGGAAGTCCGAGAGGAGCGTGCGTCCGTCCAGCCCCAGGGGCGAGAACCGGTCCCCGGCCCGCGGCCTGCGTACGGTCAGGGGCCAGGACACGCGGTCCCCGTCCATGTACGCGGTGTCCGGCCTGTCGGCAAAGAGAGGCTCGACGGCTCGGCGTTCGACCACTTCGCCCGTCACGATCAAGGCCTCTCCATGCAGGGGCAAGTCATGGGGATGGCGAAGGGTCGCCAGGACCTCGCCCTGTGGAAGACCGATAGGCGCGCGCGAGAGGATGAGCGCGTCGTACTCTCGCACAGCCAGGAGTCCACCGGGAAGGCTGGCCCGCCGCCCGGACCGGCCGGCCTGCATCAGGCCCTGCAGGGCCGCCACATGTCGCGCGCCCAGAGGCTGACCGCCCTCCAAGATCCGCCGCGCCGCTGTGCGCAGCACCTCGGACCGGATCGCCGGAGGATGGACGCTCATGACCTTCACGGAGAGCACCAGTCTATCCGACTCTTCGGATTGCAGCGCCGTACGCAGGGCGGCCTCCACCCGGGGCCGGACCCAGGTCCACAGTCGCTGTGCCACACGCCCCAAGTGCGCCAGGTCCTCTCGGATCTCCGGCCAAAAGGCCTCCGCTGCGGGCAGCTCTCGATGTCGGACGCGATTGCGCCGGAGGCGCATGTCCGCATTGGATCGGTCCTCGCGAAAGGCAAGACCCGCGCGTCGTGCGTACGCGGAGAGCGCTGTCCGCCATACGGTCAGGAGCGGACGGATGCGCCGCACCTCTGCTCGTGCCACGATCATGGGCATGCCCGCCAGCCCCAGGACGCCGCTCCCGCGCAGGCAGTGCATGTACACGGTCTCGACCTGATCGTCGCCATGGTGCCCCAGGGCCAGGACAGGCGCGCGCTCTTTGCGGCACGTCTCTTCCAGGAATGCGTAGCGCATGGCTCGCGCGACCGCCTCTACGGAGCCGCCTTTCTCACGCGCGCGGGCAGCCACGTCCCCGCGACCCAGACGAAAGGTCATGCCCAATCGCTCGGCCACCGCTTGCGCGTGCGCAGCGTCCGCGTCCGCGTCCGCTCCGCGCAGGCCGTGGTGGAAATGGGCTGCCACAAGCTGAAGCTCGGGTCGCCGCGCATCTCGATACCGGGCGAAGAGGTGTGCGAGCGCGACAGAGTCCAGACCTCCGGACAGGGCGACTACCACCCTTCGGTCGCAGGCGCGCACCAGGCCTTGGGACTCCAGGGCGTGCCGGAACGCCTGCCAGGGCATGGGGCCGCTCCCTTCGGGGGCAGGCAAGGGGGCGCATCGCGCGCATAGCGCGGCTTGGCTACTGGGCGAGGAAGTTCGCGAGCAGCTTCGCGCCCTCGGGGGTCAGAAAGCTCTCCGGGTGGAACTGCAGGCCCTCAAGTGGATACTCGCGATGGCGGATCCCCATGAGCAGGCCCTCGCCCACGGTGCGACTTGTGGGGACAAAGACCTCGGGCAGTGTCTCCTCGCGCACGATCAGGCTGTGATATCGCGTCGCCTCGAACGGATTGGGCAGTCCGTGGAAGAGTCCCTGCCCATCGTGCTCGATCTGGCTGGTCTTGCCATGCACGGGCACGTCAGCTCGGACCACCTCGCCTCCGAACGCGGCCGCGATGGCCTGATGGCCCAAGCAGACTCCAAGGATAGGCACCTGTCCGGCCAGACGCTGGACCAAGGCCACGGACACGCCCGCCTCGCGCGGGGTGCATGGGCCCGGGCTGATCAGTACCCGCTCCGGCCGCAGGGCCTCGGCCTCGTCTGCGCTGATCTTGTCGTTGCGGACAATATGCTGCTCGGCCCCCAGAGCGCCCAGGGCCTGCACCAGGTTGTAGGTGAAGGAATCGTAGTTGTCGATGACCAGCACCATCTCCCGCGTCCTCGGTCGACCCTCTACCAGATTGCTTCTTCTTCGGTGGTCGGCTCCTGCGCGGGTTCCTCCTCGGCCTCTTCAGCCTCGGCGCCGGCCTCGGGCTCGGCCTCTTCGGGTTCCTCCACTTCTCCGAGGCCTGCATAGATGGGCTGTTCAGGCGGGGTGGGCTCTTCGAAGGAGTACACGAACTGCGCGGCGTCCGCCCTGCCCTCCAGTTCCACTTCGTAGCGCACCGGCACCTCGCCGTCCTGCGCGAGACGGTCCACGGCCTCTCCGGCGAGATGGCTCATGAGGATCGCGAACGGTGCGAGCCCTTCGTAGCGGATCTTGTCCTGCTTGGAGATCTCCAGGTCACGTGCGGCCACGTCCTCGGCCGCCTGAGCCAACACGAACTCCGACACCACCTCGTCCGAGGGCTGGGTCTTGCGCTCCAGCACGGGCTTGCGGTTCTCGGCGGCCGGGTAGAGCCTGCGGTAGCGCGCCAGCAGCGCGCCCGGTTCGTCCGGGTCCTCCGGACGTCGGGCCAGTCCATGAAGCTGCATGACCACCTCGTCCAGAAGGGCCTCAGGGGCCTCGATCCGCGCGTGGGCGAAGGCGAGTCCACGAACCTTCCTTCCGGGGGGCACGGTGGCCTGCACGTGACGGGCCTCGATGTCTTGCACGAGCGTAGGCTCTCGACGCTGGAGAACGCGCAGCGCCTGGGCCTTGCGATGGTCGGTCTCGGCGGCCCGGTCCATGAGCGGCACCACGATGCTGACCTCGTGCCAGTCGACCTGCGGGACCAGACCCGCTGCGGTCACCTTGACCTCCTGAGGATCCGGCGTTGTGTTGAGCACCTCGTAGGAGTAGTACCGGAACGGGTACGCCAGCTCGCGGGTTCCGCCTCCGGTTGCCACGCTCCGGTTGAGCACCAGAGTCCCCGGCTCCTGCGCGTAGAAGTTCGTGTGCCATAGCCACAGCCAGTCCTGACGTCGTTCGCGGAAGAGCACGGGGTCGGCCTGCCGGTGGGCGGCATCCCCCGGACGATCGTAGAAGTAGCGCAGGGCCTTGCGCATATGCGGCTGAGGCTTGGTATATTGCCCCTGTGCCGTGCGGGTGATGCGCGTCACATGCCGTGGGTAGAAGGCCGGATACAAGCGCCGGCCCAGGCCGATGACGCGGATTTCAAACCCATCGGCCTCGGGTTCGATCTCCGGGAACAAGGCCACGCCATGGACCACGTCGCCCTGCTTGAGCTCCGCGGAGGCGATTTCATCCGTGGTCTGCAACTCCCTTCCGATCTGCTTCTCGGCAAGGTTGCGAAGGGTCGGGCTGGACAGATCGTAGTAGGTCTCGCCTGTGTTCGTATGCAGGGCAATGCGCAGCTTCAGCGGCCAGGGCGCGCCTTCCAGCTCGCTGTCCACACGTTCGAGGGCATTCTGCAGAAATTGCCCCCGTACGCTGCCCTCCTCCGCCTCGTCCAGCGCGGCCTGGAGCCGCTCGCGCAGATCGTCGAGATTGACCTTGTATCGCAGGGCGAACGGCCATGCGTAGTAAAACGCCGGCCCGGACTCTAGCGGAGACGGCACGGCCACGGGATCCTGCGCGGAGAAGTTGTTTTGGGCAATCTCCCAGAATCTCAGGACCCATTCCCTTTCCGGCGCAGCCTCCTGGGCCGCCGCGCTGGACAGAACAAGGACCAACAGGGTCACGACTACGCACGGGAAGCGCATGGGTAAGCCTCCGAGGCGATCGCACATAGCGGTCTCTTCCGGCGGCGGCTCCGCCGCCGACATAAGTGCCCTCATCATGCTCACTTTTCGCATCGAAGTCAAGAACCTAGTGCCCAGGATACCGGCAAGAGTTCCGTGCCGGCCGCAGCGGGCTCGGTGGCGGAGAGGCGGCTTCTCGAAGGCGTGCGCGCACCACACGGGCGCAACCCTCTCCGCTGCGGGGCTTTGCCGCCTGCGGGCCAGGGGCAGCGGGG
>CAZOBJ010000123.1:0-5706 GCA_964577825.1 uncultured Planctomycetales bacterium
CGCAAGATGCTCACCATCGACGGCAACACGGCGGCGGCCTACACCGCGCATGCCACGAACGAGGTCTGCGCAATCTACCCGATCACGCCCTCCTCGGGCATGGGCGAGATGGCCGATGAGAAGTCCTCGCGCGGCGAGACGAACATCTGGGGCACGGTCCCGGTGGTCAGCGAGCTGCAGAGCGAGGGTGGCGCCTCGGGCGCGGTCCACGGCGCGGCCCAGGCCGGGGCGCTGACGACCACGTTCACGGCCTCGCAGGGGTTGCTGCTCATGATCCCGAACATGTACAAGATCGCGGGCGAGCTCACGCCTACGGTCTTCCATGTGTCGGCCCGGTCGGTGGCCTGCCAGGCCCTGAGCATCTTCGGCGACCACTCGGACGTCATGGCCACGCGGGCGACCGGGTTCGGGCTCATGCCCAGCTCCAACCCCCAGGAAGTCATGGACCTTGCGCTCATTGCGCAGGCCGCGAGCCTGGAGAGCCGGGTGCCCTTCGTGCACTTCTTCGACGGGTTCCGCACGAGCCACGAGATCCGCAAGGTCGAGGAGCTCACCTTCGACGAGATGCGCCCGCTGATCGACCCCGAGCTGATCCGCGCCCACCGCGCGCGCGCCCTGTCCCCGGACAACCCGTTCATCCGGGGCACGTCCCAGAACCCGGACGTCTTTTTCCAGGGCCGCGAGACCGTGAACCCCTACTACCAGGCCTGCCCGGGCATCGTGGCCAAGGTGATGGACCGGTTCGCCGAGCTGACCGGGCGCACCTACAAGCTGTTCGACTACGTCGGCCACCCCGAGGCCGAGTGCGTGGTCGTGCTCATGGGCTCGGCCGCGGACGTGGCCCACGAGACCGTGGAGTACCTGGCCGCCAAGGGCGAGAAGGTCGGCGCGGTCAAGGTCCGCCTCTACCGGCCCTGGGACAGCCGGGCGTTCGTGGAGGCCCTGCCCAAGACCGTGAAGGCCATCGCCACCCTGGACCGCACCAAGGAGCCGGGCGCGGTGGGCGAGCCCCTGTACGTGGACGTGCGCACCGCGATCGGCGAGGCCATGGTCGAGGGATACGGCCCCTTCGGCGAGACGTACCCGCGCACCCTGGGCGGCCGGTACGGGCTCTCCAGCAAGGAGTTCACCCCCGCCATGCTCATGGGCGTGTTCGACAACCTGCGCGCCAAGGCGCCGAAGAACCACTTCACCGTGGGCATCGAGGACGACGTCACCCACACCAGCCTCGACTACGACCCCAGCGTGAGCATCGAGCCGGACAGCGTGACCCGCGCGCTTTTCTACGGCCTGGGCTCGGACGGCACGGTGGGCGCGAACAAGAACAGCATCAAGATCATCGGCGAGGAGACGGACAACTACGCCCAGGGCTACTTTGTCTACGACTCGCGCAAGGCCGGCAGCGTCACCGTCAGCCACCTGCGATTCGGGCCGGAGCCGATCCGGTCCAGCTACCTGCTCAACGCCGCCAACTTCGTGGCCTGCCACCAGTTCTTTTTCCTCGAAAAGTACGACATGCTGCAAAACGCGGTGCAGGGCGCCACGTTCCTGCTCAACAGCCCCTACAGCCCGGACGAGACCTGGGACCACCTGCCCCGCAGCGTGCAGCAGACGATCATCGACAAGTGCCTGACCCTGTACGTGCTCGACGCGTACAAGGTGGCCGAAGAGACCGGCATGGGCGCGCGCATCAACACGATCATGCAGACGGCCTTCTTCGCCATCAGCGGCATCCTTTCGCGCGAGGAGGCCATCGCCAAGATCAAGGAGGCCATCCAGAAGACGTACGGGCGCAAGGGCGAGGAGGTGGTGCAGAAGAACTTCGCGGCCGTGGACCACGCGCTCGAGGGCCTCGAGGAGGTCAAGTACCCGCAGAAGGCCACGAGCAAGGTCGAGGTCCCGCCCGCGGTGCCCGAGGATGCGCCCGAGTTCGTGCAGAACGTCACCGCCAAGATCATGGTCGGCCGCGGCGACGAGGTGAAGGTGAGCGAAATGCCCGATGACGGCACCTTCCCCAGCGCCACCACCCAGTACGAGAAGCGCAACGTGGCCCTCCAGGTGCCCGTGTGGGACCCGGACACCTGCATCCAGTGCGGCAAGTGCTCGATCGTGTGCCCGCACGCCAGTATCCGCATGAAGATCTATCCCGAGGAGGCCCTGAAGGGCGCGCCCGAGACGTTCAAGTCCACCGCGGCGCGCGGCAAGGGGCTGGAGGGGATGCTGTGCACCGTGCAGAACGCAGTCGAAGACTGCACCGGGTGCGGGGCGTGCGTGAACATCTGCCCGGCCCACCAGAAGGACGAGCAGGGCAACCGTCTGGAGACCAAGGCCATCAACATGGCCCCGCAGATTCCGCTGCGCGAGCAGGAGGCCGAAAACTACGCCTTCTTCCTGTCGCTGCCGGAGTTCGACCGCACGGACGTGAAGCTGCCCCCGGTCAAGGAGAGCCAGCTGCACCGGCCGCTGTTCGAGTACTCGGGCGCGTGCGCCGGATGCGGCGAGACCCCGTACGTGAAGCTGCTTACGCAGCTCTTCGGCGACCGGCTGCTCATCGGCAACGCCACCGGGTGCTCGTCCATCTACGGCGGCAACCTGCCCACCACCCCCTATGCGATCAATGCTGAGGGCCGGGGCCCGGCGTGGTCGAACAGCCTGTTCGAGGACGCGGCCGAGTTCTCCTTCGGGTTCCGGCTCACCGCGGACCGGCTGGGCGCGTACGCGCGCGAGCTGCTGGACCGGTGCGACTGCCTGCGGGACGACCGGGAGCTCGTCCAGGCGCTGAAGACCGCCGACCAGTCCGACGAGAGCGGCATCCGCGAGCAGCGCGCGCGCGTGGCCCGGCTCAAGGAGAAGCTCCAGGGCTGCGGCGACGAGCCGTGCAAGGAGCTCTTGAGCGTAGCGGACATGCTCGTGCAGAAGTCCGTGTGGGCCCTGGGCGGCGACGGCTGGGCCTACGACATCGGGTACGGCGGCCTGGACCACGTGCTCGCCAGCGGCCGGAACATCAACGCCCTGGTCCTGGACAGCGAGGTGTACTCGAACACCGGCGGCCAGATGTCCAAGGCCACGCCCCGCGGCGCGGTGGCCAAGTTCGCCGCGGCCGGCAAGCCCCTGCCCAAGAAGGACCTGGGGCTCATCTCGGTGACCTACGGCAACATCTACGTCGCGCGCGTGGCCCTGGGCGCCAACGACGCCCAGACCATCAAGGCGATGCGCGAGGCCGAGAGCTACGACGGGCCGAGCCTCATCATCGCGTACAGCCACTGCATCGCGCACGGGATCAACATGACCAAGGGCATGGACGAGCAGAAAAAGGCTGTGGCCAGCGGGCACTGGATCCTGTTCCGGTTCGACCCGCGCCTGGCCGAGCAGGGCAAAAGCCCGCTGCAGCTGGACTGCAAGGCGCCCTCGATCCCCTACGAGGAGTACGCCATGGGCGAGACGCGGTTCCGGATGCTCGCCGACTCCGACCCCGAGGCGGCCAAGCGACTGCTCGAACTCGGGCAGAAGGACGTGGACCGCAACTGGCGCCTGTACGAGCAGCTCGCCCAGATCGACTGGACCGGGGGCAAGCCGGCCGAGTAATCGCGCGGCGTGGCCGCAGCTCAGTGTCCGACTGTCCTGCGCGGCCGCCGGCATCCTCCGGCGGTCGCGCGCTTGCGCGTCGTCCGGACATGCCGCCCGGCCGCCGCGAGCCCGACCGGAGAAAGGACCACCCATGACGAACCTCGCGGACTGCTACGCCACGCTGGACGGGTCCCTGTTGCGCGTGGGCAACCCCGCCGTGGAGCGGGCCTGGGACCTGTCCATGGGCGCGCCGGCCGTGACCTCGGTGCGCGACAAGGCGCGCGGCCGCGAGTGGGCCTGCGAGGCCCCGTACCGCGACGCCCTGCGCCGCTCGGACCTGCCCCTGCGCGAGGCGCCGTCCGTGGACCTCGCCACGCAGCCGGACGACTTCCGCGGCGCCTGCGAGGAGCACCTGCGCGCCACGGTCACGCTCGCTTACGCACACGCGCGCGTGACGTGGACCCTGCGCGTGTGGCCCGACCTGCCGGTGGTGCTCAGCCAGTTCCGGCTCGCGTGCACCGCGCCGGGCCCGGAGCTGGAGCCCGAGCCCTTCTACGACAGCGGGGGCGTGCACCTGCACATGGCCGACGACCGCACCGACTTTTTCGGCCTCGCGCCCCGGCACCTCGCCTGGCACGTGACCGAGTTCGTGTGCCAAAGCGACTACCACGACAACCTGGTTCTGGAGCGACAGGGGTTCACCTATCCCAAGGAGAACATCCGCGAGCGCGGGGCCCTTCTGCACCTCGTGGACCGGGTCGACGGCGGGGGACTGGCCGTGTTCAAGCTCGCGCCGCCCTGGCGCGAGGCCCTGCACCACCCGGGCTGGGACTTCGTGCTCTCCGGGTGCACGCTCGCGGTCACGGGCACGGGCATCACGCCGCAGGAGCTCGCCACGGGCGAACCCTTCGACGCCTACCCCACGGCCCTGGGCGTCACGGACGGCAGCCCGGGCGCGATGGCCGAGCTCTGCTACCGGCTCGACCGCGCGCGCATCCGCCCGAACCCCGCGCGCACCTTCGCCGTCATGTCGAACACCTGGGGCGCGGGCCAGGGATCCAAGCGGCTGAACGAGAAGATGTTCGCCCAGGAGATCGCCACCGGCGCGCGCCTGGGGCTCACCCACTGCCAGATGGACGCGGGATGGATGGAGGGCCAGTTCGCCAGCCTCAACGTGGAGGGCAACCGGCCCAAGGGCCCGTACGGGATTCTGCCCGATTTCTGGGACGTGAACGCGGACAAGTTCCCGCGCGGGCTCGAACCCCTGGTGGCCCTGGCGCGCGACAAGGGGGTGCGCCTGGGGTTCTGGTTCTCCCCGGACGGGACGGGGGGCGGCGGCGACTACGCGAACTGGGAGCGGGACCGCGACGTCATCCTGCACATGTGGCGCGCCTACGGCATGCGGGCCGTGAAGATCGACGGGGTGTCCGTGCACGCCAAGTGCGGCGAGGCGAACCTCCTGCGCCTGTTCGAGTCCGTGTACGAGGGCTCGAACCGCGAGCTGTCCATCAACTTCGACATCACCGGCGGCAAGTCCAGGCGGCTGGGGCATTTCTACGGCAACGAGTTCACCGGCAACCTGTTCATCGAGAACCGGTACGCCCGCGACGGGACCTACTATCCCTACCGGACCACCCGCAGCCTGTGGCAGCTGTGCCGGTATCTGCCCAGCTACCGGCTGCACATGGAGTTCGTCGACGCCCACCTGATGGAGGAGAACTACCCGGCCGACGACCCCCTGCGGCCTGCCGCGTTCGGCACGGAGTACAGCTGCGCCGCGGTGCTGTTCGCGAATCCCCTGTGCTGGATGGAGGTCCAGCACCTGACAGCGGAGGACAAGCGGCGATTGCGCCGGCTGCTGCGCGCGTACCGGCCCCACCAGAAGGCCATTCTGCTCGGACGCGTCCGCCCGATCGGCGAGATGCCCACCGGCCGGGCCTGGACCGGGTTCCAATCGGTGACCGGGCCGGGCACCGGGTACCTGATGCTCCTGCGCGAGGCGACCGACCGCCCCGAGGCGGCCTACCGGCTCCATGACGTGCCCGCGGGCGGTACGCTCGACGTCGAGCGCCTGGCCGGGGCCTCGCGCATGCGCCGGCTGCGCGTGGACGATGCGGGCCGCGTGCGGGTGCGCCTGCC
>CAZOBJ010000123.1:5806-8438 GCA_964577825.1 uncultured Planctomycetales bacterium
CTCGTGCGCCTGACTTTTGAGACGGCCGTCAACGTCCAGGCCAGCGACGTGCACTTCGACCCGTTCCGCGACGGCCTGTGCGTGCGCTTTCGCGTGGGCGGGGTGCTCCACCACCTCGTGGACCTGCCCAAGCCCCTGGCCATGAACGTGGTGCGCCACTGCCAGAACCTGGCGCGGCTGCTCACCCACCGCAGCAGCCTGCCCCAGGAGGGGTACATCCGCCGCGAGGCCCTGGACATGCCTTACAACTTCCGCATGGCCACGTACCCGACCTACTGGGGCGAGTGCGCCTCGATCCGCCTCTTCGGCGCCGAGCCGCAGCTTCGCAGGATCGACGAGCTCGGGTTCCCGGACCACGTCACCCAGGCCCTGCACGACAGCCTGGTGCTCCAGGATGGGCTGATCCTGTTGTCCGGTCCCGCGGGCTCGGGCAAGACCACCACCCTGTACGCGGCCCTGCACCACATCGTGGAGGAGAGCAAGGCCACCCGCCGCGTGGCCACGATCGAGGACCCGGTGGAGAACGTGATCGATGGCGTGATGCAGACCGAGGTCAACCGCCGCGTGAACCTGGACTTCGAGCGCGCCCTGCGCAGCATCCTGCGCCACGACGTGGGCGTGATCATGGTCGGCGAGATCCGCGACACCGAGACCGCGATGAACGCCGTGGAGGCGAGCCTGACCGGGCACCTGGTCCTGTCCACGGTGCACGCGGGCCGCGCGTACACGGTGCCCTACCGCCTGTTGGAGATGGGCGTGCCCCCGTATGCGCTCTCCGGCGGCATTCAGCTCGTGATCGCCGAGCGCCTGGTGCGCGAGCTGCGCGAGGAGCGCAGCCGGCCGCTGACCGAGGAGGAGTCCTCGTGGCTGCCCCAGGCCGCGCGCGAGGGCGCGCGCACGGTCAACGGAAAGAAGTACAGCCCCATCACCGCGTACGCGGGCCGGTTCGCGCTGGCGGAGAAGCTGGCCACCAGCGAAGACCTGCGCCGCGCGATCATGGAGCAGGCGACCCTGTCCCGATTCCGGGAAATCGCCTCCCAGGAGGGCGAGGACCTGCCCGGCCAGGCCCTGCGCGCGGTGCGCGAGGGGCGCACCACCTGGCGCGAGGTCCTGCGGGTGCTGGCCGGCGAGCGCGGCCTGGAGCACGGCCGCGTGATCGAACCCGCGCGCTGACCGGGCCCGCCCGGCGCGCGCATGCGGCAAGGGTGAGGAGGCGCGTCGCGCCGTGACCGAGGAGGTGCGCTACCACAGGCTGCGACCCGCCCAGGCGGTCGCCCGGCGCAAGGCGTGCCCCGTGGCCTACGTGCCCCTGGGCACGCTCGAGTGGCACGGCCCGCACAATCCCCTGGGCGCGGACGGGCTCCAGGCCGAGGGGCTGGCCGAGGTCTGCGCGCGCACGGGCGGCGGGCTCGTGTTCCCCACGCTGTACTACGGCGAGAGCCGGGTGACCTCGCTCGTGGACTCCGCGCCTGCCTCGCGCGAGGCCATCGCGCGCGAGATGGACCTGCCGGCCGAGAACTTCCTGCCCGAGCGCCAGCCGTTTTCGGCCACGGACCAGGCCCTGGCGTACCACCGGCTGCTTGTGCACGTCCTCGCGGAGATGCAGAGCCTGGGATTCCGCGTGGCCGTGCTCGTGGCCGGGCACTACCCGCTCGTGGACCTGGCCCGCGCAGCGGCGGTGCAATGGGTGAAGCTGCGCCTGCCCGACCGCACCGCCATGCTCGCCTGGGCATGCGTGGATTATCTCCTCGTGCGCGACCGCTGGCCCCAGGCCGGCGACCACGCGGGCGGGTGGGAGACCTCGCACATCCTGGCCCTGCATCCGGAGACCGTAGACCTGTCCGCCCTGCCCCCGCGCGAGTCCGCCGACGAGCTCGTCAGCACGGGCACGCGCTGGCCGCCCTGGGAGGCGAGCGCCGACTTCGGCCACGAGACCCTCCGCGCCGCGGCGGACGCGGTGCTGCGCGAGGTGAACGACCGCCTGGCCCATCCCGAAGACTACCGCGCCCACGGCGGCGCGCTCTGCGAGGGGCTGTGGCGCGAGCGCCCGGCCCAGGACCCGGACACACAGGCCCCCTAGCCCAAGGAGATCGTCATGGATGTGTACGACGCAGTACGCGCGCGGTTCAGCTGCCGCAACTTCCTGGACAAGGACGTGGACCCGGCGCTCTTGGACAAGGTGCTCGACGCCGCGCGGCTGGCGCCCTCGGCCTCGAACCGGCAGCGCTGGCGCGTGGTGGTGGTCCGCGACGCGGCCGCCCGCGCCAAGCTCGCCCAGGCCGCCCGCGGCCAGGCCTTCGTGGGCCAGGCGCCCGTGGTGCTGGCCTTCTGCTCGGAGGGGGACAACGACCACGTGATGACCTGCGGGCAGCTTAGCTACCCCATCGACACCGCGATCTTCATCGACCACGTGGCCCTGTTGTGCACGGCCGAGGGCCTGGGCACCTGCTGGATCGGCGCGTTCCACGAGGACCAGGCCAAGGCGGCGCTGGGGATCCCCGACGAGGTGCGCGTGGTGGAGCTCATGCCCGTGGGCTGGCCGCACGCGGCCGGTCCGTCGGCCAAGAAGCGCCTGTCCCTGGAGGAGATCGTGCACCGCGACCGGTGGTAGGGGGGCATCCCCGCAGGGACC
>CAZOBJ010000124.1:0-8323 GCA_964577825.1 uncultured Planctomycetales bacterium
CCGAACGGGAGGGAGAGAGGCAATGTCGAAGATGATCCCGCGAAAGGTCGTGCGGGTGATGGCGGGCCTGTTGGCGCTCGCGTGCCTTTGGACGTCGGGCGAGCTACATGCCGGCGAGGCGGCGACCGGAGTGGAGTGTCCGCAGACCTGGGTCGCGTTCGGCCCCGCGGCGCGCGATGCCGGTCAGAGTCCCGAGGGAATGGCCTCGCTCGTGTCTGCGCAGCAGCTGAAGAGCATTCCCGAGCGATTGCGCATCAGAATGCAGGAGTTCGAAGGCAAGCGCTTTGACCTCAATACCGGCATCGACCTGCAGCAGGTGGTCGGTGAGGCGCCGCGCGGGTCGGCAGTATATCTCTACGCAACGATCACTGCCGACCAAGAGACCGATTTACCTATCGGCGCGAGTGCCGACGCCTGGATGCAATGGTGGCTGGACGGGGAACCCGTGTACGACACCTTGGACACGGGCAACCAGCACTTTCCCTATTCGCCACAGGACCACGTGTTCACCGTGCATCTGAGCCCCGGCGAGCACGTGCTGACAGTTTGTGTGGTCAAGGGGGCGCACTCCTTCCTGTTCGTGGCGGGCGCGCCGGTGGCGACCAACCGACGCTCCTGGTGGTCGGCGGAGCCGGCCGTGCGGCGGGCGGCGTATGAGCTGGTCTTGGCCAATCCTTATGCGGACGACTTCCAGCGGGTGCGCGGCCACCTGGGGCTCGCTGATCTCTACATGACGCAGACCGAGTGCGAGGGCGCAAGGGAGCAATATGAAAAGGTGCTCCAGATGGACGCCCCGACCGACCATCGGACACGTGCGCGCCTGGGCCTCGGCCGGGCGGCCATGTACCAGAGGGACCTGGGCGCAGCGGCCCGAGCCTTCCGCAGCGTGCTCCAGAATCTGGAGGCGCGCGACGACCTGGACGACCGGGAAGCGGCGCAGGCGCGCAAGCACCTAAAGACCGTGCTGCTGCTGATGCGCATGCGCAAGTCCCATCCGCGTATGTTCTTCAACAGCGACACGTGGCCAACCGTGGCCGCCCGCGCACAAGGGGCCGAGAAGGAGCGGCTTGAGGAATGGAAGCAGACCGTGGAGGAGCGCCTGAGCGTACCCCTGGAGCGTGCGGACTGGGGACCGCTCGCGATGAAGGCCGCATTCGTATTCCGCATGACGGGCGACAAGGCGCTGTTGGACAAGGTCGAGACGCTGCTGCGGCTGAGCCTGGAGCAGTACGAATACGCCCATGAGCATGCCAAGGATGCCGACAGGCATCACGTGATGGCACGCTATGGGGTGTCCTATGTGCCCTACACGCGCATCAACTGGGTCGCGGCGCTCGACTGGGTGTGGGACGATCTGACCCCGGAGGTCCGCAAGGAGTTGGCCTCGCGCATGAGCGATTTCGTATACGCGTTCATGCGCCGATGGGGCAGCAAGGGGCAAAACATGGGCTTCTACTACGCCCACAACCTGTACTGGTATGCCGGGCTGGGGCTTGTCGACGACGAGTTGGACGAGCCGCAGTACAGGCACGCCCTGGCCGTGCTGGAGACAGGGTGGCAGGACTACCAACGGTTCATGGACTACCGGCGCAGGGGCCGGGGCGACTTCGGCCAGTACGGCATCCGCCTCGGGTACACCCTGCATCACTATCCCTACGCGGAATGGCATTTCCTGCATACCTGGCAGTCCGCGGTCGACGAGCGCATCCCCGCGGACTGGAAGCACAGTGCGCTGTTCTCGAACGGGCTGTTGTGGAATCGGCTCCCCGAGTTCCGCGTGTTCGGGTTCGACGTGGGGTGGCATACCTCGAACCAGCTCAATCGTGGAAACATCTATGCACACGTGTCGGAGCACTTGCACTTCTACGCCGAGTTCCGCCCGCAGCTTGCGGCCCTGTCGCAGTATATGCGCGAAGAGTTACAGGACCTGGGAGTGAACGACGGCTCCTGGAAGCTCGAGGTGTGCCCCTTCCTGCTCACGAACCTGGACAAGGCGCCGCCCCCGGACCTGCCGGAGGGCTTTCCTACGGCGCGGTATGCGCCTCGGCTGGGCATCGTGTACATGAACTCCGGCTTCGGAGAAGGCGACACCTATGCCGCCCTGCGCTTGATTGGCTGGAAGCAGCGCGATTCCACGCACTTTGTGATCTACAAACAGGGCTTCCTGGCCTTGGACACGGGTGCGCGCAAAGGCGGTCCGAAGCATCACCCCGGGTACTGGAGCCAGACCATTGCGCACAACTGCGTGCTCATCCGTATGCCTGGGGAGACCTTTCGCACCGGGTACGGAGGCGGCCTCGCTCCCGGGAATGCCGGCGGACAACGGCACGCCGGCGGGCACGAGCACTTCATGCCGGTCGATCACGACCCTCGCACGGGCCCGGCCAAGGTGCTGGCGTTCGAGTCCCATCCTGAATACGCCTATGCCGCCGGCGACGCGACCGGCGCCTACCACGAGGACAAGTGCGCCCAGATGGTGCGCCAGTTCGTGTACCTGCCGCCCGATCACTTCGTGGTCTTCGACCGGGTAACCTCCACGAAGGCGGAGTACCCGAAACGCTGGATCCTGCACACCGCGAACGAGCCCCAGATGCGGGATGCAGTTTGGCACGCGGACCAGGGCGAGGGCCGGCTCTTCTGCCAGACGCTATATCCGCAGGATGCGGTGCTCGGGAAAGTCGGCGGTCCGGGGAAGGAGTTCTGGGTGGACGGAGAGAACTTTGAGATTCCCAAGGACTGGAACTGGTGGTATATGGTTCGGGATCATAAGCCGGGAGAGATACCGGAGACCATGGGGCGGTGGCGCATGGAAGTGAAGCCCGGCGGGGCGCGCAAGGAGGATTGGTTCCTGCACGTGCTGCAGGCCTCGAGCCAGGACGTGGACGAGATGGTCCCTTGTGAGCTCGTAGAACGCGAAGGCCAGCTTGGCGCAACGATCGCGCGCGGCGGGCGCACGTACACCGTGACCTTCAATCGATCGGGCGAAGTCGGCGGGCGCATCCGCGTTGACGAGCAAGGCAGGGTCGTGGTGGACCAGGACCTCACCCAGGAGATCATGCATCAGGAGGGTCTGGCGCTGACCGAGTAGGCTCCGGGATGGAGGCCTGGCCCTGGGCAGGGCATGCAGGAGGAAGGAGACAGGAAATGGCTCCAGAGGGCGACCGTCTGGGCGGTGCCTGGCCGAGGACGGCGCGGCTCCTGGTGGGCGTTGTCGGTGTAGCGGTCCTTGTGGTGCAGAATGCCTCAGGAGCGCAACGCGCACGGGATCACCTAGAGGTCGGCAAGCGGTACATGGAAGACGGGGACTGCGAAGCAGCAAGGCGACAGTACGCGAAGGTCCTCGAGATGGACGCCCGGGCGAGCGACAAGGCCCGTGCGCGATTGGGCCTCGGTCGAGCGGCCATGTACCAGAGGGACCTGGGCGCGGCGGCCCGGACCTTCGGCAGCGTGCTCCGGGATCTGGAGGGGAGCGACGGCCTGGCCCAGCGCGCGGCTGAGGCGCGCAAGCACCTGAAGACCGTGCTGCTGCTGATGCGCATGCGCAAGGCCCAGCCACGTCTCTTCTTCAACAGCGACACGTGGCCGGAGGTGGCCGCCCGCGCACGAGGCGCCGAGAAAGAGCGCCTTGAGAAGTGGAAGCAGGGCGTGGAAGAGCGGCTGCGCGTGCCGGTGGAGCGCGCGGACTGGGGGTCGCTCGCGATGAGGGCCGCCTTCGTGTATCGCCTGACCGGAGACAAGGCGCTCCTGGACAAGATCGAGGCCCTGCTACGACTGAGCGTGGAGCAGTACGAGTACTCCAACGAGATGACCAGAGACGCCAAAAGATATCATGCGACCCAACAGTACGGGGTGGACTACAGCCCCTACAATCGCATCAACTGGGTCGCGGCGCTTGACTGGGTGTGGGAAGATCTGTCCCCGGAGGTGCGGCAGGAGCTGGCCAGGCGCATGATCGACTATGTGCACACGTTCATGCGCCGGTGGGGGAGCCTGCATCACGCGCAGGGATTCTACTACTCGTACAATATGTACTGGTATGCCGGACTGGGGTTGCTCAACGACGAACTGGACGATCTGCACTACAGGCGCGCGCTTGCCGTGCTGGAGACCGGTTGGCATGACCATCAACGGCTGATGGACTACCGGCGCAGGGGCCGGGGCGATTTCGGGCAATACGGCATACGCCTCGCGTACACCCTGCAGCACTATCCCTACGCGGAGTGGCATTTCCTCCATACCTGGCAGTCCGCGGTGGACGAGCGGATCCCCGAGCCGTGGCAGCACAGCGCGCTCTTCTCGCATGGCCTGTTGTGGAACCGGCTGCCCGGATTCCACGTGTTCGGGTTCGACATCGGATGGCACTGGACCAACCAGCTGCAACTATGGGACATCTATGCGCACGTCTCGGAACACATGCACTTCTACGCCGAGTCCCATCCGCGGCTCGCGGCCCTGTCGCACCATATGCGCGAAGAGTTACAGGATCTGGGAGTCAGCCATGGCTCCTGGAAGCTCGATGTGTGCCCCTTTCTTCTCACGAACCTGGACAAGGCGCCGGCCCCGAGCCTGCCGGAGGGCTTCCCCACCGCGCGATATGCGCCCAGGCTGGGCATCGTGTACATGAACTCTGGATTCGGAGAAGACGACACCTATGCGGCGTTGCGGCTAATCGGCTGGAAGCAGCACGATTCCACGCACTTTGTGATCTACAAGCAGGGGTTCCTGGCGCTCGATGCGGGCACGCGCAAGGGCGGCGAGCACAGCGACGCGTACTGGAGCCAGACCATCGCGCACAACTGCGTGCTGATCCGCATGCCCGGGGAGACCTTTCCCCGCCTATGGAGGCCGGAGCCCGCACTTGGCAACGCCGGCGGGCAACGGCGTGCCGGCGGGAGCCAGCACTTTATGCCGGTCGATCACGACCCGCGCACGGGTCCGGCCAAGGTGCTCGCGTTCGAGACCCACCCCGAATACGCCTATGCTGCCGGGGATGCGACGGGCACCTATCACGAGGACAAGTGCGCGCAGATGGTGCGCCAGTTCGTGTACCTGCCGCCGGATCACTTTGTGGTCTTCGACCGAGTGACGTCCACCAAGGCGGAGTATCCGAAGCGGTGGATCCTGCACACCGCGAACGAGCCGCAGATGCAGGACGCGGTCTGGCACGCGGACCAGGGCGAGGGCCGGCTGTTCTGCCAGACCCTGTATCCACGAGATGCGGTGCTCGAGAAGGTGGGCGGCTCGGGCAAGGAGTTCTGGGTCGACGGAGAGAACTACGCCATTCCCGACGACTGGAAGTATTGGAGCAACGTCCCGGGGCGCGAGCCGGGCGAGGTCCCGGACACCATGGGCCGGTGGCGCATGGAGGTGAAGCCCGGCGGCGCGCGTGAGCAGGATTGGTTTCTGCACCTACTGCAGGCCTCGGGCCGGGACGTGGACGAGATGGCCCCTTGCGAGCTCGTAGAGCGCGACGGCCAGCTAGGCGTGACGTTCACGCGCGGCGGCCGCACCTACACGGTGGCCTTCAACCGATCGAGAGGGACCGGCGGGCACATCCGCATTGAGGAACAGGGCCGGGCGGTGATCGACCGTCCGCTGACCCAGGAGATCATGCAGCAACAGGGACTGGCGCTAACTGAGTAGCATCCGCGATAGGTGCTTGCCCTTCGGCAGTGCACGCTTGAGCATAGGAGACAGGAAATGGCCCTATGGATTGACCATATGGGGGCGAGCGGGCTGAGGGCGGCTGTGATCGCGGTCGTTATGGTCGGCGCAGCGCTCATGTTGTCGTCAACTGCCTCAGGAGCTGAGATGGAGCTTCGCTGGCCGCTGGAATGGGTGGTGTTCGGCCCGGTCACCGCAAAGAGCGTTGCCCAGGCGGGAGAGGACCGAAGCCTTCCGGATGTTCCCGAAATGGCCACCTTGGTGTCCCGAGAGCAAATGCAGGGCATCCCTGATCGCCTGACCATCGGAGGACGGACGTTCGAGGGAGAGCGGTTGATCGCGCCCAGCGGCATCGCGGTCGATCTGGAACAGGTCTTCGGTGAGACGCCACGCGGGGCGGCCGCGTACCTGTTTGCGAGCGTGACCGCGGAGCAGGAGATGGACATCGAGATCGGCTCCGGCGCGGATTGGTTCATGAAGTGGTGGCTGGACGGCGAGCCGCTGTATGACACGCTGACCACAGGCAACCGCGAATTCCCGATCGCGGTCACGAATCACGCGTTCGAGGCGCACTTGAGCCCCGGTGAACACGTGCTCACCGTGTGCGTGGTCCGGGGAAGCAACTCCTTTGTGTTCGCAGCGGGCGATCTGGGCAGACTGCGCGCCGAAGCGGGGAGTGCGAACACCGCGGCGGTGCGCCGAGCGGCCTACGCCTTGCTGGCGAGCAACCCTCATGCGGAAGACCAGCACCGCGCGCGCGGCCACCTGGAACTGGGCAAGCTCTACATGGAAGACCAGGAGTGCGAAGCGGCGAGGGAGGCGTACGGGGAAGTCCTACAGATGGACGCCCGGGCGAGCGACAAGGCTCGTGCGCGATTGGGACTCGGCCGGGTGGCGATGTACCAAAGAGACCCAGATGCAGCGTCTCAGACCTTCCGCAGCGTGCTCGAGGACCTGGAGGCGAGCGACGAAGTCGACGGCCCGGAGACAGAGCAGGCGCGCGCACGTCTGAAGACCGCGAACATGCTCACACGCATGCGCAAGTCCCATCCGCGTATGTTCTTCAACAGCGACACATGGCCGGCCGTGGCCGCGCGCGCACAAGGCGCCGAGAAGGAGCGCCTTGCGGCCTGGAAACAGACGCTGCAAGACCGCCTGAGCGAGCCCCTGGAGCGCGCCGACTTGGGACCGCTGGCAATGAGGGCCGCGTTCGTGTATCGGATGACCGGCGATCAAGCACTCCTGGACAAGATCGAGACCCTGCTGCGTCTGAGCCTGGAGCAATACGAATATGCAGCAGAGCAGACCAAGGACGCTGAAACATTTCACTCGACGGCAAGTTATGGTGTGTCCTATGAGCCTTACACGCGCATCAACTGGGTCTTGGCGCTTGACTGGGTGTGGGACGATCTGCCCCCGGAGGTGCGGCAGGAGCTGGCCTCGCGCATGGTCGATTTCGTGTATGCGGTGATGCGCCGATGGGGCAGCACGACCTCAGGTGGCGGATTCTACAAGGCCGCCAACCTATTCTGGTACGCCGGGCTGGGTCTCTGGAACGACGAGCTGGACGACCTGCACTACAGGCGCGCGCTGGCCGTGCTGGAACACGGGTGGCGGGACTACCAGCAGCTCATGGAGTATCGGCGCAGGGGCCGGGGCGACTTCGGCCAGTACGGCATACGCCTGGCGTACACCCTGCATCACTATCCGTACGCGGAATGGCATTTTCTGCACACGTGGCAGTCCGCAGTGGATGAGCAGATCCTCGGGCCGTGGCAGCACAGCGCGCTGTTTGCGAACGGGCTGTTGTGGAATCGGCTTCCCGGGTTTCACGCGTTCGGGTTCGACATTGGCTGGCACTGGACGAATCAGCTGAGCCCATGGCAGATCTATGCGCACGTCTCGGAGCACATGCACTTCTATGGCGAGTCTCATCCGCAGCTTGCGGCCATGTCGCATTACATGCGCGAGGAGCTCGAGGCGCTGGGCACTGACCGTGGGCATTGGCATCTGGAGATCTGTCCCTTTGTGTTGACGAACCTGGACAAGGTGCCACCCCCGGCCTTGCCGGAGAGCCTGCCCACGGCGCGCTACGCGCCCACACTCGGCATCGTGTACATGAACTCCGGATTCGGGGACGAGGACACCTATGCGGCCTTCCGCCTCGTCGGAGGCAAGCAGTATGATTCCACGCACTTCGTGATCTACAAGCAGGGCTTTCTGGCGCTGGATGCAGGGGCGCGCATGGCCGGCGAGCACAGCGACGCGTACTGGGGGCAGACCGTTGCGCACAACTGTGTGCTCATCCGCATGCCCGGAGAGACGTTCCCGGCAGTATGGGGCACGACGCCCGCACCTGGCAATGCCGGCGGACAACGCCGTCGCGGTAGAGGCGGGCTCGAACACATTGCCCCACGCGATTATGACCCCCGTACAGGCCCGGCCAGGGTGGTCGCGTTTGAGACCAACGCAGACTATACCTATGCCGGCGGCGACGCGACCGGCACCTACCACGAGGACAAGTGCGCGGAAATGGTGCGCCAGTTCGTGTATCTACCGCCCGATCACTTCGTGGTCTTCGACCGGGTGACCTCCACCAAGGCGGAGTACCCGAAACGCTGGATCCTGCACACGGCGAACGAGCCCCAGGTGGCCGACG
>CAZOBJ010000125.1:0-8292 GCA_964577825.1 uncultured Planctomycetales bacterium
CGACGGCGGGCTTTTCTGCGCGCACCTTTGCCAGGCCCGCGTCCGCATTGTCCGCTTCGGCCACTTGCAGGCCCGCGGCCTCCAGGGGAATCCGGCAGGTCTCGCGGAAGTCCGCGTCGTCGTCTACGATCAGGACCTTGGCCATGTCGCGTCTCCCCAAATATCCGTTCACCGCGCAGCCGCAATGGCTTCCTCGGCCGCGTTCACGAACTGATACGCGATCGGCGACGCTGTCAGTGCCGGATGGGTGCCCGTCTGGAACATGGCGATGTCCTCGGCGGTCATGCGGTTCTGAATGCAGGCGCTCACCGCGTTGATGAGCTCGCCTGCGGCCTTGTCGCCCATAAGCTGCCCGCCGAGCAGCACGCCCGTATGCCGCTCGAACACGAGTTTGACCTTCAGCGGATGCGCCCCGGGCATCCCGCCCGGGTGGCGGTTTACGGCTTCGGCCGCGCCGACCACATAGTTGTAGCCGTGGCGCGCGGCCAATGTCTCGGTCAGGCCCGCTGTCGCAAAGGCGGTGTCCCCGATAACCGTGGACCACACGCCCACGGTGCCGATGTTCTCGCGGCGGGTGTCGAAGAGACTCGCGCCTGCGATGCGCGCCTCCGCGGTGGCGATGGAGGCCAGCTTCAGGCCTGAGGGCCGTCCGCCGAAGAAGGAAATCTTCTCCGCGCAGTCTCCGCACGCGAAAATGCGCGGGTCCATGGTGCGCATGGTCCGATCCACGACCACGCCGCCCGTAGGCCCCAGGGGCAGGCCGGCATTCTTGGCCAGGTCCACGTTCGCCGTGGCCCCGATGCCCAGGATTACCGCCTGCGCGGGCAGAGTCTCACCACCGGACAACTCCACGCCCTGCACCCGGCCATTGCCTACGAGCCGCGCGACCTTGGTGTTCGTACGGGGCGCGATCCCTCGGTCTCTGAGCAAGTCCTCGGCGTGTGCGCAGAACTCCTCGTCGTACGCCAGCATCAGGCAGTGGGGGAGCATTTCCACGATGCTCACGTTCGCGTCCAGGCTCTTCTTGCACTCGTCGGCGAACTCCACTCCGATGAATCCACCGCCGATGATCACGAGGTCCCGAACGCCCTGGAGCGCCTTCTGCATCTCTTCCAGGTGAGCTACGTCCTTGAATACCGGGAACACGTTCTCCAGCTCGAACCCTGGGATGGGCGGCATGGAGGGCAGCGACCCCGTGGCGAGGATGAGCCGGTCATACCCAATGCGCTCGCCCGCGCGTGTGCCCAGTTGTCCACTCTCTCGGTCGAGCGCCGTCACCTCATCGATCAGCAACTCGATCTCGTTCTTCTCGACAATCCCGTCGGGGATCAGGTTCTTCTGCGGGCTCCCTACGGTCCCGAAGATGTACGGAATCCCGCACGGGATGAGCACACGCTCTTCCTTGCGGATGAGCAGGATCTTCTTCTCCGGGTAATGTCGGCGGGCCGTAATGGCCGCGGTGAGCCCGGCGGCGCTTCCGCCGATGACCACGATGTCCGCTGTCCGCATGCAAACGTCCCCTTCGCGATTCCTTCGAACTCACCTCATATCGCTGCGATGATCGAACCCAATCGCTCGATCCCCAAGACCATCAGGACCGCGCCTGCAGCGACAGGGCGTCCTGCGGGCACTCGGCCACGCATCGGCCGCAACCCGTGCACGTAGCGCGATCCACAACCGCCTTGTCGTTCAGGCCTATCGCGCCGACCGGACAGGTCTCCACGCATACCCCGCACGCCGTGCACTTGTCCGCGTCCAGCACCGCCACGAGCGGCGAAGCCCCGCCCTGACCCTCCAATTCGGCGATCTGATCGTTCATGCCCTTGAGCTGTTCTTCCAACGCCTTGGCCTGGGCGCGCAGGGCATCCACGTCGTTTGCGCCCGCGCCCGGCGTGAGCCCCTGGGCGGGAGCAGGCCCGGGCGCCATGCCCATGCCGCGCCCCATTCCTTGGCCGCGGCCCATGCCGCCGCCGATGCCGCGTCCACGGCCCATACCACCACCCATGCCGCCTCCTGGGCCTGCGGCGCCCCCCATGCCGAAGTGACTCTCCACATTGGGCTGGGAGGCCGAGGACAGGCCGCCTTGTTTGTACTGTTCCACGGCGTCTCGCACGGTCCCCGTGACGCCGACAATGACCTGAATCCCGGCCGCACCGAATACATGAAAGGCGTTCGGCCCGCAGTTGCCGGTCAGCACCGTACTGACCTCCTTGTCCGCCATGAGCTGGGCGGACTGCACGCCTGCGCCCCCGCCTGCGGCGATGTTCGGATTTTGGATTGCCTCGAACTCCATGGTGTCCGTGTCCACCACCAGAAAGTACGTACAGCGGCCGAACCGCGGCTCTACTTGGTCATCCAGACTCGGTCCCGTAGACGTGACAGCGATTTTCACAGCGTGTTCCTTTCTCCATATTCCGGTCAGATGTACTTACGCGTCACCTTGGGTAAGGCGCGCGTGCGACTCCGCAGCATCGACAGTATGCAAAAAGTCCTGATTCTCCCTGCTTGCCTTCGGGCTCGCGCTTAGGCCTGCATTCTCTGGTCCTGGCCTCCTGCCCTGTCGCGCCTCGCCTTGGGGTCTCGTGCGAGGGGGAGGCGTCCACACCCGGGCATCCGGAAAACCGCGTCCGAAAGCCGGCCCGCCAGGTACGCGGCGAGCACCTCATCCGCTGCGCCGCACACCTGTGCGACGACCCGGATGCCCGAGGAGAGGAGGGCCTGTTCCAACGGCCGCGATACGGCCCCGCAGATGAGCACGTCCGGTGCCAGAGACGCAAGCCGTGCAGCTCGTGCCGAGACGCTCGCCTCGTTCAGCGCCACCTCGCGGCGCCCGTGTTCCGCCCCGGCCTCGATGTCGACCAACACCAGGTTGCGCGCGACGTCCAGGACCGGCGAGACGCCTCCCTGCCATGTCGGAATCGCCACTCTCATGTCCCCGTTCCCTGGCGCAAACCAGAGGCCACAAGCTCCGCGCGAAGGGAGAAAACATGCTACTCGTTTTATGGCATAGGGTTCTACGGATTCGGGCCGAACCAGGGATCCTCGCATTGCTTGCAAAGCGCAAGTATCTCATATCAGCACTACTTGCACTCTGCAACCGAAAGGGGCTCAGGAGCCGCCTCTTCGACCCGGCTTGGGCAAAGACAGGCCCAGGCTCTTGACCTTGCGGAACAGCGTGCTCGGGTTGATGCCCAGCTCGCGCGCGGCCGCGGTTCGATTGCCTCCATTGCGCCGCACCGCGTCGAGGATATGCAACGCCTCCAGTTCCTTGAGCGTGGCGCGCGGGCCCGCGGTCTCTTCCGGCCCGCGAGCGGCGCGGCGCAGGTCGGGCGGCAGGTGCCCGACTTCGACCAACCCGCCGTTGCACAACACAAAGGCGTGCTCGACCACGTTCTCCAGCTCGCGGATGTTGCCCGGGTAGGTGTGCTCCATCAGAATCCGCAGCACCTCGTCCGACACGCCAACGACGTCCTTGCCCTGCAGCCGGTTGAATTTGGCAATGAAGTGATTCACGAGCAGGGGGATGTCCTCTCGGCGATCGCGCAGTCCGGGAATGCGCAGGCGAACCACGTTCACCCGGTAGTACAGGTCCTGGCGGAAGCTGCCTTGTGCGACCAGGTCCTGCAGGCTCTGATTCGTGGCCGCGACCACGCGCACGTCCGCGCGCACCGGTTCCACGCTGCCCAGAGGCTCGTACACGCGCTCTTGCAGTACGCGCAGCAGGCGCACCTGCATGGCCGGCGAGACGTTCCCGATTTCATCCAGGAAGATGGTCCCACCCTCCGCCAGGGCAAACCGGCCCGGACGATCCTCCCGCGCGTCGGTAAACGCGCCGGCCTTGTAGCCGAAGAGCTCGGACTCCAAGAGCGTGTCCGGCAGCGCGCCGCAGTTGATGGCCACGAACCGTTGTTCGCGCCTGCCGGACAGGTTGTGGATGGCGCGGGCGAAGAGCTCTTTGCCGGTGCCGCTGGCCCCTTCGATCAGCACCGTGCTGTCACTGTCCGCAATCTGGGGAGCCAGGTCGAAGAGTTCGCGCATGACCTTGCTGCGGCCGATGATGTCCATCAGGCTGTACTTCTCGGTCAACTCCTTGCGCAGCTCCTCGACCACGGTCAGGTCTCGGAACGTCTCCACGCCGCCGATCACCTTGCCCTTGCGATCCCGCAGGATCGCCGTGGAAATGCTCACCGGAATCCGCTCGCCCGAGGCGTTGAGCACGTAGATCGTCTTGTTGACGATGTTGCTGCCCGTGCGCATGGTCTCGCCGAGCGCGCATTCGGCCTCGCAGATGCTGGAGCGAAACACCTGCCAGCACTGCCGGCCGATCGCCTCTTCGCGGCGTACGCCGGTGATGCGTTCCGCGGCGCGGTTGAACGTAGTGACTCGCCAGTCCTGGTCCACCGTGAAGACGCCGTCGGCCACGGACTCCAGGATGACGTCGCGGGATTCGCCTGCATTGCGCTTCGCCATACTGCTTGTCCCAATCCTCAGGCCCACACGCCGCTCATACGCCTATACCTGCGGACCAGTGTACCAGGTCGCGCGAGTCTCGAAAAGCCCGTGCCAGATATCCCACGCCGAGCCCCGCCCTCGCGTGGCGGCTTCTAACCGATTCATAAAGCCGACTTTACTCGAACCTCACATTCATGCATTATTATTGTGTTGTGGCGCGTCTCGAACCCTTACTCTTTGCGGAGAGACCGGACCCATGGCGAAAGAAAAGATCCTGGTGGTCGACGACGAGGAGGACATCCTCGAGCTCGTCGGATACAATCTGGAGAAGAACGGCTACGAAGTGACCTGCGTGGCCACCGGCGAGGCGGCGCTCGAATCGGCCCGGGGCCAGCCGCCGGACCTGGTCCTTCTGGATCTCATGCTTCCGGGGGTGGACGGCTTGGATGTGTGCAAGCTGTTGAAGCGAGATCCCAAGACGGCCCACATTCCTGTGGTCATGCTCACCGCCAAGGGCGAGGAGGCCGACATCGTGGCCGGGCTCGAGCTGGGCGCGGACGACTACGTGACCAAGCCGTTCAGCCCCCGGGTGCTTCTGGCGCGGATCCGCGCAGTCCTGCGCAAGCATACCCCGTCGCCGGACGACGACACCGCCACCATCCGCGTCCACGAGCTGGTCATCAATCCCGTGCGACATGAGGTCACGGTCGCAAACGGGCCGATAGAGCTCACCAACACCGAGTTCCGGCTTCTCCAATTCCTGGCCCGCCGACCGGGCTGGGTGTTCACGCGCAATCAAATCATCGACGCCGTGCGCGGCGAGGACTACCCGGTCACCGATCGCTCGGTGGACGTCCAGGTCGTGGGCCTGCGCAAGAAGCTCGGAAAGCACGGCGCGTACATTGAGACGGTGCGCGGCGTCGGGTACCGGTTCAAGGAATAGGGATGCGCCGCAAGCGGCTCGTCGCCCAGCTCTCGCCGGTGTTCCTTACGGTCACGCTAGTGGCCATGGCCGCGGTCGGTCTCATTGCACTGACGTCCCACCGCGACGCGCATGTCAACGACTTGCGTCGAGACCTGGAACTCCGTGCGCGGCTGTTGGGGCGGCAGCTTCTCCCGCACGTGCTTGCCAACGACATCGAAGCCCTGAACACGGCCTGCGGCGAGCTGGCCGAGATGACCCAGACGCGCATGGTGGTGTTCCGGCCCTCGGGCGAGGTCATTGCCCGGTCTTACAGAACGCCGCGTGGGCAGCATCCCAATCTGCTGCGCGACGAGGTTATGGAGGCCTTGCGCAAGCGCGTCGCCGTGGACGTGCGATACGACCGAGGCATGAGAGCCCACGCCGTGTTCGTGGCCGTTCCGATCATGCGAGACGATCAGCTTGTCTCGATCGTGCGCACTGCGGCCCCCCTGTCCGACCTGGACGCCCTGCAAGCCGCCATCGTCCGGCGTCTTGTTCTGGTGGGCGTGGTCATGGCTCTTGTCGCCCTGGGCGCCAGTTTTCTTATCTCTCGACGCATCACCCGTCCTCTGGGCCAGATGCGCCTCGGGGCGGAACGATTCGCTCGCGGCGAACTTAAGGACCGCATGCCTCTGGCCGGCCTGGAAGAGGTCAGCGGCCTGGCCGAGTCGATGAATCACATGGCTGCGCAGCTAGACGACCGCATCCGCATCATCGCCCTGCAGCGCAACGAGATGGAAGCCATTCTGACCAGCATGGACGAGGGCGTTCTGGCCGTGGACACCAACGGGGAATGGATTAGCATGAACCGCTCCGCCTCGGCCATGCTGGGCGTTGACGCCGCCGACGTGATCGGGAGAAGCATCGAAGAGGTCGTGCGCAATCCGGAGCTCAGAGCACTCTTGTACCAAGCTCTGTCCGAGGATCGCCCCGTAGAAGGAGAGATTGTCCTCAACTCCGGCGAGGATCGCTATCTGCATGTCCATGGAACCGTGCTGCGAGCCGAAGATGAACAGCATATCGGCGCGGTCGTCGTGCTCAATGACTTCACCCGCATCCACCGCCTGGAAAATGTACGTCGCGAGTTCGTGGCCAACGTGTCGCACGAGCTACGCACCCCGATTACCTCGATCAAGGGCTTCGTGGAAACGCTGCTGGACGATGGGCTGGAAGACCGCCACCAAGCACGGCACTTCCTGGAGATCATCAACAAGCAGAACGATCGGCTCAACACGATCATTCAGGATCTTCTCCTGCTTGCGGCCGTTGAGGAAGACGCGGACAAGCAAGGCGTCGTGTTGTCCGTCGGCAATGTGCGGGATGTGCTTGTGAGCGCGGTGGACACCTGCCGGCAACGCGCCGAGGAGTCCCAGACCCGCATCGAACTGGAGTGCCCGCAGAGAGTGCAAACCGAGATGAACACAGCGCTTCTGGAAGAGGCGATCGTCAACCTGATCGACAATGCGATCAAGTACAGCGATCCGGGCACCAGCATCCGCGTAGAAGCGAATGTGAGCGCAACCGAGACCGAGATCCAAGTCGTGGACCAGGGATGCGGCATCAGCCGCGAGCACCTCTCGCGCATCTTCGAACGGTTCTATCGCGTGGACAAGGCGCGCAGCCGCCAGCAAGGTGGCACTGGCCTGGGACTCGCGATCGTGAAGCACATCGTTCATGCACATCGCGGCCGGGTGACCGTGGACAGCACGCCTGGCCAGGGAAGCACGTTTACCATCCATCTGCCCCGTCAAGCACCCGTCGGCTAGGTCCGATCCCTCGGCCCTCGCATCAGCTACAATCGTCCACCCATTGGGCACGTACCCTGCCCTGCGCAACGGCCGCCAATGTTAGGGAAGGGTTTGTGTTCGAACCTGACCGCTCTATCTTACTGAAACCGTTCAGGTTGGGACCTGACCGGCCCAGCGGCCCGGGACGTACGTTTTATCAACTCCTAACCTTTCGGTCACAACGAGGTAACAGCACTAGGCTATCCTCCTTGCATGACGTATGAGCCTGACGCGAAGGAGGCAGGACAACGCGCGGCAAGGCAGAGGATACCGGAGACCGCAATGATCCGGCTCGTCGCTTCTGGCGGGCGGACGCATCGAGACTGTCCTTCGGGCCCTGCTGGTCCTTGCTCGCGCCTTGCCTGCTCCTGCCGACGGGAACGGATGCATGCGCGCCGAGAGGGATCTGGGCGGTCCTGCAAGAACAGAATCGAGTCCTTTTTCTTAGGGGAGGAGAGCACTTGCGCAACTGAGGAGAGATCGGCGATTGTGGAGGTTGTGTCGGTACGATCTTCGGCCGGCCCGACCGGGAAGACGTTGTGAGGGGTTCGTAACGTTGACAGGGAAGAAGGGAGAGACGACAATGAGGAAGCTGTGGATGCTGGTGGCGGTCATCGGCCTTGTGGGGGCAGTGCTTGCCGCGCCGCAGAGCGCGCTTGCGGCGGAGACGGAGCTCCAGCTCGAGGGCAGCACCACGGTCGGCCCGATCGCGGACGCCTTCGCCGAGGAGTTCATGCGCAACCATCCTGATTGGCGGATCACCGTCAAGAAGACCGGGAGCGGCGACGGCGCGGCGGCGCTCGTTGACGGGCGTTGCGACATCGCCAACATGAGCCGGTTCATGAAGGAGAAGGAATTCAAGAACGCAGTGGACAACGGGGTATTTCCCGTGGCCCACGTGGTGGCCATGGACGGCGTCTCCGTGGTGGTGCATCCCTCGAACCCGATCAGCGAGCTGACCACCGAACAGGTCCGCGATATCTACAAGGGCAAGTACACGAACTGGAACCAGCTCGGCGGACCGAACCTGGAGATCGTGCCCATCAGCCGCGACACCTCCTCAGGCACCTATGAGACGTTCCACAAGCT
>CAZOBJ010000126.1:0-8280 GCA_964577825.1 uncultured Planctomycetales bacterium
TTCTGCCCGAACCCCACGGCACGACCCGCGCACACGCGCACGCGAGGCGCGAGATCCTGGGCCAACGCCGAGAGATGCGCGCGCACCTGCGGGCCGGAGAAGTCCGCGAGGAGCAAGGCGGCCGCTGCCCGCACGCCCGGGGCCGCGTCCGCCGTCCATCGCTCGATCGGCTTCCTGAGCATTGGGTCGCGAACAAGCCCCAACGCGCGCACCGCCACGGCGCGCGTGGGGTCAGCGGCCTCGCTGTCGGCGACCTCGACGAGCTCCTTTTGGTACCGTCGGCCGCCCACGTTGTGCATGTCCGGGTCCATCTTTCCGATGCCGGGCGTCACGCCGCTGCCCACCGTAGCCAACCAGAAGAGCGCCCTCTGATCGGACAGATACGGATTGTGCGAACCGATCACGACAAGGGCCGCTTGGGCGATCTCGGGGTCAGGACTGCCGATGAACGGACTCACGGCGTCCAGTACCCTGTCGCGGTCGAAGTCCTTCAAAGGCTGGAGGAGCTCCGGGCCGCCGCTCATCTGGTCCAGTTGGCCGATGGCATAGGTGACCTCTTCGGGTGAATCGCTTGCGAGCAGCGCCATGAGCTCGAACCACAGGGCTTCCTTGACCGTGTCCGCGGCCACTGGTCCGTCGTGCGCACACCGCAGGACCCCCTGGTCGCTCTTGATCGTGTGGCTGCGCCAGAGCTGGCGGAACACGCCGGGCGTCTCGCTTCGCTTGGCGAAGACGATGTAGGAGGCGCCGTCCTCGAAGCGGTACCATTGGGGCTCATACGTGAAGCCGCCGGACGGGCGGTCCCTGTCGTAATGACGAAACGCCAGCGCGTGCCCCTGCGCCTCGCCCTTGATCACCGAGACCACCCGGAATCGCGTCTGGCGGGTGTGAAAGCCGCGCACCGATTTGAACCTCGCATCTTCGACCGGCGCACTCGAGAGAGCTGTCCCTTTGAACACGATGTCCGCTTGCTCGGCCAGCTTGTCAAGACCGACGGCGCGGCCGACAGGGTACGCGTGCGCGGCCGCAGCCGCCGCCGCAGCCACGCCCATCGCGATCACGACCGCGCGCATCCACCGGTTCATGGGGTTCTCCTGTGCGCTCCGCCGAAGTTACCCGTCCCTGTGCACCTTATAGACCCGTCCGCGCCATTGCACAACCACTTTGTCGCCCAGCGCGAACACGGCGGCCAGGCGCGGGTGCTCCTGCACGAGGCGGAAGTACGCGTCGCCCAGGAACTCGACCCGCTCCACGGGCAGACCGGCGTCGGGGTCGTAGTCCGTGTCCGTCCACACCCCGTCACGCAGCACAAAGGTCTTGGCGCCCACGCGCTTCACCTGCCGGCGTGACACGCCGCGCGCGCGCTCGGCGCGGGCCAGGGAGTCCATGGCCATGCCGGCCTCGCCCGCCGGCGCCGTCGCGGGGGCCGCGAGCGACTCCGCCTGCTTCAGATCGGCCCCGAGCCGGCTGCGCGCCTGGGCCTGTGCGCCCACGCCCGCGCCGCGGTGCCAGTCGCGGCGCGCGGTCATTTGGGCCTCTTCGAGCTCGCGGCGCGCCTGTGCGGGCGCGTCCTCCTCCACGACCAGGAACGAGGTGTACGGGGTCACGATCCCGTACCGCTCGCCCAGGCGCCGCACCTCGGAGACGAGCTCCTCGTTCTCGCCGTGGAGCCGGATCTCGTCGAGCAGGTACCCCACCTTGCGCGCGGCCCACAGCGGGGCCAGGAACTCGGCGGACCCGCCCTCGAAGGCCACCTCCTCGGTGTACGTGGCCTGTGCGCCGGCCGCCGTGCCGGTGAGCCGCACCGCGTGCATGCCCGAGCCCGCGAAACGCGCGAGCACGGTGAGCTGCCCGCCGCGGAAGAGGTCGGGCAACGGGTGCGGGTACATCTCGCGCAGGCGCACGCCCTCGCACGCCAGGTCGAGGTCGGTGAGCACGGGGCTCGCCACCTTGTTGTACAGGACCGAGACCTTATGCTCGATGTCCTCCTCGGGCTTCACGTACGTGCGCGCGCCGCGGCCGGTCTCTGCCAGCCGGTCCAGGAACGGCGCGTTGACCCGGTAGCCGACCCCGAACACGAAGAGCCGGGCCCGGGCGTCGTTCGCGGAGGCCACGTTCTTCACGATCGCGTCCGGGTCCGTCTCGCCCACGGTGGGCAGGCCGTCGGTGAGGAACAGGACCATGGGCAGGTGGTCCGAGTCGCCGAGCATGCTGAGCGCCCCGGCCAGGGCCTCGTTGATGGCCGTGCCCCCGGAGGCGGCGACGTCGCGCGCGAAGTCCTGGGCCGCGGCCACGTTCTCCTGCGTGGCGGGCACGAGCCCCTCGCGGAACCGGTCCAGGCCCGTGGCGAAGGTGACGACGTTGAACCGGTCCTGCGCGCGCAGCCGCCCCAGGCAGTACACAAGCGCGCGCCGGGCCTGGTCGATCTTGTCATCGGTCTGCATGGATCCGGACCGATCGATCACGAACACCACGTCCTTGGCCGCGGCCTCCCGCTCGTCCGCGTCCACCTGCGGGGCGATGAGGAACAGCGCATACCCGTCCTCGCCGGGCGGCGCGTAGGTGAGCGCCCGCAGGGCCAGGTCGCCGGTGTCCTCGGCCCAGTAGAGCAGGAACTCGCGCTCCGGGCGCACCTGGCGCGCCTCCCATCCGGCCACCGCGGTGCGCGCGTCCGGACGAGTGACGTCCACCTTGTGCGTGGGCGAGTAGACCGTGCCCACCGGGCCCTGGCCGCGCACCCGCACGCGCACGCTGGCCTGCTCCACCGCGGTGTCGCCGTCCGGGCGCGCCGAGCCGAGCGGATACGCGAGCGCGTACAGCTCGCCCTCGCGCGGCACCACATGCCGGTAGCGCAGCCGCACGCGCACGTCGCCGTTGGGCGCGATGGGGAAGACGCGCAGCTTGACCATGCCCCGGCCCGCGTACTCCAACAGCCCCGGGTCCTTGATCCGTCGCACGATGTCCTCGTACACCTTGCGCGCCTTGTCCGCGTCGAGGAGCTCGCCCTGCACCTCTTCGCCGTTCATCCACAGGCTGAACCGGTCCACGCTCCCCTGCGCGGGCAGAGGGAAGAAGTAGGTCCCCTCCATGCGCACGGTGTTCGGGTTGTGGAACACGCTCTCCACGGTCACGGTCGCCACCGGGCCCTGGACCTCGATGTCGGCCTGGTGGCGCTTCGTTTCCATGGGCAGCACCCGATCCGGCCTGGGGTGATGGATGGGCCGGGGGATCGGCCGGATGACCCGGCACGCGTGTGCGCTGGCCGCGAGCACGGCGCACCCGGTCAGGGACACTGCGAGTCTCGTGAGCAACCTGCGGTACATGGCACGTCTCCTTCCGATCGGCGCCCGCCCGGCCCACGCGGCCGGACTCACTGCCATAGACGCCCCCTGGTACTCGCCGGGTCTGCGAAACCGTTTTGCGCGCCCCTGCGCGGGCGGTTGCATTCCGCGGCCCGGATTTCGACAATGCGGTAAGACCTTCTGGTTCTTATGGTTCGCGCCAAGTCCCGAGGACGGCCGCCCTATGAAAATCGGCTCCAGCCCCACGCCCGGCAAGCCCCGGCCGAGCCCGCGCCCGCCCGGGCCCCGCACCCCGGCGCGGCCGGGCGCGACGGACGCACCCGCGGCCGAAGAGAGCTGGCGGCCGTTCTGGCTGTACCTCACCATTGGGGGCATTGTGCTGTTCCTGGCCGCGATCGAGCTTCCCTACGACCCGGTGGTCATCCCGCAGCCCCTGCTCGTGAGCCTGGGGCTCCTGTCTCTGATCGTAGTGGTGTTCCTCGCGTTTGAGAACTTCTTCCTGGTGCAGCTGATCCTCGTGTGTTACCTGCCCTTCAGCGCGCTCTTGCCGGGCGACTTCGGCGGATTCCTCAAGGCGTTCAACCTCACCAACATCCTGACCGTGGTGATCGTGGTGGGGTGGCTTGCGCGCGGCGGGTTCCGCGGCGAGCGCATCTACCGCCCGACGCGCGCGGACGCGCTCTTGGCCGTGTTCTGCGCGCTCGCGTCCGTGTCGCTTGTCCGGGGCCTGGTGGAGGCCCAAATGAGCGCGCACGTGCTGGACACCCTGAAGCGGTACCTGACGCCCTTCTTCTACTTCTACGTGTTCGCCAACAACGTCCGCACGCGCAGGGAGATCCAGTACATCTACGCGGCAACCGCGTTCATCTGCGTAGTCGCGGCGGGCATGGCGCTCAAGGAGTCGTACCTGGACATCGGATACTTCAGCCGGCTGGACGCCATGCGCGTGCGCGGCATCACCATGCAACCGAACGACACCGCCGCGTTCTTCACCTACTACACCCCGTTCGTGGTGGTGCCGTTCCTGCACCGTCCCCGCCGCGCCCTGACCTGGATGCTGCCCATGGCGACCTTCGCCTGCTTCTGGGCCATGACCCGTACGTTCAGCCGCGGTGGGATCATCGCGTTCGCGGTCACCTTGCTCGCCACCATCGCGCTGCGCCGGTGGCGTGCCGCCGTGGCGATCGCCCTGCTCTTGGCGGTGTTGCTTTTCGCCTTTCCGCAAGCCCTGCCCGAGTCGGTGGTGGGCCGGTTCCAGGGGCTTATCCGCTCCGCGCCCCGGGGCGCGGACTTGCTGGACCCGCGACGCCTGGAGCCCTCGGCCGCGCGGCGGATCCGGATCTGGAAGCGCGCGCTTCCGCACATGGCCCGCAACCCGATCCTGGGCATCGGGTACGGGCACTTCGGCCATACGATGCGCGGCGACGCGCACAACGGATTCATCCTGATTGCCGCGGAGATGGGCTTTCCCGCGCTTTTCATCTACCTGGGGGTGCTCGTGCTCCTCGCGCGCGCGGCCTGGCGCCTGCGCGCACGCGCCGCGAGACCCATTTTGCGGTGGCTGGGGCACGCGTACCTCGCGGCCGTGGTCGGGGTGGTGGTGGCCAACCAGTTCGGCAGCCGGCTCAACAGCCAGGAACTCTCGAGCCTGTTCTGGATCCTGGGAGGCCTGACCATGATGGCCGACCGGGAGATGCGCCGCGGCAATCCGGAGTTCTCCGCGCGCGGCGAGTCCAACGCGCCCGAGCCGGCGCCGACCTAGCCCGCGGCCCCGTTCCAGCGGACCGTGCTTGACAAGGGAACCGCGCCCATGCCCCTGCGCCTGGTGGTGTTCACCACCCCGCGGCTGACCATAGCCTACGACCGGCTGTTGCGCCGATTGGCCGCGCATCCGGACGTGGACCTGTGCGCCGTGGTCGTGGACACATACGCGCCCCGGCCCCGCGGTACGCGCTTGTGTCGCCTCAGGCGCGGCATCGCACGCCATGGGCCCGGATGGCTTGTGCATCGGGTGCGGCTGCGCGTAGGCGCACTTGTGGAACGCGCCGCGCGCGCGGTGTGGGAGCCTGCGCACCCGAGCGCACCCCCGGCCAGCCCCGAGCGCCTGGGCGCGGACACGGGTGTGCGGGTCCTGCGGTTCGCGGACGTGGCGGCGGCCGAGGCCCTGGACGCGGTGCGCGCGCTCGAGGCCGACCTGGGCGCCATCTGCGGCGGGCGCATTCTGCCACAGGCGCTGTTGTCCATTCCCCGGCGCGGGACGCTCAACCTGCACAAGCACCGCGTGCCCGCGTATCGCGGCGGCGGCCCGCCCGGGTACTGGGAGCTCCTCGCGGGCGACCGGTCCCTGGGGCTGACCGTGCACTACGCCACCGCGCAAGTGGATGCGGGCCCGGTGGTCGCCGAGGCCACGGTGCCCATCGACCGATTCGACACCCTGGAAGACCTGTCGGTCAAAGCGGACGTGGCCGGAAGCGAGCTGTACTTCGACACGATCCTGCGCCTGGCCCATGCGCACGACCCGGGACGGCCGCAGACGCACGAGGGCGCCCAGGCGCTGCGCGGCCCGGACCCGGTGGAGGTCCATCGCCTGGCCCGCGAGCGGCGGCGCCGCATGCGCCGCGGCCTGGCGCGGTTTCGCCGACCCCGCGCGGGCCGGATGCGCACCGCGCTGGGGCTCGCCAAGTACCTCGCGTGCCTGCCCCTGTTGCGCCAACGTCTGAGGCGCCTTGCGCGCGCGGGCCGCGCGCCCGTGCTCGTGCTCTATTACCACACCGTGGCCAACGACGGCCAGAGCCCCATGGCCCTGCCCCTGGAGACCTTTGCCGCGCAGGTTGAGCTTCTGCGCCGCACGTGCGACATCCTGAGCCTCGACCAGGCAATGGAGGCCCTGCGGCCGGACGCGCCTCCGCGCACCCGGCCCGGGGTGGTGCTCACGTTCGACGACGGGTACGCCGCGGACCTGGCCACGAGCGTGCCCCTGCTGCGATACTACGGCGTGCCGGCCACCTGGTTCCTGTCCGTGGGCCACATCGCCTCGGGCGAGCCGTTCGCCCACGACCGGGGCCTGCCCGATCCGCCGCGCCCCATGAGCCCGGCCCAGGCGCGCAGCCTGGCCGACCAGGGCTTCGCGCTCGACGCGCACGGGGTCTTTCACGAGCGCCTCGGGGGCCGTCCCAGTGACGAGGTGCGCCGCATCCTGGACGAGAGCCGCGCCGCGCTCGCCCGGCTCACCGGCGCCGCGCCGCGGGCCTTCGCGTTCCCGGGCGGGCTGCCCGGCGCGGATGTGGACCGCGCGGCGTTGCGGGCCGCGCGCGAGGCGTACCCTGTCGTGTGCCTGGCCAGCGGCGCGTACAACTACCCGGGCGCGACCGACGGGGTGTGGCTGCGCTACCCGGCGCCGGACAACGTGCTCGAACTCGCGTGGCTGCTGGACGGGTTCACGCGGCTGCGCGAGGTGCTGCGCGGCAACGCCTGGGGCCTGCGCGAGCCCGCGGACCTGGAGCGGCTGTCATGAGCTCGCAACGCCCGGACCATCCATCGACGCGCGCGGGGCCGCACGCCGCGCGTAAGACCGCGGACGCGGTGCCCATTGCGTTCGCCGAGGCAGGCAGCGGGCTGGGCGGCAGTGCGCAGAGCCTGTTGCGTATTCTGGCCGCTCTACGTCGGGACGCGCCTGACCGTCTGGCACCGACGGTCCTGTGCGCGCACCAGGCCGGGGTGGAGCTCTTCCGCGGGCACGGATTCACGGCGCAGCGGATTCACGGAAGCGGGTTGGTCGCCCGATACCGCGAGATGCGCAGGCTGCTGGCCGCCACGGGCGCGCGCGTCCTGCACTGCAACAACCCGCCGTACGACCACATCCCCCACATCCTGGCCGCGCGCAGGAGCGGGGTGCCCGTGACCGTGCACTACCGGGTGGGCCGCGTCCTGTCGCGCGCGGAGCGGGCCGTGCTTGCGCTCGTGTCGCACGTGTTCGCCGTGTCCGAGCGCGGCGCGCAGGCCGTGCGCGACCAGGGGTGGATCGCCCCCGGCCGAGTGACCCGCCTGGACGACGGCGTGGACCTGGACGCGTATACGGGCGGTCCCGAGGCGCGCAGCGCGGCGCGTGCTGCCCTGGACCTCGACGAACGAAATTTCGTGTTGCTCCTGCCGGCCACGCTCCAGCCGGGCAAGGGCCAGGACGTGGCCGTGGATGCGGCACACATGCTTGCGCGTTCTGACCGGGATACCTGCGCAGGGCGTGCGGTCTGGCTCTTCGCGGGCGGCGAGCACTACCAGGCCCCGGGCTGGCGCGCGGTCCTGGAGGCGCGCATCCGGGACCAGGGCCTGGCGGGCGAGGTGCACCTGCTCGGGCATCGCGAGGACATGCCCGCGCTCCTGGCGGCCGCAGACGCGGTGGCGCTTCCGAGCGAGCTCACCGAGGGCACGCCGTGCGCGATCCTGGAGGCGTTCGCGGCCGGCCGTCCGGTGGTGGCCGCACGCACGGGCGCGGTTCCCGAGGCCGTGGACGCGCAGGTCGGGGCGCTCGTGCCGCCCGGGGATGCGGCTGCGCTCGCCGACGCGGTGGCGCGCCTGTGGCAAGACACACAGCTGCGCGCGCGCCTGGGCGCGGCCGCGCGAGCCCGCGCGCAGGAGCGGTACGACGTGCGCCGCATCGCCGCGCGCCTGGCGGACACGCTCGTGGACCTGGCCCGCGCGTAGCTGCCCGCCTGTGGCCTGGATTGCCTGAACAGGCCTCGATCAGCCGCTCGCGCCGTGCGCGCGCACGAGCTCGAGACACAGGGCCCGCAACCGCTGCGCGAACCGCGCGTCCGTGTGCTCGGCCAGGGCGCGCGCGCGGCCGGCCCCGCCCATGCGCCGTGCCTCCTCCGGATGCGCAAGGAGCCGCCCCATGGCCGCGCGCAGCCCCTGCGCGTCGCCCGGGTCGACGAGCAGGCCCGTCTTCTCGTGCGCTACGTAATCGTCCACGGACGCGCCG
>CAZOBJ010000127.1:0-2442 GCA_964577825.1 uncultured Planctomycetales bacterium
TGTCGCCGAAGGCCTTGATCTGGGCCGCGGCGCGCGCGCCGTCCTGCTCGGCGAACAGCACGTTGTACGTGGCGTTGGAGTTGAACGGCGGGTCCAGGTACACGAGGTCCACGGACGCGTCGCCCACGTACCGGCGCAACACGTCCAGGCAGTCGCCGTAGTACAGGGTGTTCTCGGGCATCGGGCGCCCTCCGTGCCTCCTTCATACCGTGCCCCGCGCGGCGGGGGCTGTCAAGGGCGAGGGCGGGGCGGCCGGCCGCTCGACGCAGGCCTTACGGCGCGGACCAGACCACCTCGCCCTGCTCGTCCGCGAGTCTCAACCCCGGCCCGGCCTTGGTCACGGTCAGAACGGCGCGGGGTTTGTCGTTCTCGTCCAAGAGCTCAAGCCCGGGCCCCTGGTCGGACACGCCCAGCGTAAGGCGGAGTTTGCCCTCGTTGTCGAACAGGACCAGCCCCGGCCCCTGGTCGGACACGCCCAGCGTGACGCGGAGTTCGCCCTGGTTGTCGAGCAGGATGAGCCCCGGGCCCTTGTCGCCCACACCCAGCGCGGCGCGCGCTTGGCCCTGCTCGTCCACGATCACAAACTGGGTGGCGCGGATGCCCTTGGCCCCGGCCTCGCCCGCCTGCGGGCCCGCGGCCGCCGACAGAAAGGCCGATCCGGCGATCAGGGGCACGCCGAACACGGCCACCAGGGCCACGAGCCAGCGGGTGCGCCGGTTCGCGCGGGTGAGCTCCCGCTCCAGGTTGTCGAGCCGTTCTTCCGTGGTCATCGCGCCTCCTCCTATCTTGCATCCCGGTAATAGGACAGGGCCTCGGGCAGGTCCTCGCGGATCGCGGCGATGCGCGCCTGGTCGGTGGGATGGGTGCGCAGGAACACGGGGACGTTGGGGCCCTGGTCGGCCGCGGCCATGCGCTGCCACAGGTCCACGGCGCCGCGCGGGTCGTAGCCGGCCATGGCCATGAACACCAGGCCCAGACGGTCGGCCTCGGCCTCCTGGCGGCGGCTGTGCGGGAGCATGACCCCGAGCCCCGCGCCCGCGCCGTAGAGCGCGCGGAAGATGTTGCGCGTCTTGTCGCCCTGGTCGGCGAGCGCCCGGTCGAGCGCGAGGCCGAGGCCGCTTAGGACCAGGGCCTGGCTCATGCGCTCGCGCGCATGCTGGGCCACCGCGTGCGCGATCTCGTGCGAGACCACCACGGCGAGCCCGTTCTCGTCCTTGGTGATGGGCAACAGCCCCGTGTACACGGCCACCTTGCCCCCGGGCATGCAGAAGGCGTTTTGCTCCTCGCTTTCGATGAGGCGGAACTCCCAGGCGTAGCCGGAGAGCCGGTCCGCGAGCCCGCGCTCGGCAAAGTAGCGATCCACCGCGGACGAGACGCGCCCGCCCACGCGCTGAAGGAGCGCGGTCTGCCGCGCGTCCGTGGACAGGGTCTCCTGCTGAAGGATCTCGCGGTACTGGCGGTCGCTCAGGGCCTGGAGCTGGCCGGCGCTCACCAGCGCGAGCTGCTTGCGGCCGGTGATGGGCACCTCCTGCACGCACCCGGCCAGGAGCGCGGCCACGAGCGCGGCGCAGGCGAGCGTGCGAACACGTGCGGTGCGGTCACGCAGTGCGGTCGGCATGGGACGTTCCTCCGGGCGCGGCCTGCCCCTGCCGCGCGGGATCCAGTTTAGCCCTCCGGCGCGCCGCGGGCAAGGGGGTGGCCTGTGGGCAGGTCGTCGGTGGCGACCACGGTCGGCGGGTCGAACCACACGCCCACGACCTGGTACACGCGCCGGATCGCGTCCGCGGATACGTGCCGGGGCGCGATGCTCAGCAAGGGATTCACGGAGCAGAGCTGGAACCCGTCCTCGCGCCGGTACACGCGCTTGAACAGGATCCCGCCCTCGTCGGCGAGCTCCACGATGGCCAGCGCCCCGTCGGGCACCTCGCCGGGATGGTCCCTGCGCCGGGCGAACACGCTCTGCCCGTCCAGGGCCACGGGCTCCATGCTCGCGCCCTCCACGCGCACGGCCACGGTGTCCGCGTCGATGACCACGTACTCGCCGCTCACCTCCTCCTCGAAGGTGACCCGGCCGCCCGACTCGTCCGCGGCCGCGTGGCCCACCACGGGCAGGGCGCCCGGAACGGCCCGGGTGCCGGGATAGGGCACGTCCGGCTCGCGCACCTGCACGCCCGCGAGCACGTCGGCGGCCCGTCGGCCCCGCGCGCCCAAGAGCGCCTCCACGCTCGTCTCCAGGGCGCGGGCCAGGGCCATGATGCGCGCGGGGTCGGAGGGGAAGACCCCGTGCTCGATCTGGGAGATGCGGTGCGGGTACCAGCCCATGCGCGCGGCCACCTGCGCCTGGGTCAGCCCCAGGGCTCTGCGCCGGGCGCGCACGTTGCGCGAAAAATCGGACTGGGCCTTGCCGTGCGTATCCATGGGTCTCGTTTGCATATACGCGAT
>CAZOBJ010000127.1:2542-5796 GCA_964577825.1 uncultured Planctomycetales bacterium
CGCGCGGCCGGGGACCGTTCGCAGAGGAGGGCAAGGGCCATGCTCAAACGAATCGCCCCAACGGAGCTTGTGGAAGCGTATCCCGTGCTCGCGGCCGAGAGTCCGGCGCGCGCCGCGGTGCGGGGGAATCTCGGGTCCGGGTTGCGGCCGGCCGAGCTCGAACGTGTGCGCCTGCCCGAGCCGCAGGCGCCCGCGGCGTGGACCGTGCCCGGTCTGGCCGGTCCGCGCTGTGCGCCCGAGCTCGAGGGGATCGTGGTCGGATACCGGGACGCGCGCGCCTACTGGCCCACGGGGGCCGCGGACGGTCCGCCCCGCTGCTTTGCCCCGGACGCGGAGGAGGGCCGCGGCACCCCGGGCGGGCCGTGCGAGGCGTGCCCGCTTGCGCAGTTCGGCTCGGCCCCGGACGGGCGGGGCCAGGCGTGCCGGGCCTGCCGCAGGCTATGGGTGCTCTTGCCCGGCCGCGCGGTGCCCGTGAGCGTGACCCTGCCGCCCGCGAGCCTGGGCGCGGCGCGGCGGTACTTCGTGCGCCTCGCGGGCGCGGGCCTCGCGTACTGGGCCGCGGTCACGCGCATCGGGCTCGCGGCCGCGGTGCGCGCGGACGGGACCGGGTACCGGCGGGCGACCTTCCGGTGCGCCGCGCGCCTGGAGTGCGCGGCCGCGCGGCTCGTGGACGCGTACCGCACGGCGGTCTTCGGCCAGGGCGAGGAGCGCGCGCCCGGTGAGGCGCAGGCGCACTCCGAGCGCAACTGAACTGCGGGATCCGCTCCAGGCACTGCACTCGGACAAGGGGTCGGAAGAATCGGCGAAGCAAAGACGCGCGAGGAGACCATGCATGCGTTGCGTGTACGGGTGGCCGGAAGACGACGGGTGCGGCGAGCTGGCGCGCAGGCTCATGGCCCGGCAGGGACGGCGGTGGGCGCGCCGCGTGGTGCGGCTCAACGCCGACGTGCTCCACCGCGCGCGCCAGGGGCTGCGCCCGCGCCTGTACCTGCACGGCTGGGGCGGCCAGGGCGCGGTGGCAGACAATGCCAAGCGGCCCGAGGACTGGCAGAACCGGTACTACGACGAGGAGATGCTCTCGTGACGGACGCGCACGCCGAGGCGGTGCTCGTGGGCTGGGCACAGAACCCGGCCTGCCCGCACTGCGGCTTCGGCACGACGGAGCTGCACGACTGGCGCGAGCGGCGGGTGTGGCACCTGGCCACCGGTCCCCGCGCGGTGCGCGCGCGGCTGCGCGTGCCGTGCCTGCGGTGCCTGCGCTGCGGGCGGTCCTTCCTGGACCCCGCGGGCGAGACGTATGCGCCCCCGGGCCGGCGGCTCACGTGGCCGGCCATCGCCCGGGTGCTCGACGCCGTGGACGCGGAAGGCGGCCCGCGTCCGGCGGCCGCGCGCCTGGCGCGCGAGTTCGGCCTGCGCCTGTCTCCAGGCACGGTGGCGAGCCTGTGGCGCGCGTACGGGCGCAACTGACCCGATCCGCGCTGCGCGGGGCGGGCGCGCGCACATCTCGAGATTTTGCGTGGCAAAACGCGGCGCATGGCGTAGGATGCCGGACGCAGGGCATGGTGAAGAATCCGTCTGGAGCGGGCCCGCAGGGGCCCCGCCGCGCACAAAGGAGACCACGCATGTCCGGTCGGATTGCGGTTGCCGTGGGGTTGGCGTGTTTGCTCGCCGGGGCGCACGCGAGCGAAGCGGTGGTGGATGCGCCCGTGGTGTCCGTGGGCCTGTTCAAGAACGGGCTGTGTCTCGTGGAGCGCGAGGCGACGCTGCCCGGTCCGGGCGCGTACCGGGTCGACTGCATGCCCGAGCCCGTGCACGGCACGTTGTGGGTGCACGGCGCGGTGCCGGTCGAGGTCCGTATGACCGTGCGCGAGGAGGCGGTGCCGGTCGGCCAGGCGCTGGGCCTGGACCTTCACAAGGCGCTCGCCGGCCGACGGGTGGTCCTGCACCTGCGCGACAAGGAGCGCAGCCCGGTCTCCGGCACCGTGCTCGGCGCGCCGGAGGGCGCGCACGAGGACTGGGCGCGCGACTATCGGCCGCAGCGCCACTACTATTCCTCGATCTCGCGACCCCGGGGCCAGCAGCCGTCGCGCACGTTCCTGGTCGTGGACACGGACCGGGGCATCGCGCTCGTGGAGCCGCATGAAGTCTTGTACGCCCAGGTGCAGGACGTGGGCGAGGTCCCCGAGACCCGGCCCACGCTGGTGCTGACCGTGGGCGAGGGCGCGCCGGAGCCGACCGCGGTGCGCATCCGGTACCTGTCCAAGGGCCTGGCCTGGGCCCCGAGCTACGAGGTGGACATCTCGAACGCGGACCGCCTGACCGTGCGGCAGAAGGCGGTCGTCAAGAACGAGCTCGAGGACCTGGACGGCGCGAGGCTCTCGCTCATCTCCGGGTTCCCGAGCATCGAGTTCGCGCACGTCACCTCGCCCCTGTCCCTGGGCACGACCTGGGCGCAGTTCTTCCAGGAGATCAACCGCGAGCCCCCCTCCGGGCACGCGGCCACGTACAACGTGGCCCTGCAACAGCGGGCCGCGCCGGGCCGGGGCGCGGAGGCCTTCGCGGGCATCGACTGGTCGGCCACGCCGCACGGCCAGGGCCCGGACATGCACTACCAGGACCTGGGACCCACCACGCTGCGCGAGGGCGAGTCGCTTGCGGTGCAGGTGGCCGCGGGCGAGGCGACGTACGAGCGCATCGTGGAGTGGATCGTGCCCGACACCCGGCGCGCGGACGGGCGGCACGTGCCCGAGCACGAGCGGCGCAACGATCCGGACAAGTACCGGGACGCGGCCTGGGACGCGGTGCGGTTCCGCAATCCGCTCGAGTTTCCCATGACCACGGCCCCGGCCATGGTGGTCTCCGACGGCCGGTTCCACGGCCAGCGCATGAGCTACTGGACCAACCCCGGCGAGCAGGCCACCGTGCACGTCACCAAGGCCTTGAGCGTGCGCACCCGCAGCACCGAGCAGGAGGAGGAGGGCACCCGCGAGCTGGTGTGGATCGGGGGCGACGACTATCGCAAGACCACGGTGCAGGGGACGCTGTCGGTCACTAACCACCGCGACGAGGCGATCCGGCTGGTGATCCGCCGGCGGTTCTCGGGCGAGCTCCTAGAAGCGGACGGCGAGCCCACGCGCGTACTGCGCGAGGAGGGGGCGTGGTCCGTGAACAAGCGCAACGAGCTCTTCTGGACCGTGCGCCTGGGCCGCGGCGAGGACCTGACGCTCACCTATCGCTACGCCGTGCTCGTGAAC
>CAZOBJ010000127.1:5896-7996 GCA_964577825.1 uncultured Planctomycetales bacterium
CCTGGGCCGCGGCGAGGACCTGACGCTCACCTATCGCTACGCCGTGCTCGTGAACGACTGAGCAGGGATGCCGAAGGAGGCGCGTAGGAGCAGACGCCATGACGCAGGAAGGGCGAAGGGAGAGGAAGATCGACGACCACAACGCCGCCCGGATCGCCTACTATCAGAAGCTCACTGCGGACCTGACGCGGTACCGCAACTTCCGCTGGTACATCCCCGTGTGGACGGTGAGCTTCCTGGGCGCGGCGGCGGCATTGGGCGACCAGATTTCGCAAGAGCCGAGCTGGGTGCGTATTGGCGCAGCGGTGGCGATTCTCCTCGTGGCGGTGGTGTCTGTCGTTCAGCTTTGGTTCTGCTACCAAAACTATGCCGAGCACCGGAAAGCCGTTCGCGATATCGAACGAGACTCCGATTTCCTGCGGCTGGGCTTGCCTGAGTGGGAAAAGAGCGCCGAACCGAAAAGCGCTCAGGCGATCCTTCCTCGGATACACAAGGTCTTCCGGGTTCTTTGGGTGCTATTGATTGCCCTGGTGGCCCTTTATGCCCTGTATGCCGTTTGGGGGCCCGAGCCGCGCCATTGGCTTGAGCGGATTTGCCTGTGGCTGTGCAGGAGGCACGGCGCCTAGGCAGTTGCGGTCGTAAGCCGGCGCTGACGTGGGGACCAGACGCCTGGGGCGAAGTGGCCGCGCACCCTGCGGTCGCGCGAGTCCGCAGGATCGGAAACGAGAAGGCAGCTGACGCTCCTCGGGCTGCTGGTCCCGGTTCCGGGTGTTGCCTTCGCGAACCCCCGCGTCAGCCCGTCACACGTCGTCGGGTTTGTCGTCGTGGTTGGCACGTGCTTCCTGGTGGAGGTGGCCATGACGACCGGCTACCTGACGCTCTCCGGCATGGGGCCGGAGCCGACGGGCGGGAGGCGTGGGCCGGGCTGGACGCGCACTTGCGGTTCTACAACGACGAGCGTTCGCACCATGCGCTGGGCGACCGCACGCCGGCCGAGCTGTATCACGGGGGGGGCTGGAGGCAAGGGGGAGGACGCGCGGGTGCGTCCGATTGCTGGAACTTCAGTCGCCCTACGGGCTCCTTCCGTTCCGGCGACCGACGGCTCCGCAGACTACCTTGATCCCGGCCCGTCTTGGTCTTGACAATGGGGAGCCCCTCAGATAACATGGCAAAGAATTGCATGCCATTCACTGAAACAGCATGGAGCGAAGGGAAGCTATGAAAGAGATATCCCACAAGGTTGATTTCTGTGTCGTAGGTGGAGGCATTGCAGGCATGTGCGCCGCTATTGCCGCAGCGAGACGCGGCAGCGAAGTGGCGCTGATGCACGACCGGCCCGTGCTCGGCGGCAATGCCTCAAGCGAAATCCGAATGTGGATCAGCGGCGCGCACGGCCCGAATAACCGCGAAACCGGCATCCTTGAGGAGATCGAACTTGAGAACCTATACCTAAACCCTACCCCAACCTATGCAATGTGGGATGCAGTCCTCTACCAGATGGTGCGCTTTGAGCCGAACATCACACTCCTCCTCAACTGCTCTTGCAACTCGGCCAAAACGGAGAACAACACTATAGAGTCAGTCAAAGGCTGGCAGCTCACCACTGAGACTACCCACACAGTCGAAGCCAACCTGTTTGCCGATTGCAGCGGCGACAGCATCCTCGCCCATCTTGCTGGAGCCGAATACAGGATCGGACGCGAGTCTTCATCAGAATTCGACGAAGACATCCTGCCAGCTGAAGCAGACAGGAAGACCATGGGTATGAGCTGTCTCATTCAGGGCCGGGAGATGGATACCCCTCAGCCATTCGTGCGCCCAGAATGGGCAGACTACTACGCAAGCCCCGACGACCTTCCGCATCGTAGTCTTGGGCACAATTTCTGGTGGATTGAGCTGGGTGGCGAATATGACTCTATCCACGACACGGAGATGCTTCGAGATATGCTCCTCAAAGTCAGCTACGGCGTATGGGATCTACTCAAGAACCGGTCGGACAAGTCTGAGGCAATGACTAACTATGCCCTGGACTGGGTCGGTCATCTCCCTGGGAAACGGGAAAGCCGACGCTGCGTTGGCGACCACATCATTACCCAGAAT
>CAZOBJ010000128.1:0-7881 GCA_964577825.1 uncultured Planctomycetales bacterium
TACAACGACGCGAACCGGCCCCGCCTATCTAAAAGCGGTCGGGCCACCACATATACGCCTCGCCGCGCGGGAACAGGGCGCCCAGGAGCTCGCGCGCGTCGCGGCCCGCGAGCCGCGTGTCGGTGTGCGCCAGGAGAAACGAGACGGGCTGGAACCCGAACAGGAGCTGGGTGAGCCGCTCCTGGGAGACGCGCAGCCGCACGTCCGCGCGGTCCTTGCTCTCGCCCACGCGCACCGCGCCCTTGTTCACGACGAGCCGCGTGGTGCCGAGGTCTGTTCTGATTGCGACCGTGCCGGACCAGGCGTGGAACCGCGACTCGGCGAGCCGCCGACACAGCTCGGGCGCGATCTTCCGGAACGTGGTCTGTTGGTTCATGACCCGCGCCATGCCGCCGGCCACGCGGGGCACGTGCACGCGCAGGTCGCACCCCTGCTCGCGCAGATAGTCCGCGAACGCATGGTCCGGGGGCAGGTGGAAGAGGACGGTCTCCACCCGCCGGGCCACGGCCAGGTCCGCGGCGTGGCGCAGGACGGCGCCGCACGCGGCCGGGTCCGCGATGGAGAGCTCCGCGCACGCCACCTTGTCGGCGCGCAGCGTGAAGCCCGCCACCGCCCCGACCCTGCCCCGGACCGGATACAGGTAGACCTCGTTCGGCGCGCGATACTCGATGCCCGTGCGCCACGGGGTCCAGGTGGACTTGCGCCGCACGATGGTCCCGGTCCTGCGGGCGTTGTCCCGGTTGTACACGCGCAGGGCGTCGTCCATGTCCGTGGCGCGAAACCGCCGCGGCCGTGCCGTGCGCCGCACCTGCTCGGCCTGGCGCGTGGGGATCTGCGCGGTGGTGGCGGCAAGGAGCGTGGTGACGTACCCCCACCGCCAGTAGAAGCCCGGAATGCCGAAGAGCACGCTCACGTCGACCCCGTGCGCCTGCATCCAGTCCACGCTCTCGCGCATCACCACGGAGGCGTGCCCCTGCTTGCGGTGGGCCCGGTGGGTCTGTACGTCGGCGATGCCGCCCAGGTGCACCTCGCACGACCCGATGCGCATGGGCAGGTGCCAGATCTCCAACCCGCTGATCCGCTCGCCCTCGCGCATGAGCGAGACCCGCGTCACGCGCGTGCGTCCGTGCCTGCTTTGCTCAAACGTGCATTGACGGGCCATGGGGCCTTCCTCTCCTGCGACGGGTTGTGAACAGTCGAGCCTTCTCGTGGACCAGTTTCTGCGCCGGCAAATCTCTCAGAGAGGGCAGACTCGCACCGCCCTGCGTGGGAGGCGGCTGCCTCGGGCGCGGCGCGCGGTGCAGGAGCGGTACGGCGTTGCTCCTCTCTGTCCACGTCTTGTCCAGGGACTACGGCGACACAGATGCCACCACCCCGGCCGGCCGCTGTCAACGGGTTTCCCGGGAGGCGGGCCATGGGCGGTCCGCGACGCGGGTCCGGCCAGGGCCTTGCGTTCTTGCCTGGGGTGTAGGATAGTGCGCGCGGGAGATCTGCGCGACGCGCAACGCGCTGTGGATCGAGCAGTTCAGGTGCCCCGCGGGCACGATCCGTTGCGCGGACCGCACCGAGGCCGCTGCGCCTGAAGGGGAAGAACAAGACCCGGGGGAGACAGTATGAAGAAGCTCGAGTTCATTCCGCGTATTTTCCTGAATCGATGCAGGACCGCGGCCGACCGCAAGCGCACGGCCGGCTGGTGTGCGAAGCTGGGTATCACGCGCATCCAGCTCGTGCCCAAGCTGTACGGCGAGGAGGCAGCCTTTCCCCCGCCCGAGGCGCTCGACGAGCGCGGGGCGTTCTTGTACACGGTGGTCGAGGACCTGGCCCGCCGCGGCATTCGAGTGGACTTCAACGTGGGGTGGTTCGTGCACGGATTCCCGTACGAGCCCCTCGGCGCGCCGTCCACCGTGCCCTACACGCAGCCCATGCGCGACGTGATCGGCCGCGAGGCCCCGAACCGGCCTTGCCCCCTGGACGAGGCGCTGCGCGCGTACGCGCGGTCCTATTACCGGGCGCTCGCCCGTGCGGGGCCCGGGGTGATCATGGTGGACGACAATTTCCGCTACGCGGCACACGGCGACTACACCTTCTGCTTCTGCGACTTGCACATCCGCGCGTTCAACGAACGCACGGGCCGGACCGAGACCTTCGAGAGCATCGCCGCCGCGTGCGAGGACCCGGCCCCGAACCGGCTCAAGCGCGCGTACATGACGTTCAAGCGCGACACCTTGCTGGAGCTCGCCGCCCTGATCCGCGAGAGCGTGCACGCCGTGGACCCGCGGGTGACGGTGGGGCTGATGCTCACCTCGTCGAACATCGCGTGCGTGGACGGCCGCGACGCGCGCGAGCTTGTACAGACCTTCGCCGGTGCGAACCGGCCCGTGGCCCGCGCCGGGTTCGGATGGTACCGGGACAACGACCGCACCGTGTTCCTGCACGGCCTTGCGGACTCGGTGTACCAGAAGAGCATTCTGTCCGACCGGACCGAGGTCCAGAGCGAGGTGGACTGGTTCCCCCATACCCCGTGGGGCATGAGCCCGCGCGTGGCCTTCGGCACCAAGGTGCGCGCGCACGTGGTGGCCGGGTTCCGCGCGCACACGATCTACGCCTTCCACTGGGTCCAGGAGCGCGTCGCCCCCGACCACCCGGGCGTGCCGGCCCTGCGCCGGGCGCTCGCCGCGCACGAGCGCGTGGCCGAGGCGATCCCCGACCGCGCCCGTCCGGCGGGCGTGCGGGTCGGGTTCAGCGAGTCGGTGGGCCTGTTGCGCAAGCAGTCGGGCGTGGACCCGTACGGGTCCAAGGTCGCGCCCGTGCTGTGGCGGCTTGGGATGCCGGTGACCTTCGGCCCCAGTCCGGTGGCGGTCCTCTCGGCCGAGACCGCGCCTGAGACGCGCAAGGAAGCGCAGGCCTGGCTCGACCAGGGCAACGTGCTCCTGGACGCGGACGCGGTGGAGCGATTCGCCGCCCTCGGACTCGCCTCGCGCCTGGGGGTGCGCCTGGGCCGGAAGCTCGGGCACGGCGAGGCCGTGCACGAGCGGCCCACCCGGCATCCCGTGAACCGCGGCGCGCAACGTTTTGCGCCGGCGGCGCTCACCGTGAGGGACGTGCGCCGCGCCTGGCGGACCGCAGGTGCGGGCCTCAAGGCGGTCACCCACTTCCATGGCCTGCACGGCGAGCACGTGACCGCGGGCGTGCTCGCGGGCGAGCGGCGGGGCCGGCGGATCGGACTGTTGCCGTATCGGTTGGCCGAGACCCCGCGTGTCCTCGACCGCGTGCGCCAGGTGCAGCTTCGCAACCTGCTCGCCTGGCTGGCGGGCGGGCGCCTGGCGGCGTGGACCACGGGCGCGGACCTGGGCCCGATCCTGCTCGACGCCTCGGACGCGCACACCGCCTCGGACGCGCACACGGGGTTCCTGGTCGTGGCGAGCGTGCTCAATATCGGCACCCAGGCCTCGGACGGCGAACGCCTGCACCTGGCCGTGCCGCCGCGCGCCCGGCTGCGCGTGCGCCACGCCGACGCCGCGGGCCGGATGCGCGACCTGCCCGCCTCGCGGTACGCGCGCAAGGGCGCTCAGCTCACTCTGTTCCTGGACCGGGGCCAGTCCGTGGGCCCGCTCGCGGTGGGCACCTTCCGCGTGGAGCAGGCGTGAGACGAGCGCACGGGTCTTGAGACAACCGGCATGCGGTCCCCAGCAGGCGAGGCGCTTGGGGACCGGCCGCGTGGCCTTCGCCGCCTGCGCCCGGGCCAGCCTGCGGACAGCCGAGTGCGCACGCCTGGCCCGGGCAGAGGCCTGTGCTTCAGAGCGAGTGCAACTCCTGTTCGGAGAAGCATATGGAGAGAAGAGCCGCGTCGCGCCCAGGCGGTCGCGGGAGGCCTGGGCGGAGACTCGACAGGCCGCGGGCCGGCGCGCAGCGTCGACAGTTTGCGGATAGCGCGAAGCGCGCGGTGCACGCAACAGCGAGGCATTCGACGCTCCGTTTGGGACCGTGGAACGAGAATTGTCAGCGAAGGCGCCAAGCAGACGGAATTGGCGCACGCAGCGGGTGCGCGCTCGCGTACCGCCGGCCGACGGAATGTGACCAAGAGACGCACACACGGAGAGGAGAGACCTATGTGCTCTACTGAGGGGAACCGCATGCCGCTGATCGGCGACAAGGCGCCGAAGTTCAAGGCGGAGACCACCCAGGGGACGATCAACTTCCCCAAGGACTACAAGGGCAAGTGGGTCGTGTTCTTCTCGCACCCGGCGGACTTCACGCCCGTGTGCACGACGGAGTTCATGACCTTCGCCAGCATGGCCGACGAGTTCAAGGAGCTCAACTGCGAGCTCCTGGGCCTGTCCATCGACAGCACGTACAGCCACATCGCCTGGCTGCGCACGATCAAGGAGCGCATCGAGTACAAGGGGATGAAAGAGGTCGAGGTCCTGTTCCCGGTGATCAGCGACCTGACCATGGACGTGGCCCGGGCCTTCGGCATGCTTCAGCCTTCGGCCAGTACCACGCAGGCGGTGCGCGCCGTGTTCATCATCGACCCGGACGCCGTCGTGCGGGCCATCCTGTACTACCCGCTCTCCAACGGCAGGAACATGCAGGAGGTCAAGCGCCTGCTTGTCGCCATGCAGTACTCCGACGAGCACGACATCGCCACGCCGGCCAACTGGCAGCCCGGCGATGACGTGATCGTGCCTCCGCCCGGCTCCTGCGGCAGCGCGAAGGAGCGCGTCGACGAGGCGGGCGAGGACTACACCTGCCTGGACTGGTTTCTGTGCCTGAAGAAGTGCCCGCAGGAGAAGTGAGCGGCGCAGCCCTCAGTTCCGGCCAAATACGCGAGGCATGGCGCATCCGCGTCGTGCCTCGCGTGTGTCTGTACGCGCGCCTGGCACAGGATCAAGGATTGGCGGTTCTGGCCGGCCGAGACCGTGCGGTAGGCCCCGCGGAGCGTCCCCGCGGGGCCCGGAACGAGTACACTGCTCAGAACGCGATGCGCAGACCGAGGCCCACGTCGTGGGCTGTGGCGTCGTCCTTCAGCTCGCAGGTGTAGTCCGCATAGGCCACGACATTGGGCTGTAGATGGGCCTCTACGCCCGCGCCGACCAGGTAGCTGTCGTCGGCCGGGTCCAGCCCATGGGTCGTCTGCCAGGCGCCGTTGGTGCCGAAGCGGCTCTTGGCCGCGCCCTGATTGTCGCAGTATTCGTGCACCCAGGATCCGCGCATCGTGCCGGTCACCCGGTCGGTGAACGCGTACCCGATCTCCAGGCCCAGGCGGCTGGTGAACGAGTCCTGGTCCATGTCCTCGTACGCGTAGAGCACGGTCCCGTCGGTGAACTCCTCCTCGTACGCCTCTTGGTCATAGTACGCGTAGGTCAGAGTGGCCTGCGGCGTGAGGGTCCAGTTGCCGCTGGCGAACTCGTACCCGCCGCCCAGGTAGCCGGTGTAGGTGTCCGCGTCCCGGTTGTCGCTGGAAGCGGTGGCCTGGAAGGCGCCGATGCGGATGCCCCGTTCGCCGTCGGTCCAACTGCGCCCGTAGTCGAGGCCGCCCTCCAGGTACCAGGCGTCGGCCAGATAGGTGCCGTACACACCGGCGTTCCACGCATCGGTCTCTTGATCCAGGTCGATGTGGTCGAAGTCCGCGTCCGTGTACGAGTGCCCCATCGACACGCCCAGTGCAAGCCGGTTGAACTGGCGGTCCATGCCCAGGATCAGGCCGCGGGTGTCCCACTCGTATCCGCTGTGGCCGCCGCGGCTGTTCTGGTCGCCCCAGGTCCCGAAGGTGTTGGCCCAGACCTGCGCTTGGCTCGAGCCGGACACGGCGCCGGTGGGCCCGCACGGCCCCATCGGACCGTCGGCGAGCCCGTGGGCCATGGCCAGGCGCAGGTCGCCGGTGCGTACGGACTGTCCCCGCCGGTAGGCGCGCTCGCCGGCCAGGGCCAGATTCCCGCCCTGGGTCGCGCTTGGGGTGCCCAGCTGATCGGCCGCCGCCTGGAGCTCCGGGTCGGAGGACAGGGCGAAGACCGCGTCCTGCAGCCCGGCCGCGAGCCCGGTCTGGCCGGTCGCCGAGACCACCCCGTCGATGATGGCGCGCTGCTCGTCGGTGGCCGTAGGCATGACCGAGGAGGCGGTCTGCACCTGGGCGGTCAGCGCGACCAGGTTGTCGGCCGCGCCGTCGACCAGGAAATCCACAAGCAGGGCATTGTCCGACACGTCCGCGGTCGTGAGCTGCAGCTCGTTGGTGATGGCATTGGCGTCCGCGTCGATGATGATCAGCTGCGTGCCCGAACTCATGGTGCCGGTCACCTGCACCTGGACCTTGGTGTCGTCGTCCAGCGTGACGCCGGCCGCGTCGGCATTGATCGCCCCGTACGCCTGCGTGTCGCCGTTGGCGAAGATGCTCAGCAGGCCGTCGGACAGGTCCGAGGCCGCGTTCAGGGTCAAGGTGCTGCCTGCCGCCACGCTCACCGTGCCCGCGTTGCCGTCGTCGTTGCCGTCGAGGTCCAGGGCGTTGATCGTGTCGTCTGCGCCGACCCGATACGTGCCCGTGTTGTCCGTAATCGTGACGTTGTTCCCGTCGGCCAGCGTCCCGGTCAGGTCCAGCGTGCCGGAGGTGATGCCTACGTTCCCGGTGAACGTGTTCGCGCCCGACAGGGTGATTGTCTGGCCCGGGGCGTTGAGGGTCAGGCCCCCGGTGCCGCTGAGCACGCCGCCGAGCGTGCCCTGGCCACTCAGAGTCAGTGCGTTGCCGCCGTCGGCGATGTTGTTGCCGATGGTGACCCCGGACAGCCGGACCGTGGCCGGCCCGCCGAGGGTCAGATTGCCCGTGCCCAGGGCGCTGTCATTTGCCAAGTCCAGAACGCCGGAATTGAGCGTAGTCCCGCCGGTGAACGTGTTCGCGCCCGACAGGGTCAGGGCCGCGGTCGCGTCCCCGCCGGTGTAGGTGAGGCCGTTGCCCCCGGAGATCACGCCCGACGCGGTGGCCGACTCGCCGGCCGCCACCCCGAGGGTCACGCCCGAGTCGGTCAGGTCCAGGGCATTGGCCAGGTTCACGCCGTTGTCCAGGTTCAGGGTCGCCGCGGCGTTCACGTCCACGCCGCCGGTTCCCAAGGCGGAGCTGTTGCCCACGTTCACCGTGGCCGCGGAGCTGAGGGTCGTCCCGCCGCTGAAGGTGTTCGCGCCGGCGAGCGTGAAGGTGCCGGTGTCCGTGATGTTGATGGCGCCTGCTCCGGACACGACGCCTGCGATGGCGCCCGTCTCGCCGTTGTCCACGTCCAGGGCCAAGGTGTTGCCCGCGCCGATGGCCACGCCGCCCGCCGCGGTCAGGTTCACGCCGTTGGCGATATGCAGGGCGGTGTTGCCGCCCACGGTCAGGGCGCCCGTGCCCAGGGCGTCGTTGTCCCCGGCCGACAGGGTACCCGCGTTCAGCGTCACGCCGCCGGCGAACCCAGCCGTGGTGTTGTCCGCGTTCAGGCTGAGCACACCCCCGCCGTTCTTGATAATGCCGTAGGTGCCGCCGACGTCGTCCACGGTCCCGTTGATCGTCAGGTCGTTGCCGCCCGTGACGGTCAGGTGCGAGCCCACGAGCCGGGTGCTCAGGTTGCCGCCGAGCAGGAGGTCGCTTCCGGAATTGATGGTGATGGTCGCGCCCGTGCCGCCCACCGCGTCGCCCAGGATGAACACGTCGTCGCCGCCACCGTCTCCGCCGTTGATGGTCTGGGTGGTACCCGCGCTTTCGAGCACGGAGACCCCGGTAGTGACGGTCAGGGTGTCGTCGGTGATCGTGATCGTGATGGCGCCGTCGCCCGTGTCGTCAAAGGTGAGCGTCCCCAGGCTGGGCGCGTCGCCGCCGGTGATGGTGGGCTGGAACAGGCCCGCGGTGCTCGTGTCGAT
>CAZOBJ010000129.1:0-7727 GCA_964577825.1 uncultured Planctomycetales bacterium
TGGCATGCGCGGTGTAGGCCGCCGCCGTGTTGCCGTCGATGGTGAGCATCTTGCGCGCCATCAGGACTCTCCTTTCCGTATCGGGAAGCACCGTGCTGTAGACAGGTCTCGGCGTATCGCGTGCGTATGCAAATAGTAAACCACAACCTCGAGCGCCCGCAAGGAGAAAACGCCCCGCGCCCCTGCGCCCCCCACGCGGGGCCTGCGGCGCGCCGGAGGAGCGGCCTGTGGCTGAGGTTCGCGGGCGCGCGGCCCGCGTCTTAGGGCTTGCCGTTCTTGTACAGGCGGCGGACCTCGACCAGGGTGAGTTCGCGCTTGTACACGGCCATCTCGTCGATCCAGCCCTTGAACGCACGCGCCCTGCCGGTGGGCCGCACATGGGGGCCGGGCATGCCCACGTACAGGGGCGCCTGGTTGAGGGCCAAGTCCCTGGAGACCGCGGACAGGGCCCGCTCGCCCACCAGGCGGCCGTCCAGGTACAGCCGGGTCATCCGGCCGTCGCCCGAGAGGACCACGTGGTGCCAGGCGCCGGCACGGACCTCCTCGACGGCGTAGGGCGGAAAGATCGCCTGCGAGGTCAGTGTCCGACAGGTCTCGTTGGGGATGCATCCGCCCAGGTCCAGGCCCATGGGGCCGGCCAACCACAGCGCGGGCCCGATCCACGGGGGCTCGTGCGCATCGAACTTGCTGAACAGGTAGAATGGCCCTCCGGTGGTGCGCGGAAGGGCCCGGATCCAGGCCTCGAGGGTGAGTTCGTCGGCCATTTCGAACTCGCTGCAGTGAGGGATCTCGATCCGGGTCATCCCGTCGAAGTACAGGGCGGTCTTGCCGGCCTGGGGCCAGCGTCCCTTGGCGAGCCGGCCTCCGGTGATTTCGGCGTCCAGGATCTCGGGCACGTAGTGGCGGCTGGTGATCCGGCGGGCCTTGTTGCGCAGCACCACGCCGTTGCATCGCTGGAAGTCGTAGAAGGCCACCAGGTCCGGGTCGTTGTGCGCGTCGTTGTGCCGTTCGGCCCGCCAGCCGACGTAGCGGGAGTGGGTTAGGGCGCTCTCGTAGATGGGCAGAAACAGGGACAGGGCCACGAGGATCATGGCCACGGATGCGAGGAGCTCCATGAGACCGGGTGCGCGTGAGAAAGACCGGGATTCCATAGGCACCCCGCCGGCGCGTTTGCGCTGCGGGCCGATCGCACACGGCTCCGGGCCGCCCGGGAGCGCATGTACCCATCGGCGCATCCGCAGGCTGCGCACTACCTTAGGTAATGTATACCATACAGGGCGCAGGGGCGTTGTCAAATGCGTGGACCGCGCCTTGCTTGCGCCCCGAGGCGGGTGCGTTACGGACGACGCGGCCTTCGAGCGAAGAACAACGCCTTGCGCGCGGCGCACGCCGGGCCTATCATGGACGGTTCGCGCGCCCGAACGCACGATGCGCGAGTTGTCGAGTCCGGCGACGCACCGCCCTAGCCAAGGAGACCACAGCATGGCCAGTGCCGCGAAGTACAACCTGACCCCGCGGAAGGTACAGCACGTGGACACCCCGTACCGGCGCATCCAGACAAGGTTGCCCGTGCCGGAGAGCCTGCCCGTGTTCGCCAAGCTCGAGGAGCACGAGCCCCGGTCCATGCTCGGGCAGCCGCCCATGCTCTGGGACCGCGCCGAGGGGGTGCAGGTCTGGGACCCCTGGGGCAACATGTGGCTCGACTGGTCCAGCGGCGTGCTCATCACCAACGCCGGCCACGGCCGCCGGGAGATTTGCGAGGCCCTGCGCGCGGAGATCGACAAGCCGCTCTTGACCACCTATGTGTTCAGCCACGAGGCGCGCGCCGAGCTCGCGGAGATGCTTGTGCCCCTGGCCCCGCGCAAGGCCCGGTACAAGGTCTTCTTCCTGAGCACGGGCTCCGAGGCCACGGAGAACGCCATCAAGCTGGCCCGCACCTACGGCGTGCAGCAGGGCGGCGAGCGCAAGCACGTGATCATCGGGTTCGACAACGCGTTCCACGGTCGAACGCTCGGCGCGCAGCTCGCCGGGGGCATGGCCGGGGGCAAGCAGTGGATCGTGCGCACGGACGTCGGGTTTGTGCAGACGCCCTTCCCGGACGGATACAAGAACGAAGACACGAGCTTCGACCAGTTCCTGCGCACGCTCGAGGAGAACGACCTCACCGGCGCGGACGTGGCCGGGGTCATCTCCGAGAGCTACCAGGGCGTGGGCCCGGACTTTCTGCCCGACGAGTACGCGCAGAAGCTGGAGGCCTGGTGCCGCGAGCACGACGTGGTGCTGATCATGGACGAGGTGCAGTCCGGGTTCGGCCGCACGGGCAAGATGTTCTGCTACGAGCACTACGGCATCGAGCCGGACCTGATCTGCTGCGGCAAGGGCATCACCTCCAGCCTGCCCCTGAGCGCGGTGATCGGCCGCGAGGACATCATGGGCCTGTACGCGCCCGGGTCCATGACGAGCACCCACTCGGGCAGCCCCCTGCCCGTGGTGGCCGCGATCGCGAACCTGAAGGTGCTCTTCCACGAGAAGCTCGCCGACCGGGCCGCCGCCCTGGACGCGCCGTTGCGCGAGGGCCTGCTCTCCGTCCAGCGCAAGCACCCCGGGCCGGTCGGCTGCGTGCAGAGCCGCGGGCTCGTGGCCGGGCTCCAGATCGTCAAGCCCGGCACCAAGGAGCCCGACGCCGAGACCGCCATGCGCATCAACGAGGCCTGCTTCGAGCGCGGGCTTCTCATGTTCGCGCCCGTGGGCGTGGGCGGGGGGTGCGTGAAGATCGCCCCGCCGCTCACGATCCCGGGTGAGGCGCTCGACGAGGGGCTGGCCGTGCTCGACGAGGCCTGCGACGCGGTGCTCGGCTCCGCGCGCGCGTAGCCGCGCCCTTCCCTGGCAAAGGAGTCCACGCATGGCGCAAGCGCCCTTTCAGATGACCATTGTCGGCGGCGGGATGATCACCGAGGTCCAGATCCTCCCGAGCGTCTACCAGCTCCAGCGCGAGGGCCTGGTGGACGCGGTCCACGTGTGCGCGCTCAACGGCGCGCCCCTGCGCACCCTGGCCGAGAGCTCGTCCTTGTCGGACGCGTTCCCGGGCCACACCTTCACCCCGCACCCGGACTTCACCCGGGTCGACCCGCAGGAGAAGTTCCCCGACCTGTTCGAGGAGGTGGTCCGCGGCATGGCCCCGCGGCAGATCGTGTTCGTGGCCCTGCCCGACCAGCTCCATTACCGGGCGGTCAAGACCGCGCTCGAGGCGGACCAGCACGTGCTCACGGTCAAGCCCCTGGTGCTTAGCTACGGGCAAGCCACGCAGATCGAGCGCCTGGCGCGCGAGCGCGGCCTGTTCGTGGGCGTGGAATACCACAAGCGGCTCGACGACCGGGCGCTCATGGCGCGCGACATGTACCGGAAGGGCGACTTCGGGGAGTTCATGCTCGCCCAGGCGACCATGATCGAACCGTGGTACTACCGCGACAGCAACTTCATGAACTGGTGCACGTGCGAGAACTCGGACATGTTCACCTACGTGGGCTGCCACTACGTGGACCAGGTGGCCTTTATCACCGGGCTGCGGCCGGTGGAGGTGTCCGTGTACGGGATCGTGGACACGTATCCGAACGGCAACCAGGGGTACCTGTGGACCGACGGCCGCGTGATCTGGGAGAACGGCGCGTGCTTGAGCGTCCAGGACGCCATGGGGTACCCGAACAGCGCGCCCGGGGGCAATCACCAGGGCCTGCGCATGTTCTGCAAGGGCGCGGAGGACGCGTGCGTGATGTTCCACGACGACCAGTACCGGGGCCTGAAGCACGGATACGACAACACCGACCGCGACGGCAAGCGGTACCACGAGCCGAGCCCCGACTACTTCAAGCTCGTGTACCGGGGCGGCCGGGGCCGCGAGCCGGTGGGGTACGGGTATCGGTCCATTGAGCAGTTGACCAAGGCGGTGGCCCGCGTCGAGGCCGGTGGGGAAGACCTGGCCGCGCGCCGGGAGGTCATCGAGACCATTGATGCGGAGGGGGTGCTGGCCACGCCTCAGAACTCGAGCTACAACGAATTGGTGATCGAGGCCGGGCGGCTGTCCATTCAAAATCAGGCCCGCCCGGCCCGGATCGAGTACGGAACGAGTCCGCAGGTGCGACTGCGCGAGGGGTGAGGCGCGCGGCGCATCCAGACAAGCAAGGGAGGCAGTATGCGAAAGGCGATGTGGATCGGCGCGGCAGTGGTTCTCTTCGCGGCCGGGGTCCGGGCCGGAGAGGCCCGGAGCGACAGCTACACCTTCCAGCTGCCCGAGGGCGTGAAGTTCGACCTGCGCGACGAGCAGGTGCAGCTGCACGTGTTCACCTGGGGCGAGGAGACGAAGACCGCGGTGTTCATGCTGTATCCGCACCCGGCGGGCATACCGGCCACGGACCAGATGATCAACTCCATGATCCAGATGATGGAGTCCGGGTTCGAGGACCAGATCGACAAGCAGCAGGAACTGGAGATCCTCTCCAAGAACAAGGACAAGGTCACCTTGGGGCCGTTCTCCGGCACCCGGTTGCAGTTCTCTCTGCGCAGCGAGGAAGCCGACCAAGAGGTGAAGCAACACGTGCTGGTGCTCAAAGATGACGCGCAGCTCTGGTTCGGGCAACTGAGCGCCATGTCCGAGCAGGACTACGCGACCATGGAGAAGATCCTCAAGAACGCCGAGCCGGTCGAGGCGGCCGCGCCCGCGCCCGAGGCCGCGCCGGCGCCCGAGGCAACGCCGGAGGGCTAGGTCACCGGCCAGCGCCGCAGGTACAAGGCAGGGCGGCAGACGGGCGCCGCGTTGGAGGAAAGACCATGTCCCATCCCAAGTTCGCCGCGCAGCTGTATACCGTGCGCGCGAGCTGCAAGACCGCCGAGGACCTTGCGCACAGTCTGCGCAAGATCCGGGACATCGGGTACGCGGGGGTGCAGGTCTCCGGCATCGGCCCCATCCCGGCCGAAGACGTGGCCCGCGCCGCACGCGATGCGGGCCTGGAGATCATGGCCAGCCACGTGCCCTGGCAGCGGTTCCTGGACGAGCTCGACGAGGTGCTGCGCGTGCACGAGCTGTGGAGCTGCCGGCATCCGGCAGTGCCCAACCTCCCGGCCGCGTACCATACGGCCGAAGGCGTGGACCGGTTCGTGGACGAGCTGGGGCCGGTGGCCGAGCGGCTCACCCGCGCGGGCCTGGACCTCGCCTACCACAATCACGCGCGCGAGTTCATGCGCTTCGGCACGCGCACCTGGCTTGAGCTCTTGTACGACAGGGCGTCGCCCGAACAGCTCAAGGGAGAGCTCGACACCTACTGGGTCCAGGTCGGCGGCGGGGACCCGGTCGCCTGGGTGCGCCGCCTGGCCGGGCGCATGCCCGTGGCGCACCTCAAGGACCTGGTCGTCGGCCCGGAGGGCGACCAGCGCTATGCCGAGGTGGGCGAGGGGAACCTGAACTGGCCGCTGATCCTGCACGAGGCCGAGCGCGGCGGGGTGGAGTGGTACGCCGTGGAGCAGGACCAGTGCTACGAGCGCGACCCGTTCGACAGCCTGGCGCTCTCGTACGCGAACCTGGTGCGCATGAACCAGCGGTAGGGCCCGCCTGGGGCGGCCTGCCCGCGGGGCGCCGTCAGTCTGGGTCCAGCGGCTTTGCGCCCATGGCCTCCAGGATCGCCGGGGTGATGAGCTCGCGGCACCCCACGGGCCCCGGGTGCAGAAGGTCGGGCGCGTAACGCTTGAACTTGTCCGGATCCTCGCGCAGCACCTGTGCCCAGCGCGGGAACAGGTCGATGACCAGAAGCCCGCACTCGCGGCCCACCGCGCGCGGGATGTCATAATAGGCCTCCAGATCCGGGCGCACCGGCGCCGCCTTGCCCTGCACGGGGTTGGTGACGAGCAGGATCACCTCGCAGTCGGGGTCGAACGCCTGCACCCGGTCGATTAGGTCCTCGAGATTCTTGCGCGACTCTTCGAGCGAGACCTCGTAAGGCGCGTACGCGTCGTTGATGGCGAACTCCAGGAACACGCAGTCCGGATTGCGCGCGAGCACGCGCTCCTCGAGGTGGCGCACGCCCCACCGCGAGTTCTTGCTGTTCATCCCCGCGTTCGTGCTGGTCACATACCCGGGGTAACGCCGGTACAGCTGGCGGGTGAGTTGGTCCACCCAGGTCGTGGCCCAGGTGATGCTCGTGCCGTACATCACCAGATGCTGATGCTCGTGCGCCTCCATGCGCTGGATGGTGCGGCACGGCGTGCGCGCCTGTCCCGGCTCTGCGGCGCCGGCTCGGCCCGCGAGGGCCCCGACCGCGCAGAGCACGGCCAGCAATGCGGTCTTCATCCTCATGGCTCGTCTCCCTTGTCCGATAGGGGCCGCCGCCCCGCTAGTCCACGTCGCGGCCGCGCAGAAGCGCGCGGGGACCGTTGGCGCGAAGCGCTTGAGGATCCCCCCGAGGTCTCCCATCCGCCGATCGTCACCTCGCCCCGTCCGCGGGCGATGGCCCGCAGAGCCCGGCGCGCGCAGTCGTGCGGGTCCATACCCCGGGCAGACCAGGGTCACGCGCACGCCGCAGTCGTGCACCTCGGCGCGCACGCTGTCGAAATACCCGTGCAGCGCGTGCTTGCTCGCCGCGTACGCCGGACGCCCGGGCGCGCCGAACTTGCCCAGGACGCTGGAGACCACGGCGACGCGCCCCGCGCCGCGCGCGAGCATGCCGGGCAGCACGGCCTGGGTCAGGGCCACGGGGCCGAACACGTTCACGTCAAAGATGCGGCGCACGCCCTCGATCCGGGTCTCTTCGACCCGGTCGCGCTGGCCCACGGGGCGTTGTCAATCCGGGTCCAGCGGCTTTGCGCCCATGGCCTCCAGGATCGCCGGGGTGATGAGCTCGCGGCACCCCACAGGGCCCGGGTGCACAAGGTCGGGCACGTAATGCTTGAACTTGTCCAGCCCCTCGCGCAGCACCGCGGCCCAACGTGGAAACAGGTCGATGACCAGAAGCCCGCGCTCGCGGCCCACCGCGCGCGGGATATCATAATAGGCCTCCAGGGTCGGGCGCACCGGCGCCGCCTTGCCCTGTACGGGGTTGGTGACGAGCAGGATCACCTCGCACTCGGAGTTGAACGCCTGCACCCGGTCGATCATGTCCTCGAGATTCTTGCGGGACTCTTCGAGCGAGCCCTCATGGGGCCCACAGGCGTCGTTGATGGCGAACTCCAGGAACACGCAGTCCGGATTGCGCGCGAGCACGCGCTCCTCGAGGTGGCGCACGCCCCACCGCGAGTTCTTGCTGTTCATCCCCGCGTTCGTGCTGGTCACATACCCGGGGTAACGCCGGTACAGCTGGCGGGTGAGTTGGTCCACCCAGGTCGTGGCCCAGGTGATGCTCGTGCCGTACATCACCAGATGCTGATGCTCGCGCGCCTCCATGCGCTGAATGGTGCGGCACGGCGTGCGCGCCTGTGCCGGCTGTGCAGCGCCGCCTCGTGCCGCGAGGGCCCCGCTCGCGCAGAGCACGGCCAGCAGAGCAATCTCCATCCCCATGGCGCCTCTTCTCTCGTGTCCGATGCGGGGGGCGCCGTCCGCTAGTCCACCTCGCGGCCGCGCAGAAGGCGCGCGAGGACCCCCGGCGCAAAGCGCTTGAGGGTCACCCCCCAGGTCTCCCATCCGCCGATCGTCACCTCGCGCCGTCCGCGGGCGATGGCCCGCAGAACCCGGCGCGCGCAGTCGT
>CAZOBJ010000130.1:0-7692 GCA_964577825.1 uncultured Planctomycetales bacterium
AGATGATGTCCTTGTACTTGATGCCCTTGTACTTGCCGCAGGAGCACTCCCAGTCCCGCTCCGGGCCGAAGATGCGCTCGCAGAAGAGCCCGTCCTTCTCCGGCCGGTACGTGCGGTAGTTGATCGTCTCCGGCTTCTTCACCTCGCCGTAGGACCAGCTGCGGATGTCGTTCGGACTGGCCAGACGGATGGTGATCGAGCCGTATTCATTGATGCTCTCGTAGTGGGTCGAGGCGGCGGTCATAAGTCCTTCATCCCCATCTCAGGGCCAGCAAAACCGATGCGGGCGTCCGGGTCACTCCTCTCCGGTCTTGACCGTGTGATTGTACCGATCCAGTCGGATATTGAGCCCCAAGCCCCGGATCTCGTTGCACAGCACCTCGAAGCTCACGGGCGTGCCGGGCTCCAACGTGTTCTCGCCCTTGACCATGGATTCGTAGATCTTGGTCCGGCCGTCCACGTCGTCGGACTTGACCGTGAGGATCTCCTGTAGGGCGTTGGACGCGCCGTAGGCCTCCAGCGCCCACACCTCCATCTCGCCGAACCGCTGTCCGCCGTTGCGGGCCTTGCCGCCCAGCGGCTGCTGGGTGATCAGGCTGTAGGGGCCCGTGGCGCGCGCGTGGATCTTCTCGGCGACCAGGTGGTGAAGCTTGAGCATGTACAGGTACCCCACCGTGGTCGGGGTGTGGAAGGGCTCGCCCGTGCGCCCGTCCAGCAGAAACGCGGTGCCGGACTCCGGCAGGCTCGCACGCTTCAGTTCCTCGCGGATTTCCTCTTCCTTGGCACCGTTGAACACCGGGGTGACCGCGCGGAACCCGAGCGTGCGCGCGGCCCACCCGAGGTGGGTCTCCAGAATCTGGCCCACGTTCATGCGGCTGGGCACACCCAGGGGATTGAGCACCAGGTCCACGGGCGTGCCGTCCTCGAGCATGGGCATGTCTTCCTCGGGCAGGATCCGGGCCACCACGCCCTTGTTGCCGTGGCGGCCGGCCATCTTGTCCCCGATGGAGAGCTTGCGCTTGATGGCGATGAAGACCTTCACCTTCTCCAGCACGCCCGGGCGCAGCTCGTCGCCGCGCTTGATGCGGCTGACGGCCACCTCGGTGCGGGTCTCCAAGGCCTGCACGCGCCGGTCGTGCTCCAGGCAGACCGCATAGGCCTGGCGCCGCTTGGCCGCGGGGATGTCCAGGTCGCCCATCTCGCTGTCCGCGTGCAGCTCCTTGAGCCGCTCGTAGTCCGCGCCCCGGGGCACGCGCAACACGCGGCCGGTGCGCTTGTTCACCGGGTCGGCGCCCAGAAGCGCGCGCAGGCGCTCGAACTTCTGCCGGATCTCCTTGGCCACGGCCTCCTGGGTCTCGGCCTCCATCTGCTTGATCTTGCGCCGGTTGCGCCGGCGCTCCTCTTCGTTCATCGCGGTGCGCCGGCTGAACCGCTGCACGTCGATGACATACCCCTCGGTGCCGGGCAGCACCTCCAGGCTGTCGTTCTTGATGTCCTCGCCGGCCCGGCCGAAGATGGCGCGCAGGAGCTTCTCTTCGCTCGAGTACTCGCTCTTCGACTTGGGCGCGATCTTGCCCACCAGGATGTCGCCCGGCTGCACAAAGGTCCCGGGCCGGATCAGCCCCTCTTCGTCCAGGTTGCGCAGCGCGGACTCGGACACCCCGGGGATGTCGCGCGTGATCTCTTCGCGGCCGACCTTGGTCTCGTGGATCTCGGTGGTGAACTCCTCCACGTGGATGGAGGTGAAGCAGTCCTCCTTGATGACCTTCTCCGAGACGAGAATCGCGTCCTCGAAGTTGTATCCCTCCCAGGAGAGGAACGCCACGAGCACGTTGCGCCCCAGGGCCAGTTGCCCGGCCTCGGTGCCCGCGCCCTGGGTGAGGACCTGGCCCCTGCGCACCTTGTCTCCGCGTTTGACCACGGGCGTCTGGTTCAGGCAGGTGCCTTCGTTGAGGCCCTTGTACTTGTGCAGTCGGTAGGCCCGCTCGCCCGAGGCCAGGGTGGTGCTGGTGGTGCGGATCTCGAACGCGTCCGCGTAGAGCACCTCTCCGTCCTCTTCGGCGGTGGCCACCATGCCGCTGTTGTGCGCCACGTCCTGCTCCACGCCCGTGCACACGAGCGGCGCCTCGGGCCGGATGAGCGGCACGGCCTGGCGCTGCATGTTCGAGCCCATGAGGGCCCGGTTCGCGTCGTCATGCTCCAGGAAGGGAATCAGCGACGCGGACACGCCCACCATTTGGCCGCTGGACACGTCCATGGCGTCGACCTGCTCGGGCGGCACGGTGGTGAAGTCCTCGCGGTACCGGCAGATCACCGACTCCTGGGCGATGCGGCCCTTGTCGTCGATGGCGATGTCCGCCTGCGCGATGCGCATCTCGCGCTCTTCGTCCGCGCGCAGGTACAGGGTCCGGCCGGTCAGCCGGCCGTCCTTGAACTCCCGGTAGGGGCTGACCAGGAACCCCATGTCGTTGATGGCCCCGTACAGCGCGAGGTTCACGATCAGTCCGATGTTCGTGCCCTCGGGCGTCTCGATGGGGCAGATGCGCCCATAATGCGAGGTGTGCACGTCGCGGACCTCGAACCCGGCGCGCTTGCGGTTGAGCCCGCCCGGGCCCAACGCGGACAGCCGCCGCTCGTGCCCCAGCTGGGCGAGGGGGTTGGTTTGGTCCACGACCTGGGAGAGCTCGCCCTGCTGGAAGAAGTACTCGATGGCGCTGGAGACCGCCTGGCTGTTGATCAGCTGATGCGGCTGAACCTCGTCGACCTCCTTGATGGCCATCTGCTCGCGCACGCCGCGGCGCAGCTTCAGGAGCCCCTTGCGCAGCTCGTCCATGCACAGGTCCTTGATCGTGCGGATGCGGCGGTTCTCCAGGTGGTCGATGTCGTCCACCTCGCCCTGGCGCGCGCGCAGCTTCAGGATGTACAGGCACACGTTCAGGAAGTCGTCGCTCTTGAGCGTCGGGCAGTCGTCGTCCTGGATGCCGAACTTGCGGTTGAGACGGAAGCGGCCGATCTTGCCGAAGTTGTACCGCTTCTCGTCCGAGAACCGCTCCTGGATGAGCTCCTGGGCCTTCTGGAGCTGGATGGGGTTGCCCGGCCGCAGCCGGGCGTAGATGCGCTTGACCGCCTCCTCGTGCGTGTTGGTGTCGTCCGCGGCCAGGGTGTTGAGGATCAGGTCGTCGTCGATCTCTCGGACGATCTCCAGCTCCTCCACGCCCAGGGAGAGGAGGTTCTCCAGCACGAAGTCCGTGAGCCGCGTGCCGCTTTCCAGGACCACTTCGCCGGTCTCGGTGTTCACGAGCTCGCCCACGGCCACCGCGCCCACGAGCTTCGGCGCGCTGCGCGCGGTCAGCTGCACCATCTCCGTGTCGTAGAACGCGCGCAGGATCTCGGCGTTCGTCCCGTACTCGGGGCTGAGCGCCCGCAGGAACGTGGTGGCGGTGATCTTGGCCGACCGGTCCACGCGCACGGACAGGAGGTCCTTGCTCGTGACCTCCACTTGGATCCAGCTGCCCCGCTCAGGGATGATGCGGCAGGTCTGCAGGCGCTTGCCGCTCGAGTGCAGGTCCTCGGCGAAGTCCACGCCCGGCGAGCGCTGGATCTGGGTGACGATCACGCGCTCGGCGCCGTTGATCACGAACTCGCCCCCGCCGACCATCAGCGGCAGCTCGCCGAGGTAGACCCATTCCTCCACCGGCTCGGTCCGGTTCAGACGCACCTTGACCTTGACCGGCGCGGCATAGGTGAGCCCGAGCTGGCGGCATTCCTCCGGCGTGTAGCGCGGCGCGCCCAGCTCATAGCCCAGGTACTCCAGGCTCATGGTCCCATCGTAGCTCTCGATGGGAAAGGCCTCCTGGAACACCGCCTCCAGGCCGTCGCCCGCGCGCTCGCGCGGAGGCACATCGGCCTGAAGGAAGTCGGCGTAGAACTCGCGCTGCGTCTTGGTCAGCAGCGGCAGATCCAGGCTCTTGTACGCCTTGCCGTAGTAGCGGACCTCCATCGTACCTCCTCATCGCGCCGGAACGCACGGACAGCAACGGTCCGCGCACCCCGGGGAGCGTGCGCCGGTTACTTGATCTCCACGCTTGCGCCGACCTCGGTCAGCGCGGTCTGGATCTTCTCGGCCTCCTCGCGGTCCACGTCCTCCTTCACGTTCGTGGGCGCGGAGTCGGCCAGGGCCTTGGCCTCCTTGAGGCCCAGCCCGGTGATCTCGCGCAGGGCCTTGATCACCTGGATCTTCTGCTGGCCCGCGCTCTGGAGCACCACGTTAACCGTGCTGGGGGCCTCTTCCTCGGCCTCGCCGCCGGCCCCGCCGCCCGGAGCGGCCATCATCACCGCGCCGCCGCCGGCGGGCTCGATGCCGTGGGTGTCCTTCAGGTAGTCGGCGAGCTCCTTGGCCTGCAGCAGGGTGAGCCCCGCGATCTTGTCGCCGAGCTCCTTGATCTCTGCGGCGACCTCTTTGGTTTCCACTTGCGCTTCGGCAGCCATTGTCTTCTGTACCTCCCCTTCGTCCTTGTCCTTCGGTCAGGAGCCGGGAGCCTGTCTGCGCAACGGTGCGACCGCGGCCCTCGACCTGTCTCACATCTGTCCAACGCGTGACCGTCCGTCGGTGCCACGCAATCCCGTTCAGCTCGCCTCGGCCTTCTCGCGCATGCTCACCAGGCCCTGAATGCACGCGGCCAAGGTGCCCGCCGGGCCCAGCAGCGCTCCGCCCACGCGTCCGCCCGGGCCCAGGGCCGCGCCCGAGATGCGGCCCTGCAGCTCCTCCTTCGTGGCCGCGTCGGCCAGGCCCCGGGCGGCCTCGGCGTCGAGCACGGTGCGCTCGACCACCGCGCCGCGGAAGACCACCTCGTGGTGCTCGCGGGCGAAGTCGCGGATCGTGCGCGCCATGCGCACGGGATCCGTGCCACGAACGAACGCCACCTGGCCCTCCAGAATGCGGTCCACGCCGGGGACGCCGATCTCCTCGAAGGCGAGCTTGGCGATGCGGTTCTTCACCAGGCGCATGTTCAGGTCGCGGTCCGCGAGCGTGGCGCGCAGGGCGTCGGTGCGCACCACGTCCAGACCCTCGTACCCGATCGCGATCAGATGCTCGGCGTCGCGATACCGGTCGACCATCTCCTGGCGCATCAGGCGGTTGATTCGGTTCGGCATTGCTCTCCTCCACGCCGCCCGGCGGGCGGGTCGATCTTCCTCACACGGCCACGCGGTACCCGAGGCCCATGGTGCTCGACAACGTCGCCGTCTGGATGAACTGGCCCTTTACCGCGGCCGGTCGCAGGCTGCGCAGGTGGTTCAGAAGCGCCTGCACGTTGTCCGCGAGCTGTTGTTCGGTGAAGTCGGCGCGGCCCACGCATACACTCAGGTTCCCCTGGGGGTCGTTGCGGAACTCGATGCGTCCGCCGGCGAATTCCTTGACCGCGTCGGCCACGTTGGGGGTCACCGTGCCGCTCTTCGGACTGGGCATCAGGCCCTTGGGCCCCAACAGCCGGCCGAGCTTGCCCACGTGACGCATCATGGACGGATGCGCCACAGCCACGTCGAAGTCCATCCATCCGCCCTGCACGCGCTCCACGAGCTCCTGGCCGCCGGCCTCCACCGCGCCCGCCTCGCGCGCGGCCTCGGCGTCCGGGCCCTCGGCGAAGGCCACCACCCGCACGGCCTTGCCCGTGCCGTGCGGCAGGGAAAAGCTCCCGCGCACGAGCTGGTCGGCCTGGCGCGTGTCGATATTGAGGTCCAGGGCCAGGTCCACGCTCTCGGCGAACTTGGCGCTGGCCCCCTGCTTGACCAGGCGCACGGTCTCCTCTACCGGCCGCGGGGTGCGCGGATCCTCGGGGCCCTCTTCGAGCAGGGCTTGGTACCGTTTACTGTGCTGCCGCATCGCTGGTTGCTCCCGTGGGCGCCATGCCCTCGACGTCGATGCCCATGCTCCGCGCTGTGCCGGCGATGATCTGCACCGCGGCGTCCAGGTCGCGGGCGTTGAGGTCTTCCTGCTTGGTCTTGGCGATCTCTTCCAGGTCCTGCCGGCTGACCGTGCCCACCTTCTCGCGGTTGGGCACGCCGCTGCCGGTGGCGATGCCGGCCGCGCGCTTGAGCAGCACCGCCGCGGGCGGGCTCTTGACCACGAAGTCAAAGGTGCGGTCCCGGTACACGGTGATGATGACGGGCACGATCAGGCCGCGGCTCTCCTGAGTGCGGTCGTTGAACTGGCTGATGAAGTCGTTGATCGGCACGCCGTGCTGCCCGAGCGCCGGGCCCACCGGCGGCGCCGGGGTGGCCTGGCCGGCCGGGCACTGGAGCTTGATCTTGGTCTGGATCTCTTTCTTCGCCATCCTGCGTCTCCGTCAGGTCCGCTCGACCTGGTAGTACTCCAGCTCCACGGGCGTGGACCGCCCGAAGATGTGGACGTTGACCCGCAACAGCCCCTTGGCGGGGAACACCTCTTCCACAAAGCCCTCGTAGTTCTGGAACGGGCCCTCCCGGATGCGCACCCGCTCGCCCACCTCGAACTCGATTTTGGGCTTGGGCTTCTCCTTCTGGGCGTCGATGTCCTTGAGGATCTTGCCGATCTCCTCCTCCGCCAAGGGCATCGGCTCCCGGGGATTCGGAGACACGAACCCGGTCACCCCGGTCGTCTCCGTGATCGTGTACCAGGCCTCGTCGGTCAGGTCCATTTCCAGGAACAGGTACCCCGGATAGGTCTTCTGCTCCACGATGCGCTTCTTGCCGCCCCGGATCTCGGCCATGTGCTCGGTCGGGATCAGGATCTTGCGCACCTCGTCGTGAAGTCCGGCGAGACGGATGCGTTCCTCCAGCAGGCCACTGATGCGCTCCTCGCGCTCGGGCTGCACCTTGACGGCGTACCAGGCCATAGACTCCGTTCCGTTCGCGCGCCCCGGCATCAGTACAGGATCCGCAAGGCGCCTTGCTGCCAGACCAGGGTGAGCACCTGGTCGGTGACATAGATGAACAGCGTCAGCACAATCACCGTAACGATCACCACGTAGGTCGCGGCCCAGGCCTCGGCCTTGGGGCTGAACATCGGCTGGGTGTCGGGCCAGACCACCTTGCGCAGCTCGGCGTCCATCTCAATGAGAAAGTCGCTCGACCCGGCCCGGAACAGGGCCACCCAGGCCCCCACGGCCAGGATGCCCAGGAAAACGACCACCGGCACCACCAGGTCCACCCACGGCCACTCGCCCAGGAGCACCCGGTACGCGCTGTGGCTCGTGTACAACCCGAACAGGCCCAGCAGCACCACGGCGCCGATGCGAGAGGTCATCCCCTGGCCGGGCTTGTACACCGTTGGCTCCCTGTGCGCACTTGCGCGTATCGGCCCCGCGCGGCCGGCGCGGGGCCTCGTGAGACGTCAATGGCACGAGAGGAGGGACTTGAACCCCCAACCGCTGGTTTTGGAAACCAGTGCTCTGCCAATTGAGCTACTCTCGTGCGCCCTTGCCTTGTTCACGGCTACTTTTTGCGGCGCTCCGCGTGCTTCGTATGCTTGCGGCAGTGCTTGCAATACTTGTTCAGCGACAGGCGCGGCGTACCGCCGCCGGTCTGCCGGCTGGTGATATAGTTGCGCGCTCCGCACGGCTCGCACTGCAGCGCGACGTATTCGCGCATGCCCGGCTCCTCGGCCCTACTCGATGACCTGGGTGACCACGCCGCTGCCCACGGTGCGGCCGCCCT
>CAZOBJ010000131.1:0-7636 GCA_964577825.1 uncultured Planctomycetales bacterium
ATCCCGGACGGCTGCACAACGTCGGGCTGTCCCTGGGCCAGGACATCTACACCCAGGCCCCGACCCCACAGGGCCATTATCACCACCTCGACGTGCTCAATACCGTGCGCCGCTTGGGATCGATCGGGCGGGGCATTGACGCGCTCAAGCTCACGGACGGCATTATGTACGCATGCGAAAAGAGAGAGGTGCCCTACGTGCTCGCTGGTTCCATCCGCGACGACGGTCCCCTGCCGGAGGTCATCGCCGACGCGTACGAGGCGCAGAACGCCATGCGCGCGCATGCCCGCAAGGCCACTACCGTCATTGCCCTGGCCACCCAGCTGCACTCCATTGCGTTCGGCAACATGACCCCGAGCTACCGCATCATGGACAACGGTCGCGTGCGGCCCGTGTATTTCTATATCGTGGACATCTCGGAGTTCAGCGTGGACAAGCTCGCCAACCGCGGGTCCATCCAGGCCACGCCTATTGTGACCAATGCGCAGGACTTTGTGGTTAACTTGTGGAAAAGCTTGCTGGCACCGACACCAGAGCCCACTGGACAGAGTGCGGCTAACCTTCCCTAACCCGCATAGAGGAAAAGCAGTTGCGAGACAAATCACGACAGAGGCGCCCGTCGTGGAGCTGTGACGGCTCCTTTGGGGCGTAGCAGCAGAGCCGAAAACGGACTTTTCACTTTGTTAGGGGTACCATCATGCCAACACAGCGTCCCTATCGTGTGGACTCGAGCAACACTGACGCGACCATCCGGTCATCGCGCGCACCGGCTCTCAGTCCAACGGGAAGCGTCCCGGAGGCGGGCCACTGGCGCTTCAGGATGATCGCGCCCGCGTTTCCAGCCTTCAACATCTACTCCAGGATCGCGCGCAAGACCACCGCGCTCGGACCGCTGATCGTGGCTACATCGGTCAGCCACATGCCCGGGTGGCACGTGGAAATGATCGACGAGAACAACTACCGCCAACTTGGCCCTAAGGACCGGATGGGCCGGCCCGATCACACCACCCTGCAGGCTATCCGGCGCGTCGGGATCGTGGGCCTCTATGGGGGGCTGAGCAGCACCATCCCTCGCCTGTACGAGCTCGCTCGCTTCTACAAGCGGCAGGGGGTCATCACGATCGCGGGCGGACAGCACTTCATGGGCGAGAACGTCCGGGAAGCACTCGAAAACGGCATCGACTTCGTGGTGGCGGGCGAGGGAGAGGACACCATCCAGGAGCTGCTCACGGCCATCCAAGAGCAGCGGAACCCGGAGGAAGTCTCGGGCCTCGCGTTCCTGCGCAGCGGACACATCGTGCGCACGCCGGACCGACCGCCCATTACGGACTTCAGCAGCCGACCGTTCCCCAATTTCGATCTGATCCGCTACGCGAAAGTGGACATCTGCCCACTCAGCTGGATTCGCGGGTGCGGCATGAACTGTGAATTCTGCACGGTAAAAGGCCGGCCGCGGCCCGCGCCGGTCGGTCGCATCGTCGAGCAGATCGCCTCGCTCGTGGAGACCCGCAATGCGCGATGCTTCTTCATCGTTGACGACCTGTTCGGCCAGCGCAGGCAGGACACGCTGCGCCTGTGCCGGATGCTGGCCGACTACCAGGAGGCCATCGGCATCAAGCTGGACCTCACCGTACAAATCCGGCTGGACCGAGCAAAGGATACGGAACTCCTTCAGGCCATGCGCGCGGCGCGCATCAACACCGTGTGCATCGGATTCGAGTCGCCGATCCCCGAGGAACTGGAGGTCATGAACAAGACCATGCGGCCCGAGGACATGCTGGAGCTCACGCGCCTGTACCATAAGGCGGGCTTCCTGGTGCACGGCATGTTCATCTTCGGGTATCCGCTGCGTGAGGGCATGGCCCCCCTGTCCTCGGAGGAGCGTGTTCGCCACTTCCGACGATTCATCCGAAAGGCGCGACTCGACACCATCCAGGTTCTGCTGCCGGTACCCCTGCCCGGGACCGAACTGACCGAGCGGCTTGCCCGCGAGGGGCGGATCTTCCCCAAGGACATCGTCGGGTGGGAGTACTATGACGGCAACTTCCCCCTGTTCAAGCCCGACGAGCCGCTCACGGCCGAAGAGATGCACGCGGCCATCCGCAAGATCAACGGCCGCTTCTACCGATTCCGATACATGTTCGTGGTCGGCCTCAATGTCCTGGCCTTCCCGGCGATGATCTTCTCCGTGTTCAACCTGAGCGTCGGGTGGCACCGGTGGTATCGGTCTTGGCGCAATGCGCTCATCCGATTCGGCGGATGGATCATCGTGCGCAAGTGGACCGCTGCGTTTAAGCGCAGCACGTTTCCGCAGCGCATGGCCCAGGCCAAGGAGCGGCTGCAGTCGCGTCGGGGCCAGGCATCGAGACCTCCCGTGCGTGCCGACGCGCCCGAAACTCGCTGATCAAGTCGTTCCGGAGCGACCGGACACCAGCATCCGAGCAGAGCCCTTCTGAGCGCTCGCCAATCCGCAGGCGCTGACCGAATGGGGCAGACCAACGCGCGTCGGCATCCCGACAGGGAGGCAAGCATGGCTGACAAGCTCCGTTGGGGTATCCTGGCGACCGGACGGATCGCAGCCGCGTTTGCGCGCAGCCTGAGAGCCTCTCGAACCGGCGAGCTTGTCGCGGTGGCCAGCCGCTCCCAGGACGTGGCCGAGCGCTTCGGCGAACAGCACGGCGCCGCCCATCGCTGGGGCGCATACGAAGCGCTCCTGGCCGATGAGGACGTGGACGCCGTGTACGTGGCCACGCCCCATCCCATGCACGCCGAATGGACCGTCCGCGCCGCCGAGGCAGGCAAGCACATCCTGTGCGAGAAGCCGCTGACGATGAACCTTGCCCAGGCCGAGGCGGTCGTGGCCGCAGCGCGCAGAAACGACGTGTTCCTCATGGAAGCCTTCATGTACCGCTGCCATCCGCAGACCGAGAAGCTGGTGGAACTCTTGCGCGCGCAAGCCATCGGTCGAGTGACCCTCATCCAGGCGAGCCTCGGCTTTCGTGCGCGATTCGATCCGGCGGGACGGATCTTTAACAAGAACCTTGGCGGCGGCGCGATCCTGGATACAGGGTGTTACCCAGCTTCTCTCGTGCGCTTGGTGGCGGGCGTGGCGCAGGACCTGACATTCGCCGACCCCACGGACCTCTGGGCTCAGGGGAGGCTCCATCCGGACCTGGGCGTGGACGAGTGGTCGGCGGCTCTGCTCAGCTTCTCGGGAGACCTTTGCGCTCAAGTCGCCACCGCGATCAGCAGCCGGGCGGACAACATGGTGCGCATCTTCGGCACCCAGGGCCAGCTCGTCATCCCGGAGCCGTGGCTGCATTCCCAGCAGGGAAAGGGAGGCCAATCGCAGATTCTCCTTACGCGGGGCAGCCACGATACGCACGAGATCACGATCGAGAGCCCGAGAAATGCGCTCGCCGTTGAGGCGGACGTCGTTGCCGCGAACCTCGAAAGGCGCGAGGCTCCCTTCCCCGCCATGACCTGGGAGGATTCACTCGGCAACATGCGAGTGCTCGACCAATGGCGCCGCGCCATCGGTCTGGTCTACGACGCGGACCGGCCCGGAACTACATGAGAGCTACCTGCCAATCCGTTCAAGTGGTCCAGTGTGAGGCGACAGGCCCCGCCATCAGGTGGCCCAAGCCGGACACCAAAAGGATGCCCACGTGCTTGCGGTTCGCCGACGGTCTGCAGGCGGCCCAGCTGCGAACCATCTGCTCGTTTCTGCGCTTGGGAGAGCCGAACCGGGCGGCCCCTCTTGCGCCATTACGCCAGCACCTTGCGCATGCCTGCCAAGCGCTACACAGCGTGCCGCGTGTCGCCTCCACTGACAGACCTCACGCGCGACACGCGCTGGACGATCGGCCTTCAGAGGAGTATAGTCCCGAGGTACGTAGCGTGACGTTGGCTGAAGCTCGGCTCCCTCAGCCTGCAGGCTTGTGGCAGAGAAAGGATCCCCATGGACGCAAGCATTATCGACTCCGCTCGCGAGGCAGTCCTTCTCACAACGCGGCGGCTGCACATCACCATTCCCTCCATCCTCGCTGTTGGGGAGCATTTCGCACTGCGCATCACCGCCTTCGGGCCGGACGGCCTGCCGGACTCCGGCTTCGACCGAGAGATCGTGTTTGAAGAATCTCCCTGCGTCGAGGGTCTGCCCCGATCGGTTCGCTTCGATCCCGCGGGCGACGGATGTCTGGTGGTAGACGGACTGCGCGCGACCCGGGAGGGCGTAGCGTATGTGCAGACCCTGCCCGAGGCGTCGCCGGGACGCGTGCGTTCGAACCCGGCCTGGGTGCATGAGGATCCATCCTACCGGATCTACTGGGGCGATTTGCACGTGCACACCACGTTCAGCAATTGCAGCGCATGGGCGTGCAAGTCCCCGGAGTTTTGCTATGCCTATGCGCGCGACGCCAGCCACCTGGACTTCGCCGCCGCGGCCGATCACCTGCGCGGCATCGCCTCGGACCCGAAGCGCTGGCCGCGCCTGCAAGAGCTCGCGCGGGCGCACGACGCGCCGGGCGCCTTTGCGCCGTTCCTCGCGTTCGAGTCCTCGCACAGGCGCGACTTCGGCGGCGACAACAACGTCTACTACCTGGGCGCGGACGGGCCGTACTTCTGGCTCGACCGCGAGGACATGGCCGGCACCGGCCCCGCGGTGCCCCTCCAGGAGCTGTGGGACTTCCTCGACAAGACCGGAAAGGAGTACCTCACCATTCCGCACCATACCGGCCGAGCGGGCAAGTACCGTGACTTCAGCGACGGCGTGTACGACCCGCAGCGGGAGCCCCTGTTCGAGATCTACTCGGGCTGGGGCTCGTCCGAGACCCAGGCGAGCAACTATCCGCTGCGCGGCGGCAACAGCGACCGGCCGTGCTACTTCGACGACGCCCTGCGCCAGGGGTGCCGGTATGGCGTCATCGCCTCCAGCGACACGCACACCACCATGGTCGGCGCCGAGGCGCCCTGGCGCGAGCCGCTGGGCCTCCTCCAGCTGGCCTGGCACCACCACCACGGCCTTGCGGCCGTGCGCGCAAAGGAGCTCACGCGCGCGTCCCTGTGGCAGGCCATGTGGGCCGGCAACTGCTACGCCACCACGTTCGACAGAGCATTGCTGGACCTGTCCATCGGCGACGTGGGCATGGGACAGAGCACGGCCGTAGGCGCAACGGACCCGCTTCGCAGGTGCCGCATGATCGAGGGAGACTTCTACAGCACGCACCACAGCCGCGCGCAGGTCACGCTGCTGCGAAATGGCGAGCCCATCGATCGAGCGTCTTGGAGCGCCGACGAGCCCACGGTCCGGTTCGAAGACCACGCCGACCTCGACGAGGTGGCCCTCCGCGACGCCCCGCACCATCCCGCGCCCTTTGTCGCCTACCGGGTGCGCGTGGAGGGAGGCGCCGGCCAGACCCAGTGGTCGTCCCCCATCTGGCTGGACCTGGCATAAGCCGCTGCCCCCCCCCCGCATCCCCTGTGCGGATGCATCTGGCATGCACCTTGCATGGCTTGCTCAGCGCCATGAAAGAGAATGACGAAAACACCGCTCAGCTGCCTGCCGCGAGCCCCATGCATCTAGGGGAGCTCGTTGACTTCGCACCGGGCTCGATCGTGAGCAGGACGCTCGTAGAGAACAACGCGGGGTCCGTGACCCTGTTCTCGTTCGACCGAGGCCAGGGGCTGAGCACGCACACCGCGCCGTTCAAGGCCTTCGTCCAGATGATCGAAGGGACGGGCGAGTTTCGCATCGGCGATGACACGATCACGGCGATCCGCGGTGACGTCCTCTTGATGCCGGCCCGGGTCCCCCATGCGGTCAAGGCGCGCGAGCGCTTCAAGATGCTGTTGACCATGCTTCGTCCCGACGAGGAGTAGACCATGCCCGACCAGGTGTCCATCGCATTCTTCGACGCCAAGCCCTACGACCGCGACTCCTTCGACACGGTCAACGAGGAGGCGTTCCAGTTCGACATCCGTTACTTCGAGACGCACCTCAAGCCCGACACGACCGCTCTTGCCCAGGAATGCAGCACGGTGTGCGCATTCGTGAACGACACGCTTTCCAGAGGGACCATCGACAAGCTCAAAGAGACGGGCGTGGAGCTCATCGCGCTGCGCAGCGCCGGATACAACAACGTGGATCTCAAGGCCGCATACAAAACCATCCACGTGGTCCGGGTCCCGGGGTACTCGCCTCATGCGGTGGCCGAGCACGCGTTGGCGCTGATCCTCGCGCTCAACCGCAAGATCCACAAGGCCTACTACCGCACCCGCGAGGGCAACTTCTCCATCACCGGGCTCATGGGCTTCGACATGGCCGGCAAGATCGCGGGCGTGATCGGCACCGGGCGCATCGGCAAGGTTGCGGCCAGGCTCCTGCGCGGGTTCGACATGGAGGTCCTGGCCTACGACCCGTATCCGGACCAGGACTTCGCACACGAAACCGGCGTCACTTATGTCGACCTCGACGACCTGTACCGCCGCGCCGACCTGATTACGCTCCACTGTCCGCTCAACCCGGACACGCACCACATCATCAATGCGCAGAGCCTGGACAAGATGAAGCACGGCGTGATGATCGTGAACACCGGGCGCGGAGGCCTCATCGACACCAAGGCTCTCGTCGAGGCGCTCAAGGAGCGCAAGGTCGGGTCCGCAGGCCTGGACGTGTACGAGGAGGAGAGCGAGTACTTCTTCGAGGACTTCTCCACCGAGGTGCTCACCGACGACGTGCTGGCGCGGCTGTTGACATTCAGCAACGTGCTCATCACCTCGCACCAGGGCTTCTTCACCCGGGAGGCCGTGCACAACATCGCGCGCACCACCCTGCAGAACGTGCAGGACTTCTTCGCGGGCAAGCCCCTGAAGAACGAGATCTGCTACCGGTGCGGCGAGGACGTATGCGAGAAGGAGCGGTCCGGCCGGTGCTTCTGATGCGGTAGGCGCCCCGAAAGGACGTTGGCCTTTCGCACCATGCCCCAGAAGACGATCCTCGGAGGGCCTGGGCGCTTTCGCGTGCAACAGAGGCATTCCCTGCGCGCATTGCTCGAGTCTTCGACCGTCCGGTTGAGGACGTGTTCAAGCTGAAGGGCCCTCCCGCCGGTTAATGCGGCCGACTACTGGCTGCACGAATGGAAAACCTAGCCCGCGTTCCAGGCCTGGGGATGCGCCAGCCTGGACGATCCTCTCGCGATAGCCATAGGGTGCGCCCCCGGTCCCGCCGGCGCTCGGCCTGTCGCGCATGCGCATTCCTCAGGCTTGCCCAGCGCGGGCTGGTTTCTTGTGGCATGCGCACACGTCCACACGTATTCCGGTTCCCGGCGCGAGACATCGTGGAGGAGCGCCCAGTTTGCGGCCTGCATTCGAGCCCGCCTGCCGCGAACCCGTCACGGAAGGCCCCTGGACAGGCCGGGGGGCCTCTGCCGACACTCCGGACGACGCACAAGAAGCGCCAACGGGTCTGTGGCCCTGCACAGAATCTACTGGACACGGGCGCCTGGCGCGGATATAGTCAGGCGCTGGAATCGAACGGGCAGCGCTCGCCCCTGCGGCCCTGCCCCTGGGAGGGCAGACTCCCCTGTAGCTCAGTCGGTAGAGCAACGGACTGTTAATCCGTGCGTCGCTGGTTCGA
>CAZOBJ010000132.1:0-7584 GCA_964577825.1 uncultured Planctomycetales bacterium
ACGCGGACCTCAGCAACCTGTACCGCATGAGCGCGGTGACCGGGGTCAGCGCCGCGGGCGAGGGCGCGGGTCCGGCGGCCGTGCCCGTGCCGCGCAACTCGCCTAGTGGCGGGTGGGGCACCTCTGGTGTTGCGCGTCCGCCGCAAGGCCCGATCGAGAAGTAGGCTTGCGCAAAGCCGTCGACGTTTCGGGCCCGGCGCTGCGCAGCGCCGGGCCCTTTTTTCATGAATCCGCATGACTTCGGCCCGAGGGGAGGGCTCTGGCCTTGGCCGTAACCTGCCATCTGTGCGGCAAGGAGCTCGACGCGCTGGCCGGCACGCGATGCCGCAAGTGCCGGCGGCTCGTGTGCCAGGACTGCTGCGGCCAGCCGCGACAGGGCGAGACGGGCGGCCTGTGCGCCGAGTGCGCCGACCAGGAAGCGGGAACGGCCCGGGCCGAGGACGGTGCGTCGGAGATCCCGTCAGAGCCTGCCCCGGTGCGCGGTACGCGGGTCTGGGCGCCGCTGCAGATCCTGATGCACCGCCTGGGTGCGGGACTCGGCAGACTCTCGCGCATGCGGGGATGGGTGCTGTTCGGGCTGGCCCTCGTGCTCGTGTTCGTCGGGGTGCTCTTCTATCCCGTGGCGCGCGCCCAGGTCTTGGTCGGGCGTCTCACCAGCGAGGACGCGGCCGTGGCCGCCCAAGCCCAGGTCGCGCTCGTAGCCGCGGACGGCCGCGCGGTGCGAAGCGCGTTGCGCGCCATGGCACGTACCGATCACGGGCTGGGACGCCGCCGCGCAATCGAGGTGCTCGGCCGGGTGAGGGACGCGGAGTCCCTGGAGATGCTGCGCGATGTGGCCGAGGATCCGATGGAGCCCGAGGCCGTGCGCGAGGCCGCGGAGGTCGCCGTGGTCCGCATCGAGAGCGAGCTCTGACGCGGTCCGGCCGCGGCCGATAATCTTCATTTCGTCAATTCTTTCCAGGACTTACGGAAAAACGCGAAAAGGGTGGAGCCCTTGGGGCCAATATGACGATAGCACGAGTGGCGCGGAAAGCGCCCCACAACTGACCCCCAAGCGAACCCCCAGTTCGCTTCCTCAACGGTCCGGGGGATCCCCCACTCCCCCGGACCCCTCCCTTTGTATAGGGGCTGTTGCGAACGGTCACAGTTGACAGATGGAAGGGGAACGCCGCCCTTTGGGCCGGCGGAACCATCGCGCGTGGCTCAGGGCACGGGATGCGTGACGCGGCCGGTGCGCACCTCCTTGGCCAGGTCGCGTAGCTCGGCAAGGTCGAAGGGCTTGGGCATGACGCCGGTGAATCCGCAGTCGTAGAGGTCGTCCTCGGTCCAGCGGTTGAGCGCCGCAGTGATCGCGATCACCGGCACGGAGATGCGGTGGCGGCGCAGGTACCAGGCGACCTCGGCCCCGTGCTTGCCCGGAAGCATGATGTCAATGAGGTAGCACTGGAATCGATACTTCTCGATCATGCGCAGCGCCCCTTCTCCGTCGGCCGCGGGGATGCATTCGACGCCCTCGGACTCGAACACCTCCTTGACCAACAGACGCGTGTCCTCGTCGTCGTCCACGACCAGGGCACGCGCAGTCCTGGTGGCGGTGTCCTTGTCCTGTCCCGCGGGCCTGGGCTCTTCGGTGCTATAGTGGACGGGCGGGGCCAGGCGGCGGGAGTTGATGTCCAGGATCTTGAGCACTTTCAGCACGTCGTCCACGGAGTAGTGCTCTTCGCGCGCCCATTGGATGATGTCCAGGTTTTCGCCGCCCTGACGGATGCGATCGACGATCTTCTCGGCGAGCTCCAGGTTGTCGTGGAACTGGCGCTTGAGCAGCCCGTAGTCTTCCTGATCGAGCTCCTCCCAGAAACGGACGCCGCGCAGGTGCTCGATCCACCGCTCGCGGCACCAGCTACGCCAGTAGTTGCGGTGCCACTCGTGGACCGCGCCTTCGCCCAGGTCGCGGCCGGCCTGCTCGGAGACGATCCACTTGTACCGGTTCGCCTCTCGGTGGGCTTCTTCAAAGAGCCGCGCGCGCCGGGCGGCGTCCTCTTCTTCGGACGCCTCGGACGAGGCGGGACGCTCGGCCCCCTCGCGCTTGGGCTGCGAAGGGCCCGGCTCGTGGCCGGTGTGTTCTGCGCGATGGTCGGGCGGCCGGCTCTCGGGCGAGTCGGGCCCGGGGGTCTGGTCGCTCATGACACACCCTCAACGGTTGCGCGTTGCCGTGCACGACGTATGGGTTTCCCGGCCCTTTCCTTACCACAGGACCCGGTCCGAGTCAACCCCATGTCGCCCCGTGCAACAATATCGGGGGGACGTGCGTTATGCAGGCGAATGCAGGCCTTGCGCCGGGACCGATTCATGTAGTTGACAAGGGCCGAAGAGCGGTTATAATCCCTTATGGCAAAGGGACTCATGAGGAAAAGGATCGGCGCGTGGACCGCTCAGACGCCCCCCGGCACTGTATGCGCGGCCAAGCCATCACCGAGTACATTGTGCTCGTATGGTGGATCATGGTCGGCCTTGGGTTCGCCGCGTACGTGTTCCTGGCCGGGGTCGATGTGGGTGGACAGCACGTGCCCGGCGTGGAGGAGTTCTACCTCAACGTTATCAAGGTGGTCAGTTTGCCGTTTCCGTAAGGCGAATCCGTGGGAATCCGGGACCGGCCCACAGGTGCAAGCGTGGCGTGGGGTCCCGTAGGGGCAAGGAGAAGAGAGATGTACAGCAAGCGTGGCCGTCGCGGGCAGGGCATGACCGAGTACATCATCATCGTCGCGATCATCGCGATTCTGACGATCGCGGTGGTGATGAAATTCGGCAACCAGATCCGCGACGTGTTCTGGGGAAGCGGTTCGGCCCTGGTGGGCGAGGACGTGGACGTCCAGAACCGCATGGGAACCCAGGACGAAGAGCAGAAGACCAGCATCATCGAAGACCTGTGACGCCTGGTGGACCTGCAGCAGGCCCTGTGTACGGCCCAGGGCGCGTGCTTGTTCACCCTGGTCGTCTACGCGGCGATCCGTGACGTCAAGGTCCGCCGCATCCCCACGCGCGCGGTCTTGGCCGGGCTCCTCGCCGGGGTGGTGCTCCAGGCCGTGCGGGGCGTGCCGTTCGGTCCGGATGCCGTGGTCGGCGGCCTGGCGCAGAGCGCAGCCGGGGCCGTGGCCGGCGGCGGGATCTTCTTCGCCCTGTACTGGCTGGGCGGATTCGGCGCCGGAGACGCCAAGCTCATGGCCGCGGTCGGGGCGCTCACGTCCTGGCGGTTCGTGCTCTGGGCCGTGGTGTACACGGCGGTCGCGGGCGCGGTCCTGGCCCTGGCCGTGTTGATCAAGCACGGCGGGTGGCGCGGGGCCCTGCGGCGCGCGGCAAAGTCGACGCGCAGCGAGCGCCGGGCGGCCGTCAGCCGCGCGGACCCGGCCACCACGGTCCCCTACGCGGTGGCCATCTGCGTGGGGTGCGTGTGGGCGGCCGGGTACCTGATCGTGCGCGACGGCGTGTGGCCCTGGTAACACGCGAGGCGCACGCGAGCGGAGGGACCAACCATGTGCGCTTCCCTCCCAAGGCTTGACCGCGGACCCAGAGCGCACGACCGTGGCCAGGCCCTGGTCGAGTTCGCCATCGCCTTTCCTCTGCAACTCCTGATCGTGTTCGGCATCCTTCAGCTCGCGCTCCTGTACGTGTCCGGGCTGGTCGTCAACTACGCCGCTTACCGGTGCGTGCGCGCGGCTATTGTGGGTGAGCACCTCGTGGACACGGGCGAGGGCCGAACCGGCGTGGACCTGGTCGCGCATACGATCCTGGCCCCGCTGGCGGGCAGTCACTCCGTGGGCGGCGTCGACACGCCCCCGCCGGTGGAAATCCCCGGCTGGGGACCGGTGCGGCGCAGCGACCGCGCGGGGGAGAAGGTGTACGTCGAGGTGCTCGATCCCGACCCGGACGACCCCGGCGTAGTGACCGCGGTGGTGGAGTTCAACCAGGAGCTCGTGTTTCCGTTCGTGGACGGGCTCTTCCGGCTCGTGCTGCGCGGCGACGAAGACGTCGGCCCGGACGCGCACGTATTCGGCGAACGGGACGTGGGCTATCAGGGCCCCGGATCGGGGGACTACATCCGGCCCGGCTCCGGCCGGGGCCGCATCCGGGTCTTCGACGGGGTGACCCACTTCGTGATTACCCGCGAATGCACGCTGTACCGCGGTGCGGCGAGCTACGTGCCGGAGGAATCGCCGTGAGGCCGGGTTCGCGCTTCCCGACACGCGTGCGCGCCTTCGGCCGGGACGAGTCGGGCCAGTCGCTCGTATTCGCGGCGCTCACCTTTTTCGTCATGGTGGTGGTGGCACTCATCGTCGTGGGCGTGGGCGAGGCCACCACCGCGCAGATGGAGGTCCAGCACGCCGCGGACGCGGGCGCGTACGGCGGCGCGCTGGTGCTCTCGGACTGCGTCTCCCAGATCGCCTGGACGAATGAGGCCATGGCCCATGTCTACTACCACGCCATGCGCTATGCGGTGGACACGGCCACGACCGGGGTGCTGGCCGAGCTGAAGACCCATCCGCCCCAGTACGGCCGCGGGACCCTGTTTCCTCAGCACATCATCCCCTCGGACGACGTGGTGGGGATCAACGACCCGGTGGCCCGGTACGATGAGGCCTACCAGCGCGCGGACGAGTGGATCCCCCGCGCCGAGGCGTGGCTGCGGCGCCTCTCGCGACTCCAGCGAGGCATCGCGGTGCTCGCGCCTGAGGCGATTATGAATCAGGCCTACTATACGGCTTTCGAGAACGGGGCCGAGCGGGTGGCCTTCTACCCTGAGGCCATCGAGCTCATCCCCCAGGGTCCCACGCAGGCGGCCTGCGACATCGAGCGCATCGTGGAGGAGGGCTCGGGCCTGCAGGGCTGGCACATCTACAGCGCGCTGGCCGGCACGCGGCCGTTCGATTTCACGGCCGTGCACAATCCCGATCCGCCCAACCCGCACGATCCGCACTTCCCGCCGGGCGACCCGGACGACCTGTGGCGCATCGACTACTTCGAGGGGCAGGACATCGACATGCACATGGACGTGTACCGGTACGACCTGGACACGCCCGGCACGTATCCGCTGCAGTACGCGATCCGCCAGCTCACCCCGGACGGCGAGGTGCGCTATTACATCGTGTTCGTGCGCGACGAGGAGACGGTCACCGTCATTGACCAGGGCGAGGAGACCACGATCCGCGCCACGGAGGGAGAGAACGGCACCGAGTACGAGATCGACGACGGCGGGGACGTCTCGCGCATCCGCCAGACCCCCGAGGGGGACATGGAGTACTGGGACGACGAAGACGGGGACGGGCAAGTCGACGAGGACGAGTGGCAGTCGCTGGACCCGGAGACCGAGGTGGACGGGGTCTCTCTGCCGGTCGAATGGACGCCCGTGGTGGACACGCCCTCGGGCGAGGTCACGATCGACGATCCCATGCATATCCACCTGGAGCGGGTCACGCTGCGGGTGCCCCTGTACATCCACACCCCGCCGGACATGGAGACGCGCGTCTGGTACCACACGCCAGCCGGCACGGTCCACGTGCATCACAACGAGAACACGGGCGAGTACTGGGCCGCAATCAACGGGCTCAACACCCGGTCTCCGAGCGTGCAGTGGCTGCGGCGCTGGTCCGGAGACGACCGCAACTACCATCGGCTGTTTCTTTTGAGCGAGGCCGAGGGCGAGGAGCTTACCGGCCCCTGGCGGTACGAGCGGGTGCGCATCGGGTCGTTCATGACGGACATGGACATGCGCCACTTCGCGGTGCACGCGATCATGGACCATGACGAGGGCTATGCCTCCGCGCCGCTGTCGCGGGGATGGGAGGGCCATTACTTCGGTCCCACCGACGAGGACGACGAGCTGTGGGCGTCCGCGCCCCAGCAGAGCCGGTGGCGCCACTTCCCGCGGTGGGCCCAGCCGCCCCGATGGGGGGCGGACGAGGGCCCGGAGGACGGCAACTACGGCGGGTGGTTCGACATTCAGAACGGCCGCCCGCGCACCTATCAGGGACAGCAGACCGCGTACAACCAGTCGCGCGAATGCTGGTACTGCGGCCACCGCGGCGACGTGAGCGGATCGCTGCACGACTATGACTCGCAATCGCCAACATTCGGGCGCACGTGCGTGCGGCCGTGCGGATTCTGGCACGAGATCTACCCCACCGACGCCGAGGCCCGCGACCGGGTCTACGCGCTCAACGTCGCCTGGCAGGCGGCCGGCCATTCCGGCCGGTCGGCCCCGAATCCCGTGGAGCTCGGGCCCGGCCGGTTCCTGGTGCAGGTCACCTGTCCGGTGTGCGCGCGCAAGCTCAGGTACCGCGAGCTCGCGTACGGGCCCCCGGTGCTCACCGGCGAGGCGAACCAGGTAGCCGAACGGCTCTCGCATCGAGCCAGCGTGGTGCGCAAGTACCTGGCCCACGCCCTGGGCCAGCACACCGAGCCGCCGCCCGACGGGCCGTACCAGACCCGCCGCATCGAGCCCGAGGACCGGGTGAGCGTGGCGGGCCCCGCGGGGCGCAATCCGGACCGGTGGCAGCCGCCCCTGGCTGCGACCGCCGAGCTCTTCCGCCGCGGGGTCACCGTCGGGGCGTGGAAGACCTCGGTCGAGGCGCGCCTGTACCAGGGCCTGGGCGCGCGCGAGCCCACGGAGGCGCAGCGCCGGCGCGGGCTGTACAACCCGTTCCCGCGCGAGGAGGAGGCCGCGCCCACGCGCGCCGAATGGAGCGAAGTCTCCGGGGAAGAGCGGCTGTGGGGCCACTTCGGCATCGCCACCGCCCGGCTCGTGTTCTGGAACGAGATGAACGAAGCGGGTGCGCTGGAGCGCGCGCGCAAGTTCCCGGGCGCCGGGTTCCAGGACGCGTGGCGTCCCGCGTGGATCACGGAGCCCGAGGAGGCCATCGACCCGCTGGGCCGGCCGGTCAACTGGTTCCGAGAGACGTGGCTGCGCAGCCAGATGAACCTCTTCGAGCCCGACTGGGACGCGGCGCTTGTGTCGACCCGCGAGGCCTTTGACATGCGCGACGTGCAGTTCTTGCACACGCACGGCGGGTACGGGCTCCCCGGCGAGCGCCAGGAGACGACGGTCAGCTTCCTCTTCTACGAGCTGGGCGAGCGCCCGTGGTGGCCCAGCGTCGTGGACCGGCACCGCCACCGACACGCCGGACGCGCCTGGACGGGACGGCGGCGGCTGGCCTGGGACGTGAGCGGACACTGGAACCACATGGGCGCCCCGCCCATGCAGGGCCAGCGCAGCGGGCGCAGCGTGGCCGTGCGCGACCCCGACATGGAGCGGGTGGTGCGTCACTGATCCACTGACAGGAGGACACATGGCCCCGCGCAGAAGCACGCGCGCAAGCGCGCTCACCGAGCTCATTATTCTGCTTTTCCCGTACGCCATGATCCTGGTGGGCGTGATCGTGCTGGGCGAGCTCAGCCTCGGCCGCCAGGAGGCCCAGAAGGCCAGCATGCTGGCCCCGCAGGTGCCGGGCGAGCAGACGCGGGCGGGCATGCTCGCGTACGCATTCCCGGGCGGCGAGGGCGACGGCCGGCGCACGATCGAGTTCGAGGAGG
>CAZOBJ010000133.1:0-7190 GCA_964577825.1 uncultured Planctomycetales bacterium
ACGAATCAAGCGGATGCGCGCACGCGCAGTCCGGGAATGAAGCGCATGGGAGATGCCGCGTCCGTCCGCGAGCGCCCCTGGGCAGGCCGCTCGCCGGAACGGATTCGCTGTACAGGATCGGGGAATCGGCGCGTACGGGGGCCGCGCCCGCCGCCCTGGTGCGGGGGCGTATGGCCGGACTGGCTCTGTGCCCTTCTCCCCGACGCATCGGCGACTCCGTGGCCGTGCGCATGGAATGGGGCCGAATTGGCCCGCACGATCCAGTATACGAATCCTGTTGATCGCCGCAAGGGGCGATCAGGCGATTGCCACGTTCACGATGCGGCCGGGCACGGCAACCACCTTTATGATGTCGCGGCCCTGGATGGCCCGCTGCACCGCATCGTCGGCCAAGGCGTGCTCGCGCAGGTCGTCGGCGGACAGGTCGGGCGTCACGCGGATGCGCGCGCGCACCTTGCCGTTGACCTGCACCGGGATTTCGACCTGCTCGGCGGCCAGGATCTGGGGATCGGACTTTGGCCACCCGGCTCGGAAGATGGTCTCGGCGTGGCCGAGGCGCTGCCAGAGCTCCTCAGCAAAATGGGGCACGATCGGCGCGAGAAGCACGAGCATGGTTTCGACCGCCTCGCGCAGCACGGCCGGGGGGGCGCCCTTGGCCGCGCGCACGGCGTTGAGGAGCTCCATGATTGAGCTCACGGCCGTGTTGAACCGGAATCCCCCCTCGATGGCCCCGGTCACGCGTTCGATGGCGGTGTGGGTCTTGCGACGCAGCTCGCGCGCGTCCGCGTCGAGGGAGGCGGGCATGGCTGGCGGCTCGCCCCGCAGGGACCCGACCTCGCGGACCACGGTTGTCCACAATCGGTTCAGGAACCGCCACGCGCCCTGCATGCGCGCGTCCGACCACACCTGCTGCTGGTCGGGCGGGGCGTCGGAGAGCATGTACAGCCGGATGCAGTCGGCGCCGTAGCGCGAGATCAGGTCGTCCGGGTCCACGATGTTGAGCTTGGACTTGCTGATCTTGGTCATCTCGTGGCGCACGGGGCCGCCGCACGTCGCGCAGGCGCCGCCCTCGATGGCGTCCTCGGTGCGCTCGCCGCCGCGCACCTGGTCTTCGGGAATCCACTTGCACTGGTCGCAGTAGTACGCGGTCTTGCACACCATGCCCTGGCAGAAAAGCTCGCGCGCGGGCTCGTCGAAGTCGATCAGCTCCAGGTCGTGGAGCACCTGGGTGAAGAACCGGAAGTAGATGAGGTGCATGGTGGCGTGCTCGATGCCGCCGATGTACAGGTCCACGGGCAGCCAGTAGTCCACCCGCTGCCGGTCGAAGGGACCGTCCTCGTACCGGGGCGAGACGTAGCGCAGGAAGTACCAGGAGCTGTCCACGAACGTGTCCATGGTGTCCGTCTCGCGCCGGGCGGGCGCCCCGCACTGCGGGCAGGTCGTGTGCACGAAGTCCTCGCAGGTCTCCAGCGGATTGCCGCCCTCCCGGCTGAAGTCCACGTCCATGGGCAGGGTCACGGGAAGGTCCGACTCGGGCACGGGCACCTCGCCGCACGCCTCGCAATAGACGATCGGGATCGGCGCGCCCCAGTAGCGCTGGCGGCTGACGAGCCAGTCGCGCAGCCGGTAGTTCACCGTGCCCTCGCCGGCGTCCTGGTCTTCAAGCCACCGGACGATCTCAGGCATGGCCTGGGCGCTGTCGCGGCCGGAGAACGGGCCGCTCTGGACCATCGCGCCCGGGGCTTCGTAGGCGCGGGTCATGGTCGACGGGGCCAGCTTTCCGTCCGGGGGCTGGATCACCACGCGAATGGGCAGGTCGTACTTGCGGGCGAACTCGTAGTCGCGCTGGTCGTGCGCGGGCACGCTCATCACCGCACCGGTGCCGTAGCTCATGAGCGCGAAGTTGGCCACCCACAGCGGCACCTGCTCGCCGTTGACCGGGTTGGTGACGTGGAACCCGGTGGCCACGCCCTCCTTCTCGATGTCCGCGGCCAGGCGCGCGCTCGTGGCCTGGGCGCGCATCCGCTGCACCGCGTCCAGAACGCGCTGTTCGTGTTCAGTGCCCTTCACCAGCCGCCCGATGAGCGGGTGCTCGGGCGCGAGCACCATGAACGTGACCCCCCACAGGGTGTCCGGCCGGGTGGTGTACACGGGCAGAGGGTCGCCCGTCTCCGTGACGGTGAACCGGACCTTGGCGCCCTCGGAGCGGCCGATCCACTCCTCCTGCATCTTGAGGACCTTGTCGGGCCAGTGACCGCGCAGCTTGTCGTGCCCATCCAGCAGGCGCTGCGCGTACTGGCTCATGGCGAAGAACCACTGGTTGAGGTCCTTCTGCACCACGGGCGATCCGCAGCGTTCGCACGTGCCGTCGGCGAGCACCTGTTCGTTGGCCAGCACGGTCGCGCAGGAGGCGCACCAGTTCACGGGTGCGAGCTTCTTGACCGCCAGACCGTGCCGGTAGAAGAGCAGAAACAGCCACTGGGTCCACCGGTAATAGTCCGGCCGGCTGGTGGCGACCTCGCGAGTCCAGTCGTACCCCCATCCGGCGCGCTCCATCTGCCGGCGCATGCGGGCGATGTTCTCCTCGGTGAACGTGGCCGGATGCACGGGCGCCTCGCCGCGCTCGCGGGCTTGTCGGGCGCTCTTCTTGGCCGCGTTCTCCGCGGGCAGGCCGAAGGAGTCCCAGCCCATGGGGCTGAGCACGTTGAACCCGCGCAGGATCTTGTAGCGCACGATCACGTCGCCGAGCGTGTAGTTGATCACGTGCCCCATGTGGAGCGCGCCGCTGGGATAGGGGTACATCGTCAGGCAGTAGAAGGGCGGCCGGGATGCGTCGAGGTCTTGTGCGCGGAAGAGGCCCTGCTCCTGCCAGTGCGCTTGCCACTTCCGCTCGATGGATGCGAAGTCGTACGTAGGCTCGGGCATGTCGGTCTCCGGGTCTGCGGCCGCGCGAGGAGTCTTGTGTGCGGCCGCGAGAAGGGCTATGATAGTCCCATGTGCGCGGAAATCAAGGCGCTTGTGCACGCGCGAGGCACGCGGTACATCGCCAGGACGCGCGCGCGGAGGCCGAGGGAATGCACATCCTGCCCGCGGTAGACATCAAGGACGGTCGTCCGGTCCGGCTTCTGCGGGGCCGGGCCGAGGACGAGACCGTGTACGGCGACTCGCCGCTGGACGCGGCCCGGCGCTGGGTCGACGAGGGCGCGACCTGGCTGCACGTCGTGGATCTGGACGCCGCATTCGGTCAAGGGCGGTCGAACGAAGACCACGTGCTCGAGATCGCGCGTGCCGTGCCCGTGCCGGTGCAGACCGGCGGGGGCATCCGCTCCCTGGACCGGGCGCGCCGTCTGGTCGACGGGGGCGTGGCCCGGGTGGTCGTGGGCACGCGCGCGCTGGAGAGCCGTGCGTTCCTGGACGAGCTCATCGCCGCCCTCCCCGGCAAGGTGGCCGTCGGCGTGGACGTGCGCGAGGGCAAGGTGGCGGTCCGGGGGTGGACCGAGACGAGCGCGGTGGCGGCCGAGACGTTTCTGGCCGGGCTGCGAGGCAGCGGCGTGGCGGCCGTAGTGTATACGGACATCGCGCGCGACGGCGCGCTGCGGGGCCCGAACGTGGCGGCCACGCACCGGGCCACGGAGCTCGTGGACGCGCCGGTCGTGGCCTCCGGCGGGGTGACGACCGTAGAGGACGTGTGCGCGCTGGCCGCGCTTTCCCTGGAAGGGATCGTGATCGGCAAGGCCCTGTACGAGGGGGCCCTCACCCTGGCGCAGGCGCGCCGCGCGCTAGGCGAGCACGGCGCGTAGGGCGGCAGGGCGGCTATTGCTCCGGCAAAGAGCCTTGCTCGCGTTGGGTCTGGAGCTCGTCGATCAGGTCAGGCATTTCCTTGATGCACCACATCGCCAGCTCGCGCATGTGTTGCTGTTGGTCCGCACGGGCCACTTCGGACAGGGCGTTGAGCGCGACCTTTTGCTGGGCCGGGTCCGGGTGAAGTTGTCCGGATGCGTCCGGCGCGCCCAGCCGCATGATGCCCAGGTTCACGCACGCCTCCTGACGCCACAGGGGGTCCTCGTCCTCGGTGGCGCACTTCACGCACGCGAGCAGCGAGTCGTAGTGGGCGATGCTCGAGAGCAGCGCGGTCTTCTTGCGCGTTTGCAGGGTGATGTCGCGAATGGACCGGGCGTAATCGGTGAACCGGCGGCTGCGGGCCATCTGGAGCTGGCGTTGCAGGTACTCGGCATAGCGCTGGCAGGCCCGCGACTGGAGGCGCAGGCCGAGGCGGTAGACGAGCAGGTTCGGCCGGTCCTCGGTGAAATGCCAGCCCATCACGAGTACGGCGCGCAGGAGCTCCTCGACCTGGTCATGCAGCCCGGCCTTCTCGCACGCCTCGGCGCGGGCGAGCGCGGCATCCGTGTAGGCGAGGATCGCCACGGCTTCCGGCGCGTCGGCACGCAGTTCGGTCATGGGCTCGTAGTAGTCGGGCACCAGCCGACAGGTGCGCATCTTGCCCGCGGCCAGGATGTGCGCAATGCCCCGGGCGTTGCGCGGGACCTCGAACGTCTCCTCGCCGGTCTGTTCGCGGTAGCTCTTGTTCTCCTCGGGGTACAGGGTCTCCAGCTTCGCGTAGTGCCCCGCTGCGTTGCCCGGCCCGGAGGGCAGGTCGATGAGCTCGTCCAGGCCCTGGTCCGTGTCCCAGCGGCGCAGGTCCAGGCTGCCGGCCAGGGCCTTTTGCACGCGGGTGGGCTCGTAGTCCTCGGCGGCGGACGGGGCCTCCCCGCCACGGGTGGCCAGGGCCGTACATGCCAGCACCACGCCGCAACACGCCGCGACGCGAGCATACAGGGAGTTCTTCATCGCTCTGATCGCCTCCATTCTTGTGTCCATGAGCTTGGTAGGCGGCGGGGCGCCTGGGGCGCCGCGCCCGGGGCTTGTCCGGTCACTCGATCCCATGAAATCGATCCTCGATAAGCGCAAGCAGCGCGTCGCAGGCCTCTTGCGCGTCTTCGCCTTCGCACCGGACCTGCACGGTGTCGCCCTGGCGCGCGCCCAGGGAGAGGAGCTCCAGGCTGTTGCGCCCGTTTGCCCGGGCGCCGCCGGCCTCCACCGTGATCGCGCAGGTGTACTGGCCTGCGAGCTCCAGGAACCGGGTGGTGGGCCGCACGTGGAACCCGTACAGGTTGCGGATCGTGGCGGATCCTTCGGCCCGAGCCGGGCCCGAGATCTCCTCGGACGAGGCCTTTCGCGTCAGCCACCCGCGCACCCGCTGGAGCAGGCCCGTGCCCGCACGTTCGTTCACGGTCCGCTTCCTTCCGGTCCGGGTCCGCCGTGCGTGAAGAAATGCGCCTCCACGCCCGCGGCCAGGGCGTGATACAGCACGATGTGGAGCTCCTGCACGGCTGCCGTCTCCTCGGCCGGTGCGGCAACCAGGATGTCCGCGGCCTGGCCCAGGCGGCCGCCGTCGCGCCCGGTCAGCGCGACCGTACGCGCGCCGCGGACCTGGGCCACGGCCAGGGCCAGGACCACGTTGTGCGCGTTCCCGCTCGTGGACAGGCCCAGGAATACGTCGCCCGGGCGCACCAGCGCGCGGCATTCCTGCGCGAAGACAAGCTGCGGATCCGGACTGTCGTTGATCACCGCACTCGCCAAAGCGCTGTTCGCGCCGAGCACCACGGCGGGCAGCGCAGGCCGCAGGTGCGCGGCCAGGCCCTCGCCGTACGACAGGTGGCGGTAGGCGTCCTGCTCCCCGGCCGCAAGGGGATGCGGGAGGCGGAACTCCTTCAAGAGCTCGGCCGAGAAATGCAGCGCGTCCGCGTGCGACCCCCCGTTGCCTGCCAGGAGCAGCTTGCCGCCCGCGGCGAAGGCCTCCACCAGTGCGGCGTGGGCCCGCATAAGCCCGGCCAGGCAGGCCTGCACCTCGCCGCGCGCAGCCACGAGGTCCGCGTACAAGGCGCGCACGGCGGGGCGCTTGTCGATCAAGGCCACGGCGCGCGCGCACGCCGCGTCGTCTCTGAGCGCAGCGAACGGGTCCGGTTCGCCCGGGGAATGCGTCATGGGCAAGTGCGCTCCGAGGGTGAGTGCTCTGGACACGCGGCCGGCGAGGCCGCCAGGCCCTCATTCTTGGGAATCGCGCCGGAAGGTCAACCCCTTCGGTGCCGTCACCCGCTGTGGCCCAGGGACAGGCGCTCGCCGAGCGTGCGGAAGAGCTCCTCGCGCACGGGCCGGTGGGTGCGGCTGGTCAGGTCCGGATCGGCCCGCAACAGGCGCTGGGCGTCCTCGCGCGCCTGGCGCAGGATCTCGAAGTCCTCCACGATGTCGGTCAGCTGCAGGGAGGCGCCGTGCTGGCGCGTGCCCAGGAACTCGCCCGCTCCGCGCAGGCGCAGATCCTCCTCCGCGATGCGGAACCCGTCCGATTCGTTCACCAGCACATCCAGGCGCTGCCGCGCGGTCTCGCGCGCCTGGTCGGAGAAGAGAAAGCACTCGCCGCGCGTCTGGCCGCGGGCCACGCGGCCGCGCAACTGGTGCAGCTGGGCCAGGCCGAACCGGTCCGCGTGCAGCACCACCATGAGCGTCGCGTTGGGCACGTCCAGACCGACCTCCACGACCACCGTGCTCACGATCGCGTCCAGGTGACCGGTCCGGAAGGCGTCGAGCACGCGCTGCTGCTCGCCGCGTTCCATGCGTCCGTGCAGGAGGCCCAGCCGGAAGTCGCGCAGCTCGCCGGCCGACAGGGACTCGTAGGCCTCCGCCGCGCTCTGCACGTCCAGGTCCTCGTGCTCGGCCACGAGCGGGCTCACGATATAGGCCTGCCTGCCCTCGCGCAGGGCCCGGCGCACCGCGTCCCACACCTGCGGGCGGTCCTCCGGCGGCGGGGCACAGGTGCGCACGCCCTTGCGCCCGGGCGGCAGGGCGTCGATCGTGGACACGTCCAGGTCGCCGTACACGGTCAGCGCCAGGCTGCGCGGAATCGGGGTGGCCGTCATCACGAGCACATCCGGACGGCGGCCCTTTTCGCGCAGCACCGCGCGCTGGGCCACGCCGAAGCGGTGCTGCTCGTCGATGATGACCAACCCCAGGTCGCGGAAGTGCACGTCTTCCTGGAGCGCCGCGTGGGTGGCGATGGTGATGTCCACCGCGCCCGCGGCGAGCGCGCTCAACAGGGTCGCCCGCTCGCGTGGCTTGAGCGCGCTCGTGAGCAG
>CAZOBJ010000134.1:0-7160 GCA_964577825.1 uncultured Planctomycetales bacterium
CGCACCAGGGACTCGGTCGAACGCAAGGGGAGCTTCGCATGATCAACATCAAGCCGCACCACTTCGTGGACATCCTCACCGGCTTCGGCAAGGGGAACACCGACCCGGAGCCGCACCCCTACGGGCACGCGGTGCACACGGTCACCCGGGCGGTCCTCGCGGACCCGGACGTGGACCTGCGCGTGGAGATCGGGGCCGACGACATCTGCACGCCGTGCCGGCACAACGTGAACGGCGCGTGCGACGACACGATCGACACCTCGTACCGGCCCGAGGCGCCCCCATCCAAGCAGGAGTGGAACCTGCTCCTGGACCGGCGCTGGTGCGAGCGCCTGGGCCTGGGCCAGGGCGAGACCCTGACCGCGCGCGAGCTCGCCGCGCGCATCCGCGAGAACTCCGAGGACATCCAGGACATCTACCGCGAAATCCCCGCGGACCGCAACGACGAGCGGCGCGCGAACCTGCACCAGGGCATCGACTGGTTCCTGGCCCGCGCAACCTGAAGCGTGTCGGTCAGACCGATTTCTCGGCGACCGAGCGCGTGGTTGCGCCGGGCCGCCCGGTGCGACCGCAGAGACGCGGAGGACCCAGGAGGGCGGAATCCATGAGCTGGTTACGCAGTGCGGGCGCCGCGTTGGTGGCGTTGGCCCTGACGATGGGCCCGGCCTCTGTGGCGCGGGCCGGGGCGGCCCCGTACCACGAGGCCAAGGTGGGCACGTTCCGGACCATCGAGTACTTCCACATCGCCACGGCCAAGTTTCAGGAGCCCGACCGCACCACCACGCGCATCGGCCCGTTCGGGGCCACGTTCAATACGAACCAGGAGATCGCGTACCGGGCCGGCGGGGACTTTGGAAGCTATTCGCAGAACGCGGTGACCAAGGACATGGTCCTGGAGTTCAACACCAAGCCCCTTCCCATCGACGCGGGCGCGCGCGCCATCGTGGCCGACGGCCAGGACCTGACCGTGACCGTCGCGCACAGGGACGGCTATAGCCGGGTGGAGATCGACCTGGACGACAAGTACAACCGGTCGCCGCGCTGGATCCCGCGCGGGTGGGGCGGGCCGCGCAATCCGGGCGGCTACCCGCACTATGAGATCGAGAACCCGTTCTGTTTCATCACCTTGAAGGAGGCCATGAAGCAGCTTGTCGAGGACTGGGAGGCGTATCTTCCCGACTACTACCTGTTGCGCTACGGCGACTACTCCACCATGTGCATGAACCTGACGTTCGAGCAGACCACGCTCGGCGAACCGGTGCCCAGCTACGCGCGGTACGTGCCCGGCGGCCGCGACATGAAGTGGCACGTGAAGCGGCGCGAGCCCGGCGACCCCCCGGGCGAGACGCGCGCGTACTTCGGCGCGTTCGGCATGCACATCTGCGCCACGCGCGAGCTGTCCCTGTCCGTGATCAGCATCGACATGCGCAAGGGGTGGCGCCGGCCCATGTGGCTGACCCTGCGCACCAAGGAGCCCCTGCCCGTGGACCAGGGCCTGCACGCGGTTCGTGCGGACGGCCAGGACATCCGGCTCAAGGTGTGGCACGACGCGGACGCGAGCTTCGTGGCCGCGGCCCTGCCGGACACGTACCAGCGCGCGCCGCACTACTGGGCGGGCCTGCACGGCGGCGCGCAGAACCCGGGCGGGTACCCCGGGTACGAGCAGGAGATCCTCTTCTGCCGGCGCACGGTGGACGAACTCCTACAGGCGCTCACGGACGAGCAGGCGTACCAGGACTATTTGCCGGATTGGTACCAGATCTCGTACCTCGAGGACGTCACCTTCGACCGGATCGACCCGCGCACCAACATCGCGAACCTGAACGAGAACCCGCTCGTCTGGATCATGCCCTACTGGGCGTACCTCGGACGCGACCCGCCCCCGCGCATGCCCGCGGGGGAGGGAGGGGGGGGGGGTAGAGGCGCTGCGTAGTGCGCGCACGGGCAGGGGGAACTGGGATCGAGCGGTAGGAGGAACACCGCGCGTCTCCGCAAGAAGACAGGCACTTGCACTGCAGGGCGTCGCCAGGGGAGGAACCAACGATGCACAGCCCATCTGGCTCCAGAGCCGAGAAGATTGTGGTCGTCCTTATGGGCCTGGTGCTGTATTCGGTGCTCTTGTTCTTGGGCACGTGGTGGGTGTGCACCCGTGCACGTGTCCGGGGCCAAATGGACCGGCCCCTGTTCCGACGGGATGAGGCGGGAGCTCCGCTCGAGGGCGCGCTGGTCTATCGTTATGCAAGTGGCAATGCCAAGAGGAAGGAGCACTACGAGCACGGCACCCTAGCGGATGTAAAGTGGTATTCACCCGGAGGAGACTTTCTTCGGGCGGAGCGGTTCGAGGACGGGACCGGCGTCATGGTTTACCTCCGCGATGACGGGACGCCCCATCGCTTCATGTCCTTTGTCAACGGGCGACTTGAGGGACTGTGTGCCTTTCTTGGTGAAGACGGCGAGGTGACGGCGGTCGAGGAGTACCATGACGGCAAGATCGAGCGGGGGTGGCCGCCAGGTGCGCAACGGCTAGAGCCTCTTATTGTTGAACCGCCATCACCCGAAGAGACGCAGCGGCCACAGCAGCAGCCTGCGCCAGAGCAAGACCCCGAGACGTAGAGCGGGTAGGCGAACACGGTCTTGGGGGGCGCGGCGCGTGGTGTCGCCCGCTGTCTGGACGCTGGAACACGCGCCGCGCCGACCCCGTGCCCGGGGCGGCCGGACCTGCGGGAGCGACGGAGCCCTCGGCCTGGGCGAATCCCCCAGGATCGGCCGCTAGGACGGTGAGCGGGCACGCTGTGAGTTCCTGCAAGGGCAATGGTGGCCGGTTGCCGGGCGTTCCCAACGGGGGGAGTGAAAGTGGACACGCCTTCTCGTTCCAGAATCGCGAGGACTGTCATCGCCCCTGTGGGTCTCGTGGTGTATTCGTGTATCCTGGTTCTAGGTGCGTGGAGGCTATGCAACTACGCGGCCGCGCAAGAGGAGGCGCAAGAGGAGGAGATGCGGCCCTACATCTACCGCGATGAGTCGGAAGTGCCGGTGGAAGGTGAGATACTCCACCGATATGGGAACGGCAAGGTCAAGAGGCAAGACTTGTGGGACGACGGCCTGTTGCATTCGGCGCGCTGGTTTTCGCCCGCAGGAGATTTGATTCGTGAGGAAGTGTTCATCCAGGACGAGACCAGTGCCGGCGTCATGGTCCACCTTCGCGATGATGGTACGCCCCGTCGTTTCACGTCCTGGGCGAACACGTGGGCCGAGGGACTGTGGATGGACATTGACGAAGATGGTCGAGTGACAGCGGTCTATGAGTATCACCACACACTCGAACGGGTATGGCCGGCCAGTGCGCAACACCCGGTCCATCCTATCGTTGCCCCGCCGTCGGCCGAAGAGGGGCAGGGGCCGGAGTAGCGGCCCGCGTTCCCAGGGGAGGGAGGAAGAATGAACACCTGGTCCGGTGCGAGAATGCTTAAGACCGTGCTGGCGCTCGCCGCCTACTCCGTTGTGTTGGTCGCTGCTACGTGGTTGGCGCGCAGCCACGAACATCGCTCCGCGAGGCTCGGGCACTGGTTGATGCGGGACGAGGCGGGAAATCCGTTAGATGGCTGGAAGGTGTACAAGTATGACAGCGGCCAGCCCATGCTGAAGGAGTTGTACGATGAGGGCATTGGGCAGGTAAGTCGGTGGTACTCGCCGGAGGGCAAGCTGATACGTGAGACAGTCTGGGACGAAGGGACAGCGGTTGGCATTTACCTTCGCCAGGACGGGAGCCCGTGGATTTTTCAATCATATGTCAATGGATGGGCAGAGGGGCTGACCGCGCGCATCGACGAACACGGCGAAATCACAGCGATCCTGGAGTTCCATAAGGGAAAGCCCGTGCGGGTGTGGCCGCCTGATTGGAGCGGAGTGCCGGATTGGCGGGAACTGCCCCCCATCGTGGGCGCGCCCTGGGCCGAAGGGGCTGAGGGTACCAAGCAGCCCGCCGCACAGCGGGACGCCCAACCACCTGCCCAATGATGCAGCCGGGCTTTCGACGGTGAAGGAGGCGCATGTGCGCTTGGGCGCGCATTTGAGGCGCCGATGCGAGGCCCGCGGCACCGGGCCTTGCCCCGTCTGCTTCACTGCGTGCCAGGAGAATCCCGACGATGAGTCCGAAGACTGCTCGCCCTTCGAGTCCAGGCAAACACGGCCGGCGCAGGTACCTTGTCCTCGCCCTTGCGCTCGGCCTGGGCGCGGTGGGACTCCTGGTCGTCTGGCTGGTTGGCGGCGACGATGCCGTCTCGTCGAGTGACGCGCCACTGCGGGCGGTCACCACCAACGATGATTTGTTGCGCGAACGGCCGTTCACCATAACCTATCAGGTGGGCAGCGGCTTCGACGGCTCGACAACCGTGACCATACGGTCCTCGGGCGAGGTGGTTTTGCAGGTTCGGGCGCCGGGCATGCCCGTGGAGAAGGCGCCGCTCATCAAGGACGTCAGAAAGACCGTTAGCCAGGAGACGGTCACGAACCTGCGGTTGCTTATGATCCACGAGAACATGCTCGATCTACACCGCGGGTACGCCACTAGCGTGCAGGATGGAATGGTAGTCACCTTCACCATTGAGTTCGAAGACCTGATGGTGCAGGTGGTATGCGACAACTATTTCCCCGGCCCCATCGCGCGCTTCCACGATTTCATCGATGTGGAGCTCTTGGGTGCCTCCCACGACCTCGAGCCGCTGGTGCGGTGGGCCGCGATGCGGACACGGTGCCTCGCGACAGGCTAGGCATGTCGCGGGTACGACGCCGCGCTCGGCCGCCCCTCGTCCCCTCCAGAGCCTCTCTCAGAAACGCCCCCACCCCTACCCTCGCTCGTGACTGGTCCGGTATTGGATGGAGAGGGGCAGCTCTTCGAGGCCCAGGGCCTGGCGCAGCCGGCCGGCCAGGTACCGGGTGTATCGGTCCGTGACAAGCCGCGGGTCGTTGCAGAACACCAGGAACGTGGGCGGGGGGGCCTGGGTCTGGGTGGCGTAGTAGAGCTTCAGCGCCCGTCCGCGCGACACGGGCGGGGCCTGCGCGTCCACGGCCGCGCGCAGCGCGCGGTTCAGCGCCCCGGTGCCCACCTGGGTGCAAGCCCGGTCGGCGAGCTGTAGGCACACGCGCACGAGGCCCCACAGGTTCTCGCCCGTGTGCGCGCTCGTGACCGCCAGGGGCGCGTAGTAGAGCTGGGGCAGCCGGTCGAGCAGGTACTCGCCGTAGGCCTCGGCCGTGAGCCCGGGCCGGGCGGCCCGGGCGAGGTCCCACTTGTTCACGGTCAGCACGCACGGCTTGTATGCCTCGGCCGCCAGCCGCGCGATGCGCTTGTCGATCCGGCCCACGGGCGTGGTCGCGTCGATCACGAGCGCCACCACGTCCGCGCGGCGCACGGCGCGTTCGCTTCGCACCTGGCCGTAGAAGTCCACCGCGTCGTCCGCGCGGCCGCGCCGGCGCACGCCCGCGGTGTCGATGGCCACGAACCGCTGGCCGTCGCGCTCGAAGATGACGTCCACCGAGTCGCGCGTGGTGCCGGGCCGGTCGGAGACGATCACCCGGTCGCTGCCGGCCAGGCGGTTGACGAGGCTGGACTTGCCCGCGTTGCGCTTGCCCACGAACGCGATGCGCCGCAGGCCCTGTTCGTCGGCGGGCTCGGGCGCCTGGGGCGGGAGCGCCTCGCCGATGCGCGCAAGGAGGTCCCCCACGCCGCGGTTCGCCTTGGCGCTGACCGCGAGCGGCTCGCCGAGGCCCAGCTTGTGGAACGCGTAGCGCTCGTCGTCGAGGCTGGGCATGTCGGCCTTGTTCGCAGCCAGGATGACGGGCTTTCCCAGGACGCGCAAGCGGCCGGCGACCTCCTCGTCGAGCGGGGCCACCCCGGCGCGGCAGTCGACCAGGAACACGAGTACGTCGGCCTCCTGCATGGCCGCCTCGATCTGGGCGTGCACGGCCGGGGACAGGTCGTCGCGGTCCACGAGCCCCAGGCCGCCCGTGTCCACCAGGTCCACGGTGCGTCCCGCCAGCTGTAGCGGGTGGAGCACGCGGTCGCGGGTCACCCCGCTCATTGCGTCCTCGATGCTCACCCGGCGTCCCAGGAGCCGGTTGAAGAGCGTGCTCTTGCCCACGTTGGGCCGGCCGACAATGGCCACCGCGGGCCGGCGGGCGGGCTGGATGTCCGGGTCCACAACGGTTCCCTCTCCATCGGGTCATGCGCGCAGGGGTCTGCCCGGGCGCAGTGCTTGGCGATTGCGCCGACCCGTGCTCATATCACGCCGAACCGCGCGTGTCAAATGGCCCGGAGGCCCGAGAAGGCCTTGTCCTATGCGCAAGACTGACTATAATGCAGGTTGTCCGGCGCGGCGGGTCTCCGCTGGGCCGGACGTTTTGTGGGGGGTGGGATTCGGCAACCGGACGGAGGGGACTGCCGCATGGGGCGGACCAAGAACCTGGCCATCGTCGGCGTGACCGGCGTGGTGGGCGAAGAGATGCTCAAGTGCCTGGAGCGACGCGACTTCCCGGTCGGCGAGTTGCGGGTCATGGCCTCGCACCGGTCCGCGGGCAAGACCGTACGCTTCCGCGGCGAGACGCTGACCATCGAACAAGCCACCGAGGACTCGTTCCGGGGCCTCGACATCGTGCTCATGGCCGTGGAGAAGGAGCAGTCGCTCTGCTTCAGCCCGGCCGCGGCCCACGCGGGCGCCGTGGTGGTGGACAACTCGAGCGCGTTCCGCATGGACGAGAACGTGCCGCTCGTCGTTCCGGAGGTGAACCCCCAGGCCGTGCACGACCGGCCCAAGGGGATCATCGCGAACCCGAACTGCTCCACGATCATCATGAACGTGCCGGTGTGGCCTCTGCACCGGGCGAATCCGGTGCGCCGCGCGGTGGTGAGCACCTACCAGGCGGCCAGCGGCGCGGGCCGCGCGGCCATGGAGGAGCTCGAGGCCACCACCCGGGCCTGGGCCCGGGGCGAGCCGGTGGAGCCGAAGGTGCTGCCGTATTCGCTGGTGATGAACCTGTTCTGCCACAACTCATCGATCGGCGCCAACGGGTACAACACCGAAGAGATGAAGATGGTCAACGAGACGCGCAAGATCTTCGGCACGGACGACGTGTACGTGACCGCGACCTGCGTGCGCGTGCCCACG
>CAZOBJ010000135.1:0-7154 GCA_964577825.1 uncultured Planctomycetales bacterium
CCTGGACGAGTACTACGAGGCGTTCGGCCCCGCCGCGAGCACGGTGCGCGAGGCGGATATGCGCGCCCAGGCCCTGCGGGGCGCGACCGAGCGGTTCCGATTCCTGAAGGCGAGCACGGCCCTGCAAAGGAGCTACATCGAGTTCCTCCGGGAGAAGTATGCCGCGCTCCTGGACCTGCGCGAGGCGGGCGAGCGCGCGCGCGACGGCCACTGGCCCCAGGCCCGTGCGGCCGCCGACCACGCGGCAGAGCGCTACGCCCGTGCGAGCCACGCGTACGACGAGGCCCTGAGCATCGCCCGCGGATGGCCGAAGTACTTCCACGTGATCGAGGGCATCTCGCGCCGGGGGCACAACTGCCAACTCAGCGACTACGGGCTGGAGCGCTGGTCCGGGGTAACGTACGTGGCGGTTATCTCTCCGGCCGGGAGCAAGAACGTGAACCTCGGGCGCGCGGGCATCGAGCGGCTCATCCAGGAGGGCCGGGCCGCCATCGGCCGCGGCGAGGCGCCCGATTGGCAGGCCCTGGCCGGCGCCATCAAGGAACAGGCCGCGGGCTAGGATCCGGCTCGACGAACGGTCCGCGCGACGCGAGGACGAAGCGCGAGCGCGCAAGCACCGGCTCGAACCCGAGCGGCCGGAGCTGGGCTAGGCCGCCCTCGCTTGTCACCACCAGGGGCGAGCGGGTGTGCAGGGCCTCGTCGGCCGCATTGAGCCACACCGAGGGCCGGTCGAAGTAGAAGGCCACCACCGCCCGGGGGGCGTGCACCTCCGGGTGGAACAGGGGCACCGGCGCCCCGGGCGGCACGGCCGCCCGCACCAGGGGCGCGACGAGGCGGATGCCGTACTTGCGGTCGGTCTCGTGGCGCGAGACCGGCGCGGCCGCGATGCCCAGCCCGAGGACCAGGCCCCAGACTGTGAGCCTGCGCGCCAAGTGCGCGGGCACGGCCGCGGGCAGCAGGCGCACAAGCGGCAGCACGGCCAGGGCCGCCAGCGGCGGGTACGCGGGCACGAGGTACCGGCCGTACATGCGCGGGGGCGCGAACGCGGCCGCGAGCGTGACCGCGGCCCAGGCGAGGAGCAGAACCTGTGCGCCCCGGTCGCGCGGACCTGCGCCGCGCGCGCGCCGCGCGGCCATCCACGCGCCCGCCGCCCAGAACGGGGTCCAGGGCAGGCCGTGGACCGCGAGCACGTAGACGAAGTGCCACCGGCTCTTGTCCGCCTGCCATGCGCCCTCCAGGCGCGCGGCGATTTCGTGCCCGAAGAAATGCGCGGCGAACTCGGGATTGGCCTGGCTCACGAGCACGAACCAGGGCGCGGCGACCGCGGCCCCGAGGCCCAGCCCCAGCCAGAAGGGCGCCCCCAGGACTCGGCGCGCCCGGCCGCACGCGAGCGCGGCGAGCGCAACCGCGGGCAGCACCGTCAGGACCATGGGCCCCTTGGCCAGGAACCCCAGGCCGCAGACCACGCCCGGTACGAGCGCCCACCATCGGTTCCCACCCAGGAGCGCGCGCATCCCGGCCCACGCGGCCAGCACCATGAAGAAGGCCTGCGGCCCGTCGAGGCGCGCCTCCGCGGTGTGGCGCAGGAAGTCGTTGGTAAGCCCCAGAACCACCGCGGCCAGAACTCCGGCCTGCGGGCCGCGCCACCGGCGCACGAGGTCGTAGACAAGCAACAGCGTGCCCGCGCCCAGGAGCGCGGGCACGAGCCGCGCCGCGGCCGTGCCCACCCCCGCGACGTGGAACACGCATGCGGTCAGCCAGAACACGAGCGGCGGCTTGTTGAAGTAGGGTTCGCCGCCGATGTGCATGGTGAGCCACTCGCCCGTGTCCACGATCGCCTTGGCCGCGGCCGCGTACCGGGCCGGGTCCTCCACGAGCACCCCGTCGCCCAGGCGCACGAGATACAGCGCCCCTGCGAACGCGGCCACGCCCACGCCGGGACGCGATAGGAGCCGCCAGATTCGGGAGACCCTGTCCATGCCGCTACTCCGTGGCGCACGACGCTGGCGCATGCGCGCCACAGCATAGGCCCGGACGCGCGAATCGGCAACCGAAAGCGCGCCCCGGCCGTGCGCTTGACGGGCCGGACCCGGCGGGATAGCATGCCCGGACCGTTCGGAGAGGAGGCGGCATGGACCTGACCGACATGTTCGAGGCGCTCATCGCCCGGCCCAGCCCCTCGCGCCGCGAGGGCGCGGTGGCCGCGTGGGTGCGCGAGTTCTGCACCGGGCTCGGGTACGCGGTGGAGGAGGACGAGGCGGCCCGTGCGGTGGACGGAGACGCGGGCAACCTGCTCGTGCGCGTGCCGGGCGAGGGACAAGGGGCGTCGATCCTTGTATGCGCGCACCTGGACACCGTGGAGACCGGCGACGCGCCCGCGGACTGGACTCGCGAGGGGGACACCTACCGCTCGCGCGACGGGCGGGTGATCGGCGCGGACGACAAGGCGGGCGTGGCCTGCGCGCTCGCGCTCCTCCAGGCGCTGCGCGAGATGCCCCGAGAGGCGCACGGACCGGTGCGCGTGGTGTTTACCGTGGCCGAGGAGGTGGAGCTCCTGGGCGCGCGCGCCTTGCCCCAGGCGTGGCTTGCGGGGGTGGACGCGGCCGTGGCCCTGGACCACAGCGACCCGGCGCAGTTCACCGTCGCCGGTCCGGCCAAGGAGGCCATGCGCCTGCGCGTGCAGGGCAAGGCCGGGCACGCCACCGAGCCGGAGCGGGGCATCAACGCCGCGCACCTCGTCGCGCGCGTCGTAGCGGCACTGCCCTCGGGGCGGTTGGACGAGGCGAGCACGTGCAACCTGGGCGTGGTGCGCGGCGGCACGGCGCTCAACGTGATCCCGGGTGAGGCACAGGCCGACTACGAGGTGCGCAGCCTCGACGAGGCGCGCCTGGACTTCTACGTGGACCGGGCCGAACGCCTGGCGCGCGGCATCGTGGGCGCGCAGCGGATCCGGGATCCCGACACCGGCGAGGTCCACACCGCGCGTCTCGACATCGGGCGGCGGCGCTGCTACCGCGCCTACCGGCACGCGCCCGACGCCCTGGCGTGCCGCCTGGTCGGCCGGGCCATGGAAAGAGCCGGGCTCGCGCCCACGCCCGTGTGCGCGCGGGGCGGCAGCGACGCGCATGTGCTCAACGAGCGCGGGGTGCCGGCCACGGTGCTCGGCTGCGGGCTCCACGGCGCGCACGGGGCATCCGAGCGCGCCGAGGTTGCCGAGATGCAGGCCTGCGTGCGCGTGCTGCGGGCCCTGGTGCAGGAACGCCCATGACCGAGGCGCTCGTCACGCTCGTCATCCCCAACCGCGACGGCGAGGGCGTCCTGCCCGCGTGCCTGGATGCGGTGGCCGGGCAGGACCTGTCGTCCGTGCGCACGATCGTGGTCGACGACGCCAGCCGGGACGGCAGCCGCGGCCTGGTGCGCACGCGCTATCCCTGGGTGGAGCTCGTCTCCTCCAGCGACACGGGCGCGCCGCAGGGGTTCGCCGCCGCGGTCAATACGGGGCTGCGCATGGCGCGCGGCACGTACGCCGCGATGCTCAACGCGGACACCGAGGCCGATGGGCGCTGGCTCTCGGGCATGATCGAGGCGCTCGACGCGGCCCCCGACGCGGCCGCATGCGCGCCGCGCATGGTGTACGGGGACGGGCGCACGGTGAACGCCCTGGGCCTGGGCCTGAGCCGCGGTGGCGTGGCGGGCGCCCTGCACAAGGGCGAGCCGGACGGGTCCCGGTTCGACCGCGCCTGCGAGGTGTTCGGTCCCTCCGGCGGGGCGGCCCTGTGGCGGCGCGAAGCGCTCGAGCGCGTCGGCCTGTTCGAAGAGGCCTTCTTCGCCTACCACGAAGACGCGGACCTGGCCCTGCGCGCGCGGGCGGCCGGATACACCTGTCGGTACGCCCCCGCGGCGCGCGTGGTGCATTACGAGGCTCGGTGCCCCTCGCTCGCGCGCGCGGACAAAGTGGCCCTGCGGATGCGCAACGCGGCCTGGTGCGCATTCGCGAATCTGCCCGCGCCTACGCTGCTCGCCCACCTGCCGCGCGTCTTCTGGGAGACGCGGCTGCGCTACTGCCTCAAGTACGGCCCCCGGCCCTGGAAGGTGGAGGGCCGGGCCTTCTGGCGGGCCACGGGGTGGCTCGTGCGCGGCGTGCCGCACCTGGTGCGCATGCGCCGTGCGCGCCAGCGAGCGCGGACCGTGCCGCCCGAGGCGCTGGCCGCGTGGCTCGGGCGCGATCCGTTCGCCGGATGCGGCGCCGGTTGACCCGGACCGTGCGCGGTGCGTATACTCCCGCCCATGCGTATCCCTTGGCTGACGACCATGTTCCTGTATGCCGCCCTAGGGGTCGGCGTCGCCCGGGCGGCCGAGGCCGGGGGCCTGACGATCCTGCGGGCCCCGGACCGGGCGCCGCGCTACGGGCTGTGGGAGCTCGACTTCCGGTACCCGGGCGTGGCGCGCTTCGACCCCAGGCGCACGCGGCTGGACGCATACGTAACTGCGCCCTCGGGCCGCAAGGTGGTGGTGCCCGCGCACTGGACCCGGGCCTACCGCCTGCTTTCGCTGGAGGTGGTCGAGTCGAACGACCAGGGCGACCCGGTGCGTCGCGTGATCGAGGCGCCTCGCCCGAAGGACGAAGACGGCGGGCACTGGCGGGTGCGCTTCGCGCCCGTTGAGCCGGGCTTGCACCGGGTGGCGCTCAAGCTCGTGCCCGTGGACCCCCCGGCCGCGCCGCGGACTCTGTGGCAGGGCACGTTCCGCACCGGGCCCGCGCGGGGGCCGGGGTTCCTGCACCGTAGCGACCAGGATCATCACTGCCTGCGGTTCACGGACGGCAGCGGCTACTTCGCACTGGGGCTGAATGTGTGCTGGCCGCCGCCGCGCACCGGGGCGGCCGGATACATCGAGTATCTGGACAAGCTCGCCCGACGCGCGGGCGCGAACTACACGCGGCTGTGGCTGTGCACCTGGGGGTTCCGGCTGGAGACGGCCGACCCCTACGCCTACGACCTGGCCGCGGCCGCGCAACTGGACGCCGTGTTCCAGGCCGCGCGCGCCCGGGGCGTGTACGTGCTGCTGTGCCTGGAGAACGCGCATGACTTCGTGAATGCCTGGGACAAGCTCCCCTATGGCGCCGCGGAGGGCCCGGGCGTGGGGAGGCCTGAGTTTTTCACCGACCGGGACGCGCAGGACCTGTTCCGCGCGAAGCTGCGCTACCTCGTGGCCCGGTACGGGGCGTACACGAGCCTGTTGGGCTGGGAGCTGTGGAACGAGATCAACTACAGCCTACAGAACGAGCCGGTCTCGGACCGGGACACACGCGAGAACCTTTACCTGCCCTGGACCCGACGGATGGCCGCGCACCTGCAGGCGGCCGACCCCTACGACCACCCGGTCACCACGAGCCTGGGCAACCACGTGGTCTGGGATCCGTTCTGGGCCTTGCCCCACCTGGACATGGTCCAGCAGCACAGCTACATCGACCCGTACGCCTTTCTGGGCGGCGAGGCGGGCACGGACGCGGCCGGGTTCGTGCTCAGCGCGCGGCCCGACCTGCATGCGCACGGCAAGCCTGTGCTCATGGCCGAGTTCGGATACGCGGGCACGAACGAACACAACCCGCTCAACGACAGCGACACCGAGGGCATCGCCCTGCACAACGCGCTGTGGGCGGGGGCGCTCTCCGGCTATGCGGGCACGCCCATGCTGTGGTGGTGGGACACGTACGTGGAGCCGAACGACCTGTACTTCCACTACGCGGCCCTGGCCGAGTTCCTCAAGGACGTGGACTGGACTCGGCCCAAGAGCACGCTCCTGGCCGAGGACGATCCGCAGGTGCGGGTGGTCGGGCTCGTGGACCGTGCCTGGGCGGGGCTGTGGATTCAGGACAAGCGCGCCACGTGGTACGGCCAGCTCGAAGCCGGGTACGAGCCCGAGCGCCTGGAGGACGTGCGCCTGCATCTGCAGGCCTTTGCGCACGGGGTCTACCGGGTGGAGTGGTTCGACACGCGGCGCGGCGCGGTGATGCACAGCGAATCCGTGCATGTGGACCGGGAGGAGCTCACCCTGGCCGTGCCGGCCTTCACGCGGGACATTGCCGCCAGGTTCTCCTTGCAAAAGCCCGTGCCGGACGTTACAAGAGACGACTCGTCGGCCCCAAACAGGCCGTGAGGGGATTGCGTGCGCAATGCGCACCGCGCAAAGGAGCGGAGTATGTCGGACGTGGTCGAACTGACGAAGGACAACTTCAAGACCGAGCTCGAACAGAGTCCCATGCCCGTGCTCGTGGACTTCTTCGCCGAGTGGTGCGGGCCGTGCAAGATGATGGAGCCCGCGCTCGAGGAGCTGGCCACCGAGAAGCAGGGCACGGTCAAGATCGCCCGGGTCGATTGCGACCAGGACGCGGAGCTTGCCGGCCAGTTCGGGATCACCAGCATCCCGTGCCTGATCCTGTTCCGCAACGGGGCCGAGGTGGATCGGATGATCGGGGCGAGCCCGAAGGACCAGCTCGCCTCGTGGCTCGACGAGAAGGCCGGCTGATCTCGCGGACGCGGCGCCGGCGGACAATTTTCCGTGTTTTTTGCCTTTTTCTGAGGATTTTGTTCCCGGTCTGCGCGTCTCTCGGTCGATGGGCGTGGCGGCCCAAAACGCAACTCATTGCTGGGCAGTGGGTTGGGGACGATCTGTGCCTGGGCGCGGGTTCGGGCGGTCCCGCGAGCGGGTTGCCCTAGAATAGGTGTTGACAAGTCCGGTGTGGGCGGTAGTATACATGCTTCTGTGCGTACTGGCGTAGTGCGCGCAACAACTTGTGTACGCAGGCTGCTGCTGTAGCTCAGTGGTAGAGCACCTCCTTGGTAAGGAGGAGGCCATGGGTTCGAGTCCCATCAGCAGCTCCAGGGAATCCGCGCATATGATGCGCCCGGGCTTGACCGCAACGCGGCGGCCTGACGAAGACTAGTCGTGGCGCGCGTCGGGAGTGCATCGACGCGACAGTGAAAGTGAACGGGCGGCTCGCGCACGCGCAGCCCTGAGCTCTGTGCAGGGCTGGTGCGGGTGGATTTGGGCGGCCCAGGAACCTCGACCCGGCAAGTCCGGCAAGTGACAAGTGAAGGGACCCAACCGATGGCCAAGGAGAAGTTTGAGCGCAAGAAGCCGCACATCAACGT
>CAZOBJ010000136.1:0-6985 GCA_964577825.1 uncultured Planctomycetales bacterium
TCGTCGTCCCACAGCATCTTCACTTCGCTTCGCATGTCCGAGGGCTCGTGGGTGCGGTACTTGAGCATGGGCAGGGGCTCGGCGCGCTGCCAATCCTCTTCCCACAGGTTCCCGTCCAGAAGAATCTCGCCCAAGGCGCGGCGGATGACCACCTCGCCGTTGGGATTGTGGTATTCGCCCCCCTGGGCCGTGGTGGATGGCTGCGCTTCACGGGGTACCGAGTGATGCGGCATCTGCTCCCGCTCCCCGCATCCGGCCGCCAGAATCATTGCGAACATCCCTGACCACAGCAGCTTACGCATATGTGCCCTCCGCTTGCGGGTCGCGTTCGAACGCGCCCGGACGCCCGGGGCGCGCGCAAGAGACACCCTAGGCGACCCCTCGACTCCGTCAAGGAAAATCTGCCTTCTCACACGAGGACAAGCGCAAATAGGGTTCACGAGTTCTCAACATTCTGCTAACATCCCCTGAGCTCTCGAACGCGGCCCGACGAGGCCCACTTTCTCCAGAGGAGGAAGGTCTTGCGTACAGCCAGGGGCGTCCTGGTCTGCATAGGGCTCCTTGCCGCGCTCGCGGCGGCCGGATGCCGCTCGACCGGGGACGTCACCCCCGCAGCCCTGGACATCCTGGGTCCCGCCACGCGCGCGGACTTGCTCGGCACCAGCCAGCAGGCCCGATTCGTGGTCCTGGGGGCTCGGCAGCGCACGCTCCTGGGCGGCCAGAGCATTCCGCCCGCGGCCGGGGTGCGCGTGGACTTCGACATCCTCAGCCAGCCCGCCGGCGCGCAAGCGCGCATCGAGACCCCGCGGACGGCTACCGACGCGGGCGGGACCGTGCAGACCACGCTGGTCCTGGGCAACGCGCCGGGCGTGTACCGGCTCCGGGCCACGCTGCCCGACCATCCTGCGGTCCGGCCGAGGACGATCACCTATCTGGCCGGGCTCAAGGTCCTTCATAGCGGACAGGATGGCTGGGTTCGCCAGTCCCTCGATCAGCCGATCTCCGTGCTGGTGCAGCAGGCCCCGGGCCAGGGGGCGCCCGAGGCCGTGGTCGAGTTCGACCTGCGCCACGGGCCGCCGGGCACGCGCCTCTCGTCCGCCCAAGCCACGACCGACGACCACGGCTTCGCCTCGATACAAGTAACGCTTGGCGACCGTCAGGGCAAGGGCGCGGTCGGCGTGCGTTTGCTGGAGAGCCCGCTGGGCGACCGCGCTTCCCAGTACACCGTGCAGGCCGAGTTCCTGGCCATTGATCCGGTGTGGCTGCCGCTCACGGTGGTGGGCGGTCTGGCCATCTTTATCTTCGGGATGCGGCTCATGAGCGAGGGACTCTCGCTCGTGGCCGGGGACCGGCTGCGCGCCCTGCTGGGGTTCCTCACTCGCAATCGGTTCGCAGCCGTCGGGGTCGGGGCCCTGACCACCGGGCTCATCCAGAGCTCGTCGGCCTGCACGGTCATGGTGGTGGGATTCGTGAACGCGGGGCTCATGCAGCTCGAACAGGCCATCGGCGTCATCATGGGCTCGAACATCGGCACCACGGTGACCGCGCAGATGATCAGCTTCAAGCTCGGGGTCCTGGCCTTGCCCGCCATCGCCGTAGGCGTGGTGCTCATGCTCCTGGCGCGGCGCCAGCAGGTGCGGTTCGCCAGCCAGATCCTGATCGGGTTCGGCTTGCTGTTCCTGGGCATGAGCATGATGAGCGACACGCTCAAGGGCCTACAGGACTCGGTCACGTTGCGCGGCATCTTCGACGGGCTGGCCGTGGCGCCGCAGGCCGGACGCGTGTTCTCGGTCTGGGGGCTTGTGGTGGCCGTGGGCGCGGGGGCGCTCTTGACGATCATCGTGCAGAGTTCCAGCGCGTCGATCGGTCTGCTCATGGCCCTGGCGGGCGCGGGGCTGGTGGATGTGTACACCGCGTTCGCGATCCTGCTCGGAGACAACATCGGCACCACGGTCACCGCGGCCCTGGCTTCCATCGGCACGTCTCGCAACGCCAAGCGCGCGGCCCTGGCCCACTTTCTGTTCAATAGCACCGGTACCGCGGTCATGATCGCGCTCGTGTTCGTGCCCTGGCCGGGCACGGACCAGCCGGTGTTCATGCAGTTGGTCGCGCATCTGACTGCGGGCGACCCGTTCGCGGGAGAGAATCTGCCGCGGTACTTGGCCAACGCGCACACCCTGTTCAACGTCTCCTGCACGGTGCTGTTCGTGGGATTCGTCTCTACGCTGGCTTGGATGTGCCGGGCGGTGGTCCGCGGAGAGGACCCGGAGGACCCAGCCCGGCGAATGCGGCGTTTCCTGGAGCCTCATCTGCTGCGGGCGCCCTCCATTGCCATTCAACAGGCCCAGGCCGAGCTCGCCTATATGCTGCGCCAGTCGCGCGCAGTCACTCGGGACGCGTTCCGGGCTATCGCCGGACTGGGCGACCCGGACTGGGAACAACTGGCCGATTCGGTGCGTGAGCGCGAGCGCGATGTGGATGCGCTGCAGATCGCGCTTACCGATTACGTACGCGACATCAGTCTGGAGCATCTGACCACGGAACAGGGCCGCACACTGCCTCGGCTATTGCACTCGGTTAACGATGCCGAACGCATCGCCGATCATGGCATCCAGCTTCTGCGTCTGGCCCGACGCATGCGCAAGCGGTCGCTTCCGTTCACCGAGGACGCACAGGCACAGATGAGCAATATGTGCGAGACGGTCTCTCGGCTTTTCGACCAATGCTTATTCGTGCTTGATGTGTCCAGTGGCGCGGAATGGGATTCCGAGGAAAACAAGGCCTCTTTGCGCCGCAACTACCGCGAGGCGCGCGCCACCTGGCGCCGGCTGAAGGACCAGGAAAGCGATTATCGCAAGGACCACGTGAGCCGATACGAGTCCGGGGCCTGCGACATGCGCGCGGGTGCAGTGTTCGTGGCCGTGCTGCTCAGCTTGCTGCGTATCGGCGGGCACCTCATGAACATCATCCAGGCCGCGACCCCCGATCCTCTTCAGAGTCGATAGCGGACCCGTTGCGCACGAACCTTCTGCTTCGGCATCACGAGGGAGTCGCAAGCAGTCCTCCTGCGACAAGCCGGTCCGGCCGCGCAAAGGGTCCAAGCTCCTCACGGGTCCCAGTCGGCTTAGGCCGACTGGAGGAACGGGACGAGATCCGGACGCTCCGTGTACAGGACGCCAAGGCGGTGCGCCGCGACCAGGGCCTTGACCACTTGAGGGTCGTAGCGCCGGTTGGACTCGTAGCTCGCGGCTGCGATGCCCCGCTGGTGCCGCCCGGCGTCCGTGCCTCCGCGCCGTCCGTGCGCATGGGCCTCGAACGCGCGCGCGACCGCCAGTACGCGCGCGGCCACGGGAATCGAATCTCTGCGCAGGCCCTGCGGGCCCTGTCCGTCCCATCGTTCGTCCGCCAATCGCAGGGCAGCGACCACGCGGGCGGGCGCGGCAATCTCGCGCGCGAGCTCCACAGCGGCCTCTCGCGCGTCGGGAGCGCCTGCCGCGTTGTCGGCCTCCATCACCGCGGGCGCCAGGTCCTGCAACAAGGCCGCAAGCTCGATGTGGCCGCGAGTTTTGCGGGGCAAGTCCATCTGCAGGGCAATGCCCGCGGCGTAGCCTGCCACGCGCAGGCCGCGCCCCGCCCCCTGCGGGTCCCGGCGCTCGTGCAGGCGGGTGAGCAGCCGCAGGGTGCCCAGCAGCCCGGCCCTGCGCTCCTGCTGGGCGTGCACACGCTCCACGGCCAGCCCCAGGAGGTCGCTCATCGCAGCGGCGAGGCACAGGTCCTCGTTCACGAACACCCGCCCGGTCCGGTGTCGGGCGAGGTAGAGCACGCCCCGGGCCTCGCCGCAGCACAGCACGGGCGAGGCGATAACCGTGTGGATCCGCTTGCGCCGGACGCTGTCGCCCCCACCGAAACGCTCGTCCTGCATGGCGTCGCGGCTCAGGATCGCCCGCTTCTCGGCCAGGGCGCGGCGCAGAATCGTGCGGCTCACCTTGCTGTCGCGCACCTGCGCACGGCGGTAGCTCCCGGCCGCCACCAGCATCCCGCGGCGCGGCTCCGGGGTGAACAGGTACCCCTCGTCGACCTCAAGCTCCTCCGCGCAGATCTGGACGGCCTCTCGGTACAGGGCCTCCGGGGCGCGCGCCTGTGCCAGCAGGCGCGTCAGGCGCAAGAGGGCGCGCGATCCCGCGCCATACAGTTCGCTCGCTCTTTGGGGGGCGCCTTCTCGGGGCAACGACTCAGTCTCGGTCAATCGGTCCTCCGCGGCCCGCGTAAACCGCACGGGCGTAGGCGTCGAGCGAGCCTCGTACACGAGCAGCGTGTCCCCCACGCGGACCTCGTCCCCGTCGCGCAAGAGCTCCCGGTCCACGGACCGGCCATTGACATAGGTCCCGGTGCGCGTGCCCAGGTCGCGAATGAAGCACATCTCGTCCACGCGGAAAACCTCCGCGTGCTCGGGCGCCACGCTCGCGTCCAGGATCCGAACCCCGCAGTCGTACGAACCTCCCAGGAACAGGGGCTCCTTGCCCAGGGAAAAGGTGGCCCCCGATTCCGGGCCGTTGAGCATGCGTAGCCGTGTCATATGCGCCTCCTCGCGTCACGTCGCTTCTTCGGGTCCTCCGGCCCTACGCGCGCCTTCGTTCGCGGCGTCGCGCTCCATCCACACAACGCAGGAGGGCGGCCAGACATTGCGCATTACAGGCGCCCCCAGGCCCTCACGCAAGTGAGTTCCATGTTGGTCTTCTGTGTCCGGGTTCAAACGCGCGAGCACTCCGGGTTTACTTCTGCGCAGCGGCCTGCTAAGATCATGCCGACGCAGGAGGAACATCTATGACCCAGTCCACGTCCGCCTCGCAACCGCCGCCGATTCTGCCCGACAAGAGCACGGCACGCGACCGAATCGGGTTCGCGCCGCACGTGAAGGCCGTTGCAGAGACGGCGCTCGCGGCGGCTGGCGGTTCGACGCCGATGGTCATCGGCGTGGTCGGCGCGCCCCGGCAGGGGCGCACGAGCTTCCTGCGCCAAGTAGAGGCGCGGCTGCGAGAGGCCGAGGCCCCTGCGCCCGTCCTCGTGCGGTTCGCGGCCGACCGGGGCGATTCGGCGCAGGTCCCGGGCATGCTCCTGCGCGCCCTTGCCGCCGCAGTGCGCGCCCGCACCGGGGACACGACCGGAGGCGCCGAGCACGAGCAGGCGGACCTCGCCTTCGTTACCGCGCTCGAGGCCCGCCTGGAGGGCCGCCACCCCCCGGTGTCCGCACCGGGCCTGCCCGTAGTCGTGCTCATCGACGACCTGGACCGGGCCCCGGACCGCGCGGTGACCGGGCTTGAGCAGGCCCTGGACCTTCCCGGGGTGGCGTTCGTGTGCGCGGTCGGTCCGGGAGAGGCGCGCCTGCGCACGGACCTCGCGGTCGGACTGCCGCGCCCGGATCGGGCGGCCTTGCGCGCGCACCTTGCGGAGCTTGTCGCAGACCGGACGGGCGTGGCTGGCGAGGAAGACCGGCTTCTGGACGTGCTCGGCGACGACTTGGGTCGCGTGAAGCGGTTCGCGAACGCCTTGGGCTATGCGCTCTGGTTTGCCGGCCGTGGCGCCGGTCCCGAACCCACGAGCGACTTGGCCCGCCTGGCCCGCGCGGGCCAGGCTCTGCGCCTGTTCCTCGTGGCCGAACGTCTGCCCCGTCTGCACCAGGCCCTGGACGAGGAACCGGCGCTTCTCGTGGCCCTGGAGCGGTCGCTCAGAGAGCACGGCAGCGTGCAGTCCGGGGCGATCTCAGGCATGGACCGCTTGCTCGGCGGCGACGGCGGACCTGTGCTCGAGCGGATCCTGCGCCACGAGCACGCAGACGAGCCGCCTTTCTTTGCGGATGCGGACACGGTCCGGGCGAGCCTTCGCATTCTCCAGCCGGTGAGCACCCCGCGCCTGATGTCAAGGCCGCTCGAGCCGAACGAACAGGTCGGGCCCGCTCCAGTCGCCGCGTCCGAAGCCGCGTCCGTGGAGCAAGCCGGCGCCGCCACCCTGGTCGGCGAGCCTTCGTCCGCGGACCAGGAGCAGCGCAGCCCGTCCGAGCTCCTACGCGACCTCGATCATCCCAGCGGCCAGGTGCGCCGCGCAGCCGCCGAGTCGCTGGGCGCTGCGGGCGAGTCGGGCGCGGTGCCCGCGCTCATCGCCAAGCTGAACGAACCCGCGCCCGAGGGGCGGCGCGCGGCCGTGGTGGCTCTGGGCGCGCTCGGCGACGAGCGGGCCGTCGATCCCCTGCTCGGCCTGATCGAGGACGAAGACCCGGACGTGCGGCGCGCCGCGTTCGGCGCGCTCGGCCGCATCGGGAGCGACCGCGCCGTCGACCCCCTCGTGCCCAAGCTCCAGGACGACCAGCGCCGCGTGCGGCAGGCTGCGCTGGGCGCGCTTGTCAAGATCCTGCGCGACGAGACCGATCAGAAGCTGCTCTCGCGCGACTTCGATGGGGTGCACCCGTGGCTGGACCCGGCCTTTCCCATTGATGCGGAGCGCCGCCGCCGCGCGGCCGAGGCCCTCAGGCTTTCGGACAAGGAGGTGGTCCGCCGCTACCAGGACCTGGCCAAGCACCTCGGCCTTGCCCTCACCGGGTAGGCGAGGCTTCGGCGCCCGATGCTGTCGCGACCGCCTCGGAGGCCTGCCCGTCCCCCTCGTCCGACTCCTCGGACTCCTCGCGCACCAGCACAAGCCGGAACCCGTATTGCGGGTTGCGCACGTGCGGGACGTTCGCCTGGCGCGAGGCCGACCGGCACTGATGCGCCACGCTGTTGCGGGCGCCCCCGCGCAGCACGCGGCGCACCTCTCCCCCCCGAGCCGAGGCCTGGTTGACCGGATTCTCGATCGGGCTGCGCTCGTAGAAGTCCGGGTCATACACGTCCACGCACCACTCCCACACGTTCCCATACATGTCGTGCAGGCCCCAGGCGTTGGGCTCCTTCAGGCCCACCGGATGCGTGCGACGCTCGGCGTTCTCGGCAAACCA
>CAZOBJ010000137.1:0-6953 GCA_964577825.1 uncultured Planctomycetales bacterium
GCACGGCGGACAGACCACGTACTTTCAGTGGGACACCAATGGCCTCAACTTGCTGAGCGAGCGCGACGCAAGCGGCACCGTCACCGCGAACGTATACTTATATCAAGAACAGGTTGCAGGAGATTTACTGCGTTTGCGGCGTCAAGTACACCAAGTAGCATATGCACCGTGCGGTGACGAGGTCCCTTGCGGGCTACTGCGCAGTATGTCCATTAGGACAGGAGGCTGTCGGTGTCGAGGAACAGGTTGGCAGCGTACATCGCCTGCGCGGTTGCATTGACTCTGGTCGCGAGCTTTGCGCCGGCAGTTCTCCTCCCGGCGCGAGACGGCCACGGCGGCATACACGAGACGGAGTACACAAGCGCGCTGAGGGCCGCCCTAAAGGTGCTATTTTTCCTTGACACGCTTTTCATGCCTCGCGGCGCGCCAGATTGGCTTCGAGCACCGGTGGCTTGGGTGAGCAGCGGGTTCTGGGGCTGGCTTCTCGCGTGGAGCTACTTCCAAATTCATGACCGGTGCTCTGGGGCAGCTGATGGCCGCACCAAGCGAGACGGCCACGCACGCTAGTGCGCCGAGGGGCGTCGCGTTTCACGTACGACGCCGCGCGGCCGCGTGGGACAAGGGACCGGAGAAGGAAGCGGCACAGGGAGTAGACGACCGGCGGAGGCGGGCCAAAATGAGGGGACTCGTTTACTTCTGCGCAGCCATTGCTCTCGCCATTCTCGCTTCAAGTTGTTGCCTCTTTGAAGACGACGATCAACAGGAGTGGGCGGAACGCGATGCCTTTTGGCGGACGGTCGAACGCGCCGGAGAAAAGATCGAGTATGGCGGATTCACAATCTTCTACAGAGGAGAGTTGCATCCCGAGGATTACGAAGACGCCGAAGAGATCGAAATCGTCGGCGACGTCATGTTGATGCAGCGAGAACACAAGAGCGACTTGTTTTTCCCCCTCCCCGGGGTCTTTCGAGCCGCGCAGACCCGCATGACCATATCGCTGGACAAGGGAATGCTGCGCGCGGAACCCATCCAGCAAGGTGACAGCGCTTTCGACTGGAGCCTCCGTTTCTAGAGCAACGCGTTTGTTGCATCGCTCTGGCTCGGACTCCTTGGGGGCTTTGCGACCGGCTGAGCAACCAGACCCGCGTCACAAGCCCCCACGGCGAGTCCACCTACTTCGCCTACGACCCCGCGAACCGGCTCACCGCCGCCGCCGAAGCCGTTCCCCAAGAAAAACGCCCCGAGAGGGCCGTTTGCGGGCCCGTCGGGGCGGGTGCGGGTTGGTTGCCCCCCCAGGATTCGAACCTGGACTCCCTGATCCAGAGTCAGGTGTCCTACCGTTAGACGAAGGGGCAGCTCGTCTGTTCCGGGCCGGCCGCTTGCGCGCGCCGGGCCCGATATGATAATCATAATCGAGACGCCCAACGTGTCAACCCGCGAATCCCGGGGCGCGGGCCCCGGGTTTTTCCGAAAGAACGCGCGCGCGGGCACGCAAGCATCCAGGAGCCGCGCGCGGAGTGCATCCGCGCGAGTTGCGCGACCGCGGAGCCGAGTTGGCGCGGCGCGCGAGACCCCAGACCCCAGGGCGTCGAGGCCGACCCATGCTGCCCCAAGGCGACCATCCCTCAGACGAGCGCACGTGGCTGGAGATCGACCTCGGCGCGCTCATGCACAACGTGGGCGTGATGCGCCGGGTCGTGGGGCCCGAGGTGCGCATCCTGGCCGTGGTCAAGGCCGACGGGTACGGCCACGGCGCGGTGCAGGCCGCCCGCGCAGCGCTCGCGGCCGGGGCCGCCCGCCTGGGCGTGGCCAGCTGCGCCGAGGGCGAGGAGCTGCGCGACGCGGGCATCCGCGTGCCCGTGCAGGTGCTGGGCGTGCTGCTACCCGGAGAGATCGACCGTGCGGTCGCGCTCGAGCTCATCCCCACGGTCCACGACCTGGCCGGCGTGGAGGCGTTCGAGCGGGCCGCTGCCGCGCAGCACAAGAAGGCCCCGGTGCACCTGAAGATCGACACGGGCATGGGCCGGCTGGGGATCCTGCCCGGCGGGCACGAGTCCTCTGCCCCGGGCATGGCCGCGCCCCAGGCCGTGGCCGCCGCGCGCGCGGTGCACGAGGCCGCGCACCTACAGCTCGAGGGCGCGTTCATGCACTTCCCCGACGCCGCGGACCGGGAGGGGAGCGCCGCGCAATTGTCGCGTTTCGAGGCCGCGTGCGCGGACATCCGGGCCGCGGGCGTCCCCATCCCCCTGTGCCACGCGGCGGCGAGCGCGGCCACCATGCACCTTCCCCAGGCGCACCTGGACATGGTCCGGCTGGGGATCTGCCTGTACGGCGCGCACGAGGACCCGGAGGCCCTGGTGGACACCATGGGGCTGCGCAACGTGATGCAGTGGCTGGCGCGCGTGGCCCTGGTCAAGGACTACCCCGAAGGGCACCCGCTCGGGTATGGAAGCACCTACACCACCACGCGGCCGACGCGGATCGCCGTGTTGCCGGTCGGATACGCGGACGGATACCGCCGGATGCTGGGCAACCAGGCCCATGCGCTCGTGTGCGGCCGGCGGGTGCCGGTGGTGGGCCGGGTGAGCATGGACTACACCCTGGTGGACGTGACCGGGGTGCCCGGCGTGAGGGTCGGTTCCGTGGCGACTCTGGTCGGCCGCGACGGCGCGCACGAGATCCGCATCGCGGACCTGAGCCTGCTTACGCGTACGATTCCCGATGAGACGGTGACCCAACCGGGCAGGCGGGTGGCGCGCCGATACATCGGCATGGACGAGGTGGACTAGACAGGGATTGAGCGGACCTGCAGCGGCATGCTGCAGGCCGCCTCGGGGCGCGGCAACGCGTGTGCAACCCAGTCAGGCGCGCGGGGTGGGGTCGCTCAGCCGCTGGCGCTGGCGGCCGATGACCTCCTCGAACTCCTCGCACCATTCGATCAGGAAGCGGAACGCGTTGTCCTCCTGGCGGCTGATCAGCGGCAGGAGTTCACGCGGATTGCGCCACCCGGAGCGGAACAACTCCTCCCGCCGGGCGCGCACCGCCGCGTAGACTGCCTCGCGATCCTCCGCGCGGAGTCCCTCCGGGTCCCGGGACCCGAGCTTCGCCATCGCCGGTTCCCCCCAAGACGTACCCCCCGATCCCGGCCGCACTCCCCCGGCTGCCGGGACGGAACCATCGGACACTATAGGAACGGGTCGGCGGAAATACAAGAAGAATTTCCGGAAAAAGTTGAAGCGCCGCCCCGCAGCCTACATTTCCTCGAGCCAGTGCGGCGCGGGCTCGGGCTCGCGTTCGCTGGGTCCGGACCCGTAGCGCTTGCCCGGTGCGCGGTGGAGAGGTGCGGGACCCGGCTTCTCGGACCGGCGCGCGTGGCCGCGGCCGGGCTTGCTCTTGTCCTTGTCCTTGTCCTTGTCCTTGTCCGTGTCCGTGTCTTTGTGCGTTTCGCCTTCGCCGCGCGTGGACGTGCGCTTGCGGCGGGAGCGCTTGCGGGGCTTCGCGCGCTTCTTTTCTGCCTGATCGCTCGGTTCCTGTGCAGGCGCCTTTTTCTCCTCGGCGGCGGGCTTCGGGGCGTCTTCCTTGTCCGCGGCCGGCGCGCCCTCCTCGGGCGGCTTGGACCGCTTGCGCCGGCGCCCCCGGCGACGCGGACGCCGCTTGCGCGAGCGCTTGGCAGGGGCCGGTGCCTGCTCGGCGGCGCCTTCGGTCTTCACCTCTGCGGCCAGGGCCTGCCACCGGCCCAGCCGCTCCGGGTCCAGGGCCTCGACCTCGACCCGGAACCGGTACAAGAGAAGCGCCGCGGGAAAGAACGGGCGCGCCACGAACTTCGCCTTGTTGTAGCGGCGCCGCTTCTTGTCGTGCAGCCGGCCTTGTGCGGTCAGGATCTGGCCCACGGTGTCGCGCAGGCGCCGGGGCACGGCCACGCGCTCGGCCGCCGCGCTGGTGAGCGCGCGCACCCGGTCCGCGGGCGGGCTGGCCGCGCCCTGCGCGCGCATCTCCCCGGCCAGGATCGGCCACAGGAGCGCCGCGAAGGCAAGCGGCACGTCCACCTCTCCGCGCTCGCGGGTGACCTCGTCGACGCGGTGCAAATACGCGAAGTAGGCCTCGGCCTCCTCGGGCGAGGCGGAGCCGAGATACGCGGCCACGCACGGGAAGACCTCGCGCAAAAGCCCAAGCTCGGCCAGCAGGCGAAAGGCCGCTTCGCCCGCGCCGTAGCTGAACAGGCGCTGGATCTCTTCGAGCAGCCGGGCGGGGCTGGCCTTGCTCAGTTCCGGGGCATGGCGCAGGATGGCCTGGCGGGTCTGCCGCTCGATGGCGAATCCCAACCGCGAGGCGAACCGCACCGCGCGCAGCATGCGCACCGGGTCCTCGCGCAGGCGCACGTCCGGGTCGCCGATGCAGCGCACCAGGCGGTCCTCCAGGTCCTGGATGCCGCCCACGTAGTCGATGACCGAAAAGGTGCCGATGTCGTAGAACAGCCCGTTGATCGTGAAGTCGCGGCGGAACGCGTCCTCCTGCGGGGTGCCGAAGGTGTTGTCGCTTCGCACGAGCAGGTCGCCCTCGTCCTCCTGCTTGGGGGGCGGGCGCCGGAACGTGCTCGTCTCGATGACCGTGTCCCCGAACTTGACGTGCGCGAGCCGGAACCGACGCCCGATCAGCCAGCAGTTGCGGAACATCCGCTTGATCTGCCCGGGCCGCGCGTCCGTGGCCACGTCGAAGTCCTTGGGCCGGCGCCCCAGCAACAGGTCGCGCACCCCGCCGCCGACCAGGTACGCGGTATGCCCCGCGCGCGCCAGGCGGTAGAGGACCTTCAGCGCGCAGTCGTCGATGTCCTTGCGGCTTACGGGGTGGTCGGGCCGCGGACGGACCACCGGCCGGGGCGTGCTTTGTGCGTCGTCCGGGGTGTTCTCGGTCATGGACTCCGGGTTCGCCTGTTCCATCGGGGTTCGCTCAGATGCCTGCGCGCTCGATGCGCGCGCCCAGTCGCTGGAGACGCTCGTCCAGGTGTTCGTACCCCCGGTCGATCTGCTCCACGTTGCGGATCCGGCTCGTGCCCTCGGCGGCGAGGCTCGCGATCAAGAGGGCCATGCCCGCGCGGATGTCCGGGCTGTGGATCTCGGCCCCCCGCAGGGGCGCCGGTCCGATGACCACCGCCCGGTGCGGATCGCAGAGCACGATGCGCGCCCCCATGTTGATGAGCTGGTCCACGAAGAACATCCGGCTCTCGAACAGCTTCTCGAAAATGAGCACGCTCCCGCGCGCCTGGGTCGCGGCCACGGTGGCGATGCTCGTCAGGTCCGCGGGGAACCCGGGCCAGGGCGCGTCCTCGATCTTGGGGATCGCCCCGCGCGCGTCCGCGGCCACCTCGAGCGGCTGGTCCGGAGCCACGCGCACCTCGTCGCCGCGCACCTGGTCCGTGTGCACCTCGGCAATGATCCCCAGCCGGGCCAACTGCATGAGGATCATGCGCAAGTGCTCCGCCGGGCCCGCGCGGCGGATGCACACATCGCTGCCGGTCACCGCCGCCAGGGCGATGAGGCTTCCCACCTCCACGTAGTCGGCGCCGACGGTCGCGTCCGCGCCGTGCAACGCCTCCACGCCGTCGACCACCAGGCGGTTCGTGCCGATGCCCTCGATCCGGGCCCCGGCGGCCACGAGCGCGCGGCAGACCTCCTGCACGTGGGGCTCGCACGCGGCGTTGCGAATCACGGTCCGGCCCTCGGCGCGAGCCGCGGCCATGACCGTGTTCTCCGTGGCCGTGACCGACGCCTCGTCGAGCAGCAGGTCCGCGCCCCGCAGGGGGCCGTCGCGCGTGATGGTGTAGCCGCTGGACTGCACAACCACGCGCGCGCCGAGCGCCTTCAGGGCCAACAGGTGCGTGTCGATCCGTCGGCGGCCGATGCGATCTCCTCCCGGAAAGGCCAGGTCCACCCGGCCCAGCCGGGTCAAGAGCGGCGCGGCCAGCAGAATCGACCCGCGCAATCGTTCGGTCCACTCCGCGCTCGGCGCGGACTCGGTCACCTCCCGCGCGTCGAGCGCCGCATCGTGGGGACCGGTGCGGTCCACCCGCACGCCCAGCTGCTCGAGCAGGGCCAGCATCGTCTCCACGTCGCCGATCGCGGGCAGATTGCGCAGGCGCAGCGGCCCCTCCAGCATCAGGGAGAGGGCTGCCAGGGGCAACGCCGCGTTCTTGTTGCCCGAAGCGACGATCTCGCCGCGAAGCGGATGGCCGCCTTCGATGCGGAATACCTGCATGGGTCGGCTCTCGCGACCTGGGACCTATGTCACGGCTAGCGTAGCCGAGCCCGGGCGTGAAGTCAAGGTCGCGAGGCATGCGTCCGCGCATTGAGGCGCCGCAAGACCCTTTCCCCTGAAGACTTAGGAGTGAAGGGAGCCGGGCGCGCGCCTGGCAGCCGACCCGATGCACCCGACCGCCCGAGGCCCGCTGCACCGGCCCCGAGAACACGGACGTCGCCTTGGACAAGGCTATTCCTGGCCCAGCACCACCACAAAGGGCCGGGGCACGCCCCGCTCGGTCGTGAAGGAGGCGGTCTTCTCGGCCAACCCGACCGCCGCGACCGTGACCTCGTACGTATAGGTCGATTCCCTCGGCGCGTCGGGGTCGTCGGTGGCCTGCCACTTGCGCTCGGTCACCACGATTGCCTCCCCCTGCGGATCCGAAGGGGTGCGGCCGTCGGCATCGGTCAAAGCCGCGCCGCGCGTGACCTGGTCCGGGGCATCGTCGCAGGAGACCACCACCATGGCGTCGGGCACCGGCTGGCCGATCTCGTCCACCACGCGCACGACCAGGCTCCTGCGCATCCGCGTGCTCGGATACGTGTCCGCGCCGCGACGCACCTGCGCGGCGGTGAGCTTGCGCTTGCGCAGGTCGATGGGCTGTTCCTGTTCGCCCAGGGTGCAGTCCAGGAAGGTGACCCCGCCCCCGCGCCAGTTGT
>CAZOBJ010000138.1:0-4787 GCA_964577825.1 uncultured Planctomycetales bacterium
GCGGCGAGCTCGCGCAGCCAGGTGAGCTCGGCGCGCAGCTCGTCTTCCATGCTGTAGCCCCGGCGGGGGGACACCTGTTCCAGGAAGACCCAGCCGTCGAACCCGGCGCGCCGCAGCGTGTCCATGACTTGCGGCCAGTGGACAATGCCCTCGGAGAGCGGCGCGATCTCGAACCGCCACACGCGCTGGCCGTCGTCGGTCTCGCCCGTGTCCGCGTACCGGGTGTTCTTGGCGTGGAGCTCGGCGAGATACGGGCCTGCGGTGTCCACGGCCACGCGGTACGGCTCGCCGCCCTCGCGCACCTGATTGCCCGGGTCCCACGCGATGCCCACCCACTGCGGGTCAATGCCCTCGAAGAGCACGCGGGCCTTCAGGCACGAGGCGGTGAGCGTCCCCCCGTGCGTCTCCACGAGCGCGCGCACGCCGTGGCGCTCGGCCAAACGGGCCAGCGCCCGGTACTGGACCTTGGCGGTCTCGAACATCCGCGGGAACGGCGGCGAGTCGCGCCTCTGGGTCCGCGCGGTGCTCAGGCGCACGGCCTTCGCGCCGATGGCCGCCGCGGCCTTGAGGAACACCTCGGCGCGGTCCAGGTCCGCGACGAGCTCGGACTCGTCGAAGCTGAACCCGAAGTACCCGCCCAGCGACGGGAGTGCGAGGCCCAGGCCCTCGGCCTTGGCGCGCAGGTCGTCGGCCTGGTCGAGCACCTCCTGGACCGTGAGCTCCATGCGGTTCTTGCCGCTCTTCTCGCCGCGGGCCATGAGCATGACCCCGTCGAACCCGAGGCCGGCCAGGAACTCGAGCCCCTGCTCTGGGGTGTAGTCGGGCAGGAATTGGGCGAATACGCCGATCTTCATGGTCTCTCCTTTGCACGGGTCGAAAGGTCCGCCGTTCGGTGGGACGCCGGGCGCGTACGCGCGCAGCAGGGCTCGATCATAGCGGCGCGCCGCGGTCTGGCAAGGGCTTTCGCTCCGGCCGCGGCCCGGACTGTGGATTGACAGAGGGGCGGTCCTCGGATAAAGAGGGCCTATGGCGCCCGGCTTCTCAAGGAGGGACGCAGAGATGCGCGCTTCATTTGCCCGACCCCGGTCGATCGATTTGCTTGTGGCCCTGGGGCTGATCTTGGCAGGGCCTGCGGTGTATGCCGCGCAGGTGCAGGCGGTCGTGAGCATCGCGCCGCACAAGACCTTTGTCCAGCGGATCGGCGGCGACCGCGTGGACGTGACCGTGCTCGTGGAGCCCGGCCAGAGTCCGGCCACCTACGAGCCCAAGCCGCGCCAGATGACTGCGCTGAGCAACGCGGACGTATACCTGCGCATCGGCGTGCCGTTCGAGCGCAGCCTCATGCCCAAAATTCAGGGCTTCACCGAACGCGTGCGCATCGTGGATCTGCGCGAGGGGATCCGGCTGCGCCGACTCGGCGCCGCGCACGAGCACGCCGGTGAACACGCGCACGGACATGAAGAGCACGCCTCCGGGGGCGAGGACCCGCACACGTGGCTGAGCCCCAAGCTCGCGATGCTCCAGGCTGCCACGATCTACGACGCCCTCGCGCGCATCGACCCCGAAGGGGAGAAGACCTACCGCGCCAACCTGCGCGGCTTCCTGGCGGACCTGGCCGACCTGCACGGCCGCCTGACCGAGGCGCTGCGCCCGGTGCGGGGCAAGACATTCCTGGTCTTCCACCCGGCATGGGGATACTTCGCCGACGCGTACGGCCTGGAGCAGCGGGCCGTCGAGTTCGAGGGCAAGGAGCCGAGCGCGCGGCATCTGGCGCAGATCATCGACCGGGCCAGGCGCGAGGACGTGCGGGTGATCTTTGTGCAGCCGCAGTTCTCGCAGAGCTCGGCGCGGGCCGTGGCTCGGGAGATCGGCGGCGCCGTGGTGGCCATCGACCCGCTCGCCGAGGACTACATTGCGAACCTGGAGCGCGTGGCCAAGCAGGTTTCCAGCGCGCTCGGCGAGCAGCGCTGAGCGCCCGCGCACGCACACAGGAGGGTGGCCGACATGTCCGCAACGCCCGTGGTGGAGCTCAACGACGTCTGCTTCGCGTACGAATCCGAGGAGGTGCTCCACGACGCCGAGGAAGTGCTGCACAACGTGAGCTTCTCCGTGGGGGAACGCGACCTCGTGGCCATGGTGGGCCCCAACGGGGGCGGCAAGAGCACGATCCTTAAGCTCATCCTCGGGTTGATTGAGCCCAGGCTGGGCGAGGTCCGAGTCTTCGGCCAGTCGCCCGAGCGCGCGCGCCGGCGCATCGGATACGTGCCCCAGGACCTCCAGTACGACCCCGGGTTCCCGATCAGCGCCCTGGACCTGGTCCAGATCGGCCGGATCGAGCGCCACTGGCTCGGCCCGTACCGCCGCCGAGACCGGCTTGCGGCCTATCACGCGCTCGAACAGGTGGGCATGGCCGAGCTTGCGCGTCGTCCGCTCGCGTCGCTGTCGGGCGGAGAGCGCCAGCGCGTGCTCATCGCCCAGGCGCTCGCCACCGAGCCGGACCTCTTGCTCCTGGACGAGCCCACCGCCAGCGTGGACGCGGCCGTGGAGGCCCGGCTGTACGCGCTCCTCAAGGAGCTCAACGAACGCCTGACCATTGTCGTGGTCAGCCATAACGTGAACGTGGTCACGCGCCACGCCTCGCACATCGTGTGCGTGAACCGCACCGCCACGATCCACCGCATCGACCAGGTGTCCGTCGCGCAGATGCACGCGGTGTACGGCTCGGACCTCGCCATGCTGCAGCACGACGCGGCGTGCCAGATTTTCGATCCGTCCCAGGCCCTGGGCCAGCCGCACCGGGCCGAGTCCGCGGCGGAGGAGAAGCCCTGATGGAGGCCTTCCTCTCCGACCTCGCCAGGCATTCGTTCCTGCAGTACGCGCTCGTGGGCGGCGTGCTCGCGTCCGTGGCCTGCGGCATCGTAGGCACCTACGTGGTGGTGCGCCGCAGCACGTACGTGGCCGGCGCCATCGCCCACACGGTGCTCGGGGGCATGGGCGCGGCGCGGTACCTGGAGCGCCAGCACGGACTCTCCTGGGCCACGCCCATGGTGGGCGCCACGGTCGCGGCGCTGCTGGCCGCGGCGGTGATCGGGCTGGTGACGCTGTACGCGCGCGAGCGCCAGGACACGGTCCTCAGCGCCGTGTGGGCCGTGGGCATGGCGGTCGGGATCTCGTTTATCACGGCCACGCCGGGGTACTACGAGGACCTGATGAGCTACCTGTTCGGCAACATCCTGATGATCGGCCGGGCCACGCCCCCGTACACCTGGCAGAATCTGCTCCAGGACGACCTGTGGCTCATGGGGTTCCTGGACATCGTGATCGTGGTGGCGGTGCTGCTTCTGTACAACAAGCTGCTCGCGGTGAGCTTCCACGAGGAGCTCGCCCGGTTGCGCGGCCTGCGCGCAGGGGTCTACCACATGCTGCTGCTCGTGCTCACGGCGCTCACCGTGGTCCTGTTGACGCAGGTCGTGGGGCTGGTGCTCGTGATCGCGCTGCTCACTCTGCCGGCGGCCACGGCCGGGCAGCTCGTGCGGCGATTGTGGCAGATGATGGTGCTGGCCGTGGTCCTGAGCTGCGCGTTCACCGTGGGGGGCCTGGCGCTGAGCTACGGGCCCGAGCTCCCTGCCGGCGCCACGATCGTGGAGCTCGCTGCGGGCACCTACCTCGCCGTTCTGATCGTGAGGCGCCTCGCCCGCGCGGTGCGCGGGTGGCTCTCTACCGAACGCAATTCCACCTAGGAGACCGGCGGCCCCACACCACGCGAAGGCCCCTGCATGGCCAAGTACGTGGCCGCGGTCTTGACAAACCAACTTTGGCCGGATATATAGATAGTCCCCCGTGCACCGCAGCAGACGGGGTGCTGCTGCGGATGTGAATTCGAGTCCATGCCTGGAAGGAGCCCTCATGCGTGGTGGTGTGCGCGCGCGGCGCGAGCGGATGGCGCGGGGAGCGTGTATGGTTGCAGCAGCTGTGCTAGCGGGCTGCATGGGTGCGTGGTGCGGCGAGGGCCGGTCCGGCCTCCGACCCGCGTCCAGCGACCGGTTCCGCGGGGTGCTGTACGGACTCGCCTGCGCGCACGACACGCAATCCGCACAACACGTGCGCCGAGCACCGCAGTCCTGCGACGACGACCTGAAGGGTGTCCTGGACCTGGGCCGGAGCCTGGTGCGCGAGGGCGGGTTCGACTGGGCCGCGGTACGGCGGATGCTCGGCCGCGGGGCGGGGGCGGGGTCTGCGCAACTGCCCGAAGGCGCGGCCGAGTGGATGGCCCCGCCCGCCGCGTCCCCGGCGCAGGCGCTGTTGCGCGTCTGTCCTGCCGCGCTCGCGTATCATCAGGCCTCGGACGACGGGCTGCGCGCGGCCGCCCAGCTCGCGGCGAGCGACGGCGCAGACCCGGTGGCCCGGCGGGCCGCGGGGCGGGCCCTGTTCGCGGCCCTGGGCAACCTGCTCGGCCCCGAGCCTCCGCCGCGGCGCGAGATCCTGCGCAAGGCCGCGGCAGCCGCGGGCGCGCCCGAGGTCGAGGACGAAATCCTGCGCGTGCACAGCGACATGCCCTTTCCCGCCGCGAGCCAGCAGCCCGGCGTGCGCCTGGCGGCCGCGCTGCGCGCGTGGTACGACTCCACCTCGTACGAGGACGCGCTGCGCCGCGTGGAGCCGGGCGCGGACCCCGCGCAGCGCAGGCTGGTCGGCGCCCTGGCCGGGGCGACCTACGGCGCGCCGGACGTGCTGCGCACCCGGTGGGCCGGCCCGCGCGCGGCGCGCGAGATCGAGTCCGTGGCCGCGGG
>CAZOBJ010000138.1:4887-6871 GCA_964577825.1 uncultured Planctomycetales bacterium
CGCGGGTCGCCTGTGAAGGGCACCCGGTGCTTGAGGCAGTCGCCCATGCACAGGTCCAGGTGCGGGCAGTCCTCGCAGGTCTGGTTCCATCGGGCCTTCTGCGCGCCGAAGTCGTGGTACACCGGGCTGTCGAGCGCCTGTTGCCACGAGGTCTGCGCCAGGTTCCCGAGCCGCAGGTCGCGCTCCACGAAAAAGTCGCAAGGGTACAGGTCGCCGTTGTGTTCGACCACCAGGTACTGGCGGCAGTTGCTGCCCATGACGCAGGTGTTGCGCAGCCCGGTGACCAAGTATTCGATGATGGAGTCGAACCGGCGCACGGACACGCGGCGCGTGTCGTGCGCGTACCACGTGTCGAAGAGCTCGCACAGGAACTCGCCCCATTCGGGTCCCGAGATTGCGAAGGGAAGCAGCTCCTTGTCCGGGCCCAGCTCCACGCAGGGGATGTACTGGTGGTAGGCGAAGCCCTGGTCCTTGAGGTAGGCGTACACCTCGCGGGCGCGGCGCACGTTCGCTTGGCTCACGAGCACCAGGATGTTGAACGCCACCCCGTGATGGCGCAGGTGTTCGATGCCTTGCATCGTCTGGGCGTGGGACCCTTGGCCCTGCGGTGTCTTGCGGTATTGGTCGTGGACCTCGGGCGGTCCGTCCAGGCTCGCGCCGACCAGGAACCGGTACTCGGCCAGGTGGCGCGCGAACGCGTCGTCGATGAGCGTGGCGTTCGTTTGCAGGCCGTTGGCCACCGTGGCCCCGGAACGCCCGCATTGCTGCTGGAGGTCCGTAACCCGGCGGAAGAAGTCCAGGCCCATGAGCGTGGGCTCGCCCCCCTGCCAGCCGAACACGTACTGGGGCTGCTCGGTGGCCATGTACGAGCGGATCATGCGATCGAGCGTCGCGTCGGTCATGCGGTGGCGCGCGGAGTCCGGATACAGCGCCTGCTTGGCGAGGTAGAAGCAATACGCGCAGCGCAGGTTGCAGTCCGGGCCCGCGGGCTTGACCAGGAGTGAGAACGGTCGCATAGCTCAGTCGAACTCCCTGGGATGGCGGCGCTTGAGCTCGAGAATCGCCCAGCCGCGGCCGGTCTCTTCCAGCCGGCGGCAGTAGGCCTTCAATTGTCCGCGCGCGAGATGCGGCCCGCCCTCGCGGATCACGGTCCACAGCGGATCCACGTCGCATTCGGCGGCCATGCCCGCCATCATCTCGTCGTGCCACGCGGCCAGCCGATGGACCGCCTCATGGCACAGGTCGGTCCGGTCCGGGGCCAGGTTCCGGGTCTCGTTCGGATCGTCGTCCAGGTTGAAGACCATCTCCTGCGGGAACAGGTGGAATCCGTCGTGATACGTGCGCATGTACAGCCAGGGGCCCCAGCGCACCGAGCGCTGGCACACGTGCACGCACTGGCTGAGCACGAGCGCCTCCTTGCCGCATGTGGCGCCCTGCGTGACCGTGGGCGCATAGGACCGCCCGTCCCAGCGCTCGAAGGGCTCCTGGCCCAGGAGTTCGGCGAGCGTGGGCGCGAGGTCCAGGTTGTGATGGAGCGCCCGGTCCACGTGCCCGGCCCGGCCCCGGGGCCAGCGCAGGATCATGGGAACGCGGCAGGTCGGATGGTCCGCGGTCGCGTGCTCGCCGTAGATGCCCAGCTCGCCCTGGTTCTCGCCGTGGTCGGCGGACACGATGACCGCGGTCTCGTCCAGGACGCCCGCCTGGTCGAGCGCCTCCAAGATCCGGCCGACGTGGCTGTCCAGGTACGCGATGCCGCAGTCGTATCCGTCGATCATCCGCCGCAGGCCGTCCATGTCCTGGAACGAGCCCGGGTAGCGCGGCAGGTGCGGCATCTCCTGGGCGGAGAAGGGGTCGTCCGTGTTCGGCCGCATGAAGAGTTCGTGCGGGCTGTGCGGGCCCACGTGCTGGAGGTGCTGGTCCAGGACCTCCGGGGTCAGCCACGCGGGCAGGGGCGCGTCCGCGAACGGGTTGCCGAACGACTCGG
>CAZOBJ010000139.1:0-6647 GCA_964577825.1 uncultured Planctomycetales bacterium
CGTACTGGTTCAGCATCTTCATCGCCTGGCTGTGTAAGCGGGCTGCGGTGAAGTACTGCAACCCGAGCCAGTACAAGTATGTTCGAGGGCTCTTTTTGGGACTTGTGTTCGGAGAGCTCGTGGTCGTGGCCATTTCGCTGATCGTGTCCCTGGCCACTGGCGAGAACATGGAGATCGATCTGAACCGATAGGCCAGGCCAAGCACAAGGCGTCTCGGAGGCCAAGCAGTGGCTCAGCAACAGGCCGCGATCATCAGCCAGCAGGTGAACCTGCCTTGGAGCAAGGCGGTCGAGATCGCGGTGAAGTCCCTGAAGAAGCGACTGATGCGGTCCACGATCACCATGGTGAGCGTGATCCTGGCCATCGCCTTCCTTATGTCCATCTGGCTGGGCAATGACGTGATTGACGGGCTGCGCGAACTCGACAGGCCGGACATCGACCTTCTGTTGCTGCGCAACGGAGTGGACCTCACCCAGACCGGCATGTCCAGCAAGATGGTGTGGCTGGTGTCCTTGTCCCTGGTGGTTTGCTCGGTGGGCATCGTCAATGCCATGCTTATGAGCGTGACCGAGCGATTCCGCGAGATCGGGACCATGAAGTGCCTCGGCGCGATGGACCGGTTCATCGTGCGCCTGTTCCTGGTCGAGGCCGGCATCCAGGGCGCCTGCGGGACGCTCGTCGGCATTGTCGTGGGCCTGGCGGTGGGCCTCGTCGGGAGCCTGATCACCTACGGCGCCCCTGCGGTGGAGTCGCTGGCCTGGCTGGACGTGGCCGGATCCGCGGGGCTGGCCTTTGTCATCGGCGTGGGGCTGAGCACGGTGTTCGCCATCTATCCGGCCTATGTGGCCGCGTCCATGCAACCTGTGGACGCGATGCGTGTCGAAGAGTAAGCGCGAGGAAGTCGACCATGGCGGCCGCACAGAAGCAGGAAGTTATCGTCCGGGCCGTGGACGTGCACAAGGTGTACCGCATGGGCGTGGAGGAGGTCCGCGCCCTGGACGGGGTCACCCTGGACGTGTACCGGGGCGAGTACCTGTGCATCATGGGCCCGTCGGGCTCGGGCAAGTCCACGCTCTTCAACATGATCGGCGGGCTGGACACGCCCACTCGGGGCAAGCTGGAGATCGAGGGGTACGACCTCTCCGGACTGGGCAAGGCGCAATTGGCCTGGTTGCGATGCAACAAGGTGGGCTACATCTTCCAGCAGTTCAACCTGATCGACGTGCTCACCGCGCTCGAGAACGTGACCCTGCCCATGACCTTCGCGGGCCTGTCCGGGGAGGAGGCCGAGTCGCGCGCGACCGAGGTGCTCACGCGCGTCGGTCTGGGTGAGCGCCTGCATCACCTGCCCAGCGAGCTTTCCGGCGGCCAGCAGCAGCGCGTGGCCATCGCCCGGGCCCTGGGCAATCAGCCCGGCATCGTGCTGGCCGACGAGCCCACCGGCAACCTGGACCTCATCACCGGCGAGCGGATCATCAATCTGCTCAAGGAACTGTCCGTGGAGATCGGCACCACCGTGGTGGCCGTGACTCACGACATGAAGATGTTCGACGTCTCCGACCGGGTGAGCTGGATCCGCGACGGGCGCATCGAGCGCGTGGCCCGCCGCGACGAGATCGACATCCAGGTGGGCGGGGTGCGCGGACGGGCCGGCCAGGGTGCGCCGTCCCAGGCGCCGCAAGAGGGCGAAGCGCAGACCTGACCGGCGGCCGGACGCAGAGACGCCTGGAATGCACACGCGCCCGTCGCGCCCGCGGCGGGTGTGTTCGTTGGGCCGGGGCTTGTGCTTCATCGGGGCCGCGTCGGATCCGCTTCCCGCTCGTCGGAATCGCACGACGTCCCTACGACCTTCAGCCACTCCGTCTGAATTCTGTCGATTTCCTGGTCGGCGGCCTGGTCGTCGTTCGCGAGCAAGTCGAGGAGGTGGCGGATCTCCTCTTCGTCCGAGGTGCGCACAAACCACGCCATGCTCTGTGGCAGGAAGTTGTAGATCGGAGGGGCCCGTCCGCATTCGTGCAGGTGCGCGCAGCCGAACACTCCGTGGGTCGTGGCATGCTGGTACACCCAGGTGTGCTCGTGTGCCATGTCGTGGTCGCGCATCCAGGTCGTGAGGGGCGTGGTCACGACCCCGGGCGAGGGCGCGTCTTGGGCCATGCGGGTGCCGTTGACCACGACCGGGTAGGACTTGCCCCACAGAAGGTGGTCGGTCATGCGCTTGCGCGCCCCGCACGTGGAGCAGGTCCATCCGTATCGCGTGCGCCAGGGGATGAGCGGCCCAAGCAGACCCAGGCCGACCACCCCCGCCACCACAAGCAGGACAGCGATGCGCCGGCGCCTCTTCCGGCGGCTGTTCTGTGCCGGGTCCGTGGCCACGAAATGCCCTCCGGGTCTCTGGCCCTGGGGTAGTGTGGCAAGAGGGCCCGGTTCGTGCAAGGGGGAAAGTGCTGCCGCGATGTGCCAGGAGGACGTCGCCACGCTCCTGTTTGCCGATGCTCGGGCGCGTGTGCAACGGCCTTGCCTGGTGCGGGCCGGTGTGCTACCCTCATGGGTGAGCGTGGGAGCGCGGGCACGCCATGAGACAGGGCCACGTGAGGAGCCTCATGCGAAGTCCTGAGAGGGCAGGCGCCCCTTGGCATGTCCCGCGGGGCGGGGGAGATGAACCCATGAACCGCACAGGGAAGGCGTCCAGCACGCGGACTAGCACGCATAATGGCATTGCGGCTTTAGGCCCGGTCCGCCCACAGGGGGCTGCACGATGGACACGAGAGGGCAGCATTCTACGGGTGTAGGTATGGCCGCGCGAATCCTGGTGGCGGCCATACTTGGTGGCCTGGGATGGCTAGCAGATGGGCACGGCCACGACCGAGAGCCGCCTGCCGATGCCGACCTGCGCGTGACACGAAGGGAGGTTGCCCCGCAAGACAATGCGTTCCCCTGTCTGCAGCGGGCAACCGAAATGCTGGAATGCTCCGAAGACGAACGAGCGCGCGCGGAGGCGCTCCTGTCTGGCGACAAGGAATGGGACGCCGGATTTGCGGCTGATTTGCTGAACCGGAACCGCGAGGCGCTGAAGGGGCTCGACGCGTGCATGGCGCGCCCACACCTGCAGCCGCCGGAAGTGAAAGGCCCGGAGACCCCGCTGGCATACCTCCATAAGTGGCATATCCTCGCTCAGCTGGCGCTCGTGCGTGCCATGGAGTTAGATCGCGATGGAGAACATGCGCACGCCTTCGAACAGGCGATGGTAGTGGTGGAGTTCGGACATAAGATTGAGGGGTGCGGGGCCTCGGAAGTGCACTATGTTGTTGGGATGGCAGCGAAGAAGAGTGGTCTTGCGTGCGTCAGGCGGATGCTGCCGAAAACAACCTTGTCATCCGGGCGATTGACCGGATTCGCGCGCAGACTTGGTGCGCTCGGGGCGGATGAGGCTGGACTGCGAGACGCCTTCAGGGCAGACTATGCGGTCTATACCGAGGTCATCCAGCGCACCGCGGCGGGAGAGGGCCCCTATGCGCCTCCCTACGAGCTTGGGGAAGACGATTGGCGCGGATACAAGTTTGAACTCGGCACCACATTCAAACCGAACGCGACACGCCACATGTTGGCCGCATACTGTCGGGGGCAGTTGGAACAAGTGCCCAAGACATGGGTACAGATGGACTTCGGATTCGCCGAGCGTGTAGCGGAGTACATGCCCGAGCCGTACGGCGAGGTGGAGATGGATAACATCGTGGGTCGCAGTCTGCTGGCGCTCTGGCTCGTCAGGCCGCGCGTGACCCTCGCCTACAAGTGTCGAGAGAACGTGCACGTGGCCGCAACGCGGACCCTGTTGGCGCTGCGGGCGTACAAGCTTGACCATGGCCGGCTGCCAGAGAGGCTGGACGAGCTGACGCCGGAATACCTTGAGAGCGTGCCGCAAGACGACTTCAACGGCGAGTCGCTGCAGTACTCGCGTGGACTGAAGGAGGTATGGGCAGAATCGCCGGTTGACATAGGTACGCTGGAGAGAGGCCCGATCATGTTTCCGGTCGAATTCTAGGTACGTCCGGCAACCGCACCGCGCTGACGATCGCCCACCGCGCGGACCGCGTACTATGCGTACGACGGTGCCGCACCAGCGCGCCAACCGAAGCCCTCTGCGCTGTTCGTGCCCATCGTGTTGGCTGCCGTCCGCGAGCATGTAGCCGCGCCGCTTCTGTGCGTCTTGCGGTCACGAAGCCATCTCACCGATAATTGGTCGACCAGAAGCGATCATAGAACGTTTGCGATTGACACCTTCCTGGGATCCGGTATAGGGATTCCTATTGAAACGGTACGATTCGCGAGGCGCATCTGGTCGAAGCGGTGCGAGGGCACGAGCAGTCGGCCTTCGGGCGGGCTTGGTGAGAAGAGCGCGACCGGGTGCGGGCATACTGTGCGGACCGGGCCGCTGGTGAGTCGCGACTAGGCCGGGGCAATGGCCAACGCGGTCCCGGCGAATTCGAAAGCCGAAGCAAGGGAGGGGGCAGGGATGCGCGCGACAGGCTTGATGGTTTGTGCACTCGTGGGGATGGTGGTCGCGGGCGCGTGCGTCCAGGGAGCGGCCGAACCGCCAGTGTTTCCGGTCGATCGCGCGGTGGACGAGTACTTCTGGGCCGAGCAGCTCTACGCGGTCCAGACCGTGCAGAAGAAGGAGTACACCCCGCAGGACCGCGAGCGTTGCGGAGTCACGCACCTTTCGGCGGGGGTCGAGGACGTGCGCGTGGAGGACGGGGCGCTCATGTTTCGCGTCACGCGCGAAGAGGTGGTGCTTGGCTGGGGCAACTACCAGGGCGACCAGCCGATTGCCGAGCGCGAGGCATTCTGGCTGGACAACAACCGTGTGCTCCTTCGGGTGCGCCAGTCCGTTGCGCAGACCTCGCAATGGCAGGCCCGCATGTGGTCCGACGGCAAGCGCCTGTCGGCCACGGAGCGCAACGTGGACGCCGGGTTTGGCATGCGCGACGAGCTCGAGGGCACCGAGTGGGTCGAGCTCGAGTTCAAGGAGTACGCAGCCAACTACGGCGCCGTGCAGCAGCCGACTCCCGATGGATTCGAGGTGACGATTCGCGCGCAGCCGGGCACGGAGATCGCCATCGAGCGCGTGAGCGTGGGCCAGCCGCGCGTGCGGGGCTGGTTCCGCAAGGAATTCCAGCTCCCGGAGGGCGAGGTCTGGCGCGCCATCGTGAACGCGAGCACCTCGGCCCGGCTGTACGTGAACGGCCAGTTTGTGGACCGAACGAACGGCCTGCGCCTGGAGCCGCCCAAGTGGGGATGGGAGACCCTAGCCGCGGACATCGGCCCGTACCTGCGCGAAGGCACGAACTGCATCGGCCTGTACGGGTCTCGGATCGGGCCCACGGAGGCGCATTGTCCGTTCTTCTACCTGCAGGGAGAGATGATCCTGGAGAGCGGCGAGGTCGTGCGCCTGGGAACGGACGAGACGTGGCGATACTCGACCGTGGAGGAGGAGGGCTGGTCCGAGCCCGGGTTTGATGACGGCGATTGGCGTCGGCCGGAACGAACATCGCCGCCGAGCTACCTGCACCGAGACAAGCCCCAGGTGCCTGCGTATGCCGGGGCCCTGTTGATCGAACGGCCCGGTGGGGGCAACCTGTTCTTCTCCACGGACGAATCGGCGAGGTTGGACGTGCGCATTCCGCCCGGCCTGGGCGAGACGGAGCCCGTGCTGCACTGGCGGCTCTATGCCGAGCAGGAAGAGGGACGAGCAGAGGTCGCCAGCGGGACGGTCGACCAGGCCTATGTGCAGCGGAACGGAGTGGTGTATCGCGTGGACCTGGGACAACGCGAGCGAGGCGTATACTCGATCGGTCTGGTGCTGATGGACGAGGACGATGTGTTGGGTTGGCGTGCGCCGGAACCACTGATGGTGACCGGCCCCATCGACCAGGTCGAGGTGGCGGGCGACACGTACACCGAGGGTCTGGACCTCGAGCTCGAAGAGACGATCGACTTCACGGACCCGAGGGACCCGCGCCCGTGGTTGGAGACCGGGTTGCACCAGGATCGCAATCCGTACGGAATCGAGGAGGCGCGCGTCGTTGAGAACGAAGGGCTCACGTATCGAGAGACCGCGGGGCCGGGCCAGATCGGCGACGCGTTCATGTATCGATTCGAATTCGAGCATCCGGGCTCCTTCTACATGATCGAGGTCGACTATCCCAATGACGCCGAGCGATTCAATGGATACGCGGTGACCAGGATTTCCCCGTATGTGCGGCTGAAGGACTCCGGAACGTTCGTGAAGAGCTCAACGGGCGAGTATGCAGCCGAGTCGGCCTCGCGCGTGCTGACGGGGCTCCACTTGCCGCTTACCGACACCATGGAGACCTTTCGATTCATCCATATGGCCGATTCGGGCGTGCACGTCTTCGTGGTGATGAATGCGCTCGTGAACCACCGTGCCGCCGCCGCCGGGGTGCGCATCTACCGCATCCGCGGCAACCTGCCCGCGCTGGACGTGCCTGAGGAGGCAGAGAGGCATCTGGGCATCCATACGGAGCGCACGCACATTCACAATGGATTTGGGAACAACCTGTTCGCCGAGACGAATACGCAGTTCCTGGGCGAGGTGGACGAGGCCCCGAGCGGCTACGGGTGGACGCGCG
>CAZOBJ010000140.1:0-6546 GCA_964577825.1 uncultured Planctomycetales bacterium
CGCGGGTTCACGCCGGACATCTACGTGGACCTGAAAGGCCCGTCAAGCGGCGGGTCGCTCGTCGAGCACCCGGTGGACGTGGTTGAGCACCTGGCAAAGCGCGGCGGGCTGGCGGCCGCGGACATCGACAGCGCGAGCCTGACCACCGCCGAGGCCGCGCGATCCGGGTACAAGTGCGCGTTTGTCCTGCCCGAGGGCCGGGGCCGGTTCTCGGACCGGCTCGCGGAGATCGCCACCCAGTGCGCCTTGGCAATCGACTGGACGCAGGGCACGCTGCGCATGGTCACGTTCTACAACGACCTGGACACCCGCCCGGCGGACAAGACGCTCTCCACCGGCGACAGGTCCGAGGACTCCTACCGCGAGGACCGGCCAGGAATCACGGCGGTCACGACCAAGCTCACGGCCACCTGGCAGGATCAAGAGGGCGTGAGCCGCGAGGTGGCGGTGCGCGATGCGGACGCGGCGGCCATTGCCGGACTCTTGAATGAGAGCATGGACTTCTGGGCGTACAGCTACCGCGAGCCCGTCAAGGCGCAGGCCGACTGGTGGCTGTATCGCAAGCGGTACACGCCGCTCACCGTGACCCTGGACGGATTCCTGGACGTGCTCGACCTCGTGCCCGGCGACTTGGTGACCGTGGGCACGGACGCGGGGTGGCTGAAGGAACTGACAGTGCGACCGGGCGCGGGCGACGGCGCGCCGGACCGGATCGCCCTGGCCGTGGACGTACCGCCGGATGACTTCTACGACGATACGTACACGTTCGGCAACCCGACCTATGCCGCGCCGACCGAGCCGAGCGACGAGGAGAATGCGCCCGACGACCCGTACGAGGACGGCGGATGGGACGGGAGCATCCCGACCTGGACCGGCGAGCCGTACCCCACGACCACGGCTACCGCGCCGCCGACGCCGACCGAGTTCCCGACCGCAACGGCTGAGGCTACGCAGACGGACCCGCCGACGCCTACGCCGACCCCGACGCCTACGCCTACGCCGACGCCGACCCCGACGCCTACGCCTACGCCGACGCCGACCCCGACGCCTACGCCGACGCCGACCCCGACGCCTACGCCGACGCCTACGCCCGAGTGCCCCGAGACCTGCTCCGAGTGCGATGACGCCTATGCAATGGATATCACCCTGGATACCTGCCCGGACTGCGGAGAGATGTCCGGTACATTCGACGTGACCCGGATTGCCGGGCCGGACGGATGCGATTATGGGGTCCTCAACACGCTCTGGGACGGCACGGCCAGTTGCTCTCTAGAGGCCGATATTGACCTGGGGTGTGCGGGCGGCGAGTGGGGTTTTGCGTTGCTCGTCACTGACTACATAACAGGTGGAACGCCCACGTACACGGCGGAATACACCAAGACGGCCAGCAGCTGTCCGGACGGTACGTATAACCTGGGTGCGAACACAGGCTGCACTTGGCCGTCCACCCTGACGGTGTACTGAGGAGGAACGCTATGGCATTGACCGGAACCGGACTCGCACGGCTGCGCGTGTGCCACCAGTGTTTGAACTGGTACGCGCGGTCGGGCAACGTGGAGAAGTGGCCGCACTGCGATGCGGTTGACCCGCCCGTTGAGCTGAGCCGCGAGACCATGGAGGGGCCGGACACGAACTGCCCACGCGGCAAGTGGGCGGGCCTGGACCCCGTGGACCTGGAGGCCGAGGCGGACGCACGCAAGGCCGACAAGATCAATAGACAGACCGAGGCGTGGGAGCGGATCGTGGACGACGTGCTGCCCGGCGAGACATCCACCCAGACGCGCCGTCGGCTCGACAAGCTCGTCGCGCGCGGCCTGATCCTGACCGAGACCGCGCAGAACGTGGAGGCGTATGTCGCCGACCGCAACGCCGCGGAACTGTAGGAGGCAGACCATGCGATGGGACTGGGACGACGACCTTGGGGGCCTGATGGCCTTGGCGTGGCTCGCGCTCGCGGTCGGGGTGCTTGTCGTGATCTCGATCCAGCTCACGGGCTGCGCGCCGTTGCCGTTCCAGCCGCTGCCGTAGGAGGAGGGATCGTGAGAGCAAAGAATCGCCGAGTCCTGCGAGAGGCCCTGGCCGCACGCGCCAAGTTGGAGCGTCTTGGCCTGGCAACGGACGGTCCGGTCTACAGGTGCGCGCCGCCCTTTGCGCCCAGTCCCCGCAGTAGGAGAGGGCCATGTACCGCATGCTCGCCATCCTATGCTTAGCCGCGCTCGCCTGCGGGTGCCGGGAGATTCGCTACGGCGTGCGCGAGGGCGAGACCATCTTCCCCGAGCGGGTGTCCGAGACGTGCGAGCCGTTCTTCAAGGTGGATGTCCCGTTCGGCGGCGACAAGGACGAGTTGTTCGGAATGGAGGAGTAAGAGCCGCACCCTGCGCGGCCCGAAGGCCTGCGTACCTACGCAGGTACATCGCTAGGGATGGGGCTGGGCGGAACGCGATAGGGTCGCGTGGGGCGCGGCACTTTGGAGGACCGATCATGGCACGCGCACGACGGGGCAAGCGGGACGGAACCGGCCCGTACAAGACGAGCTACCAGCGGCGCACCAAGGGCAAGGGCAGGCGCGCAGAGCGCGGCGAGCCTTGCCCGAAGCAACGCAAGAGGTAAACCAGGACTCCGGAGGGGGAAGGCGTATGAGCAAGCGAAGCCCGGCAGGCGAACTGGCGAGAGAATATGTCGCCCGGTTCCCGGCGACAGAAAACCGCCAGCTTGCCAAGATGCTCTGCCAGGACCATCCCCAGGTGTTCTATTCGCTGAACCAGGCCCGCACCAGGATTCGATACTACCGCAGCGCGCAGGGCGAGCACCATCGGGACGCCGTGGCGGAAAAGCAGTTCCATACGCCGAAGCCCCGCATCCCCCCGAGCGATGCCGAATCCTGGGAGCCCTATGAGCTGCCCGATATCACGGCGACCTGGGCCGTGTTCGCGGACCTGCATTGCCCGTACCACGACGTGGACGCGCTCACGCAAACCGTCAAGCACGCCAAGGCGCGAGGCGTGGACTCCCTGCTCTTCCTGGGCGACGTGAACGATTGCCACGAACTGAGCTCGTTCGAGAAGTCGCCCCTGCGGAGACGCTTCCGCGAGGAAATCGACGTCACACAAGACTTGATCGAGGGGATTCGGGACTATCTCCAACCGGAGCGGACCATCTGGAAGGCGGGCAATCACGAGGACCGCTACCGGCGCTATCTGTGGAAGCACGCACCCGCCCTGTTCGGCGTCGAGAACTTCGAGTGGGACCGGCTGTGGGATCTAGAGAAGCGCGATATCGTCTGGGTCGGCGACCAGCGGATTATCACCGCGGGCAAGCTCGCCCTGCTGCATGGGGACGAGTACATCCGCAACATGCTCTCGCCCGTGAACCCGGCGCGCGGGGTGTTCCTGCGCGGGCACGAATGCGCCCTGGTCGCGCATAGCCACATCCCGAGCAGCCACAGCGAGAAGACGTTCCTCAACCGCGTGATTTCGACCTGGAGCATGGGATGCCTGTGCGATCTGCACCCGCAATACGCCAGGCTGAACCGCTGGCAGCACGGATATGCAATCGTCCATACCATGAAGCGGGAGTACGACGACCTCGACTGGGAAGTGGAGAACTTCAAGCTCGTCAACGGCCGCATGCGCCATGCGTAGGGGACAGGAAAAAACATGAACGACGAACATTGCCGCTGGATGCACGACACGGGCGAGCCGTTCCGGCCCGGGTGCGAGGCCACCAGGGTGTGGTGCCGCCACCCGACCTGCCCAGCCGGCCGCGCGGACGTGCACAGGCGAAGCGACATGTGCACGCCGAAGCGGTGCCGGTACTTCGAGGCGGGCGCGCCGCCGACCGACTTGCCTGACTGCCCGGTGTGCGATGAGCTCAATCGTGAGGTGCGAGTTAGCTCACCTACCGTGCGTGGGCGGAGTAACGAGGGTGTTCGGGGCGCGGACGCGCATCCCGAGCATCCTCAGCTTATCTCGGTCTGCATCAACAGCGCGGACGAAGGGATGCGGCTTAGGCAGACTATCCGAGAGGTTGCGATTGTCGAAAACGGCGAAGTCGAAATCATCGTAGTGCTTGACGGTACGGATGGTCGCCCCGACATGAGGGGCTGTATGCGATTCATATCGAACCCCGAGCCCGTGGGATGCGGCAAGGCGAAGCGGCAGGCCACGGCTGCGGCCACCGGCGACGTGCTCATCTTCATGGACGCGCACATGACCGTCGAGCAGGGGTCGCTTGCCGCGCTCGCGCACCTCGCGCGAGAGACGAACGGCATCGTGTGCCCCGCGCTCCAGAACATCCGGTACGATGACGACTGGAAGCCGCATCCCAAGGACCAGAAGCCCTTCGTGCCCAGCGACGCGCACTTCCACTACCCGCCGAACAAGAAGCAGTATCGGTTCCTCAAGGACAGCGAGCGCGGCAAGCGGCTCATCCCGTCCAAGGTTGCGGGCTGCGGCCTGGCCGTGCAAAAGGACGTGCTGGAGCGCATGGGCGGGTGGACGGACTTCATCGGCCGCCACGGCGCGCAGGAGCTCGCCATGAGCCTGCGGGCCTTCCAGGCCAAAGTGCCCGTGCATATCGCGCCCCAGGTGGTGCTCGGGCACGAGTTCCGCAAGCACTTCCCGTACAAGGCCCCCACCATGCGCGACGCCATCCGCAACGCCTGGCAAGCGGGATTCGTGCATGTGGAGCCCGAGACTTGGGAGAAGTATCTGAAGCCCTTGCTCGACGGCTTGAAGCACAGCGTTATGGGCGAGGGCGTGACCCGGCATCCCGACGTTCTGGCGGAGCGAAACCGCTTTCTGAGAGACCACAAGAGACGGGATGACAAGGAGCTCCTGCAACTGTGGGGGCTCTCCGGGCCGCCCAAGCCCCATATCCACCCCGAGGCCGTGCCGATGGACTACGAGGCCCGAGGCGACGAGATCGACGTGCGCATCCCCTACCGCGCAGACGGCGACCTGGGGTTCGAGTACAACCGGCTCATGGGCCAAAGCGACGGATGGGTGCTCTTGCTCGACCATGACGTTCTGCTTCTGAACCCGCACTGGTACGAGCTCTGCCAGCAGGCCATCGAAGAGGTGGGCGAGGATGCCGGGATCATCACCTGCCGCACGAACAACATCGCCTGTCCCGGACAGAAGGACAAGCACGCGCCCGGGAATGCGGACCTGGACGCCCACCGCAAGCGGGCCGTGGAGCTTTGGAAGGCCCACGGGGCCCACACCACGGACATCACCCGGGGCAAGAAGCTCATCGGCGGGTTCTTCATGCTGGTCCACCGCAAGGTCTGGGAGCGTGTGGGGGGCTTCAAGCGGGGGTTCCTGGGCGTGGACAACAACTTCCATCAGCGCGTCATGCGCGCGGGCCTCAAGGTCTACAGGCTCGACGGGCTGTACTGCTACCACAACCGGCACGAGGGCCAGCGCAAGGAGTGGACGGAAGAAGTCCGAATAATTGATCCGAATTATTCGAAGCGTCATAACCCCAACGCTTCAGCGGGCTTGCAGGCCGATTCCGAAGAAGTCCGAATAATTGATCCGAATTATTCGGAGCGCCCACAAACGCCCAAGAACACCCGGGTCGTGTACACGGTCATCACGGACGGATACGACGAGCTCAGGGCGCCGAGCGCACCGTGCCCGGGTTGGGACTTCGTGTGCTTCACCGACGATCCGGCCAAGCTGGGCGACGTGCCCGCGCCCTGGCAGGTGCGCACGTTTGCGCCCCCGGATGCCGCCGGCCATGCCGGGCCCACGCCTCCGCCGGAGCGTATGCAGGACCCGCGCTACACCTCGCGCGCCCCGAAGATGTTGCCGCACAGGTACTTGCCGGAATATCGGTACAGTGTGCATATCGACGGGAACATGCAGCTCCACCACAACCCATCCGAGATGTGCGAGCGGGCGGGTTGGCCGATGTTCGCCACGGTGCGCCATCCGTACCGGGACTGCGTGTACAAAGAGGCCCATATCTGCGCGCTTCTCGGTAAGGGGTTCAAAGACGATTTCCGCGGGCAAATCCAGCGGTACCGGGACATGGGCCAGCCCGAGCATACCGGACTGTGGGAGTCGGGATTCCTGTTGCGTGAGCACAACCAGGCCTGGGCCAAGGAGTTGGGCGAGGCATGGTGGGCGGAGTTCTGCGCGAGCTCGCACCGGGACCAGTTGGCCTTCGCGCATGTGTGCTGGCGGACCGGAAAGCGGCCCCAGAACATCTCGGCCACGGAGCGAAGCCGGTTCATCAGCATTCAGAAGCACAACGGGAATGCGGCGAACGCGGCTGACGCGAGGCCTCGGCCGAGCCCGCCGCCCCCCGCCCGCGCGAGGCACGTGCGGTGCCCCACCACGTGAGCGGGTGCGGCGGAGCGATGCGGGGGAGAGCGCGCCTGGAGAGATTGTCATCGACTGACGGAATTGCTGCCCCTCGGCCAACGAAGTCCATCAAGCGGTCCGCGCGAGTTGACAGCGCCGCGCAAGCGCAGTACCATAACTGCCAAGGAGAAGAACCGTGGTGGGCTCAACCCCGTTGAACGGTGCAGATGAGGGT
>CAZOBJ010000141.1:0-6535 GCA_964577825.1 uncultured Planctomycetales bacterium
CATGACCGTCGGTTCGTTCGAGGTATGCAGGAGCCATTTCTTCGGGTACTCCGCATTGGTCGAGGCCACCCGGTCGAAGATGACGAAGTAGTCCGGCGCGATATACAGAAACTGTCGCACCATTTGCGCGCACTTGTCCGGACGATAGGTCTCCGTCGCGTCACTCGCCGCGTACGCAAACAGGCCGTGCGTCTCGAAGGCCACCGTGTTCGCAGCATCGGGCTTGCGATATTGCCCGCCCGCGTTGGTCTGGGCCTCTCGTCCGTACATGCCCTGAAATTCCTCGCCCGGCATGCGGATGAGCACGCAGTTGTGCGCCACGCTCTGCGAGTAGTACTCGGTCTGGTGCGGAAAGGCGTTGCGCGTGCCGGTGTCCAGGGCCAGGAATCCCTGCTTGTAGATCGCGAAGTGCGTGGCGTCGAACTGCGGCGAGCAGTCCACGCCGCCCCCGGGGTTGAAGAGCGCATAAGTATCCTCCGTCCCGCTTCCGCTGCGCAGGAGCACCGTGCCGTTGCCCGCAAAATGGCGCGCCAGGGGCAGGTTCTCGGGCAGCGGCGCGCCATGTTCGTCCACCGGCGACCAGATCTCGCTCCAGATCGGGATGTACCCGTACTTGCCGGCACGCAGATAGTCCATCCGGTGCCACAGGTGCCGGGACAGATCCGCGAGCTGGGGGTGCATGTCTTCGTAGAAGAAGATGTGCTGGGCCAGATACCCGCCGAAGGCGCGCGCCCAGCTCTCGGGGCGGATGTACGCAGGATTGTGCCAGGCCTGGCCCAGGCCGAAGTGCTGAAAGTCCGGCAACAGGTTCCAAAAGGCGTGGTTGGGGATGAGCGCGCTGTGGTGCCACGCCTGCGGGATGCCGCGGCGCACCGCGGCCCGCCACGTATGGAAGAAGCTCCACTCCGCGTGCGGATAGGCGGGCAGGGCGTACTCGATCCGGGGCCGAAGCGACCCGTCGTCCTGGCGCAGCCGGGCGCGCGTTCGGATCATCTTCACATGGTCCTCGTACCCGCCAGCCAGGAGATGGAGCGCCCGCCGGGTGTCCTCGTCGTCCAGTTCGTCACAGAGCAGGCCCAGCCCGGCGTACCAGTGCAGGGCATACGATCGATAGAAGGACCCCCCGTAGCTCACCCCGGGAAAGCGCTCCATCGCCTTGTGTGCGTGGCGCACCATGCCCGAGGCGAGCGCCTGCCGCTCGGCAGGCGCAAGGTCGTTCCACACCCAGTCCAGGGCCGCCAGCCACGAGATCCGCGTAAACGGATACTTGAGCCCGTGCTGCCAGCTGGCCTGAGCGTCCTCGGAGGCCGCCAGGCTGCGGCGGTACTGCTCCAGGCTCGCCCGGAGCATGCGCCTAATCTTTTCAAGCAGATCCTTGTCCCGCATCGCGCGATACACAAAGGCGCTGGGCGCGAGCTCTCGGCCCCAGTCCTTGACCGTGATCTCCTCCAGGGGCGGCAGGCCGTCGGCGGTCTGCTTCATTCTGTCGTAGGCCCACTTGCCTGGCCCAAGCGCGCGCTCGCGCATGGCGGGCCACATCTCCTTGTTGAGGAAGAGACGCGGACGGTCCCTGCGCAGCAACTCCACAAGCGACGAGAACGAGGGCACGCCCGGTGCGAACATGGGCCGCTCATCCGCGGCCGTCGGGTCAGCCGCCTGCGCCGGGCCGACCGCGAGTGCAGACGTCACGGCCAGCACAAGCGCCAGGACCGCACTACTCTTGCTGCGCATCCCTGCTCCCTTCTATTCATTCGTTGGCCCCATTCAGCCACCGGGCACATCAGTCCTCAATGCGCAGCCAGCCGAATCGGTCGACCGTGTGCCAGTCGCCGGGCGTCCAGCTCCAGCTGCTCGCCTGGATCTCGTCCTTGCGGAACCGGCGGAACACGTTCATGCGCCATGCGTCGCCGATGGCCGTCAGGCCAAAGGCCTCGAGCGGGAACGCGACCTCGGCCGTCCAGTAGCCCTGGTGGCGGCTTGCCGCCGCCTGCCAGTCCGGCGCGAACGCGTAGTCGCGCTCGCCGCCCGCGACCCGCTGGTCGAAGCGCACCCCCGCCGCGTTGAAGACCATCTGGTAGTACACCCGCTTGTCCGGGTCCGGCTGAAGGAACACGGCGATCACGTCGTCGCGCGAGCTCCACATCTCGTCCTCGCCCTTTGCGGTGGCGCGCAACTCCGACACGTCCTGGTCCGCGCACGCGAACGCGAGGTACAGCGCGTCCTCGGTGTAGGCCGCCTTGAGGCCCGTCTGCGCCATGGACCGCATCTTCTCGGAGGTCACGAACCCGGTCTGGAAGGGCCGTCCGGCCCAGGCCGGCTCGTCCAGATCGCCGTTCACGGTGATCGGCGCCTGCGCGCGCCGGGCCACGAGCTCGGGCAGGCCCTGGATGTTGTCCGACGCAGCCACGGTCCGCACGTCTTCGGGCAAGGCGGAGAGCTTGTCCGCCGCCTTCTCCAGGTGCAGGCGGGCCTGCCAGAAACGCGGGCGCTTGATCATCGACCAGGCGCGCGCATACTCGCCGGCATCCACCGTCGCCTGGATTTCTTGCGCGGCGGCCTGCATGTACGTGCGCTCCTCCTCCGAGAGCGCGTTGCGAGTGGCGGGGCTCTGGCACAGCGCGGCCACGCGGCGCGGGATCGCGCGCAGCGACTCGATGCGCGGGCCGGAAAGCTCGCCCGTGGTGTAGCCGAGGATGGAAAGTTCCGGCGAGTCGGTGCGGAACGCCCGCATGGCAAAGGGCGCGAGCTCGATGGCGAGCTCGGTCTCGCCCGCATCCGCCACGCGTTCGCCGTCCGGAACCGAGACGAGCTCCGCGCCGCTCGTCAGGGTCACCGTGCCCCGGAACGGCCAGAACCCGGGGTTGACGACATAACACCACGCGTCCGCGTCGCGGTTGAGCACGCGGATGGCGAGGTTGGTCTGCAATCCCGTGTTGAGCACGGGCTCGAATCGCTGCGCAGGCAAATGGGTGAACGGCTTGACGAGCTCGCGGATCACCTGCTCGTGGCCGAGGTTCAGGTTCACGTCCGTGAACCCGGAGAGCAACAGCTGCGGGTCCGCGGTGATGAGGCCCTGGGCCAGGGCCTCGCGGGCGAACGCGCCGCTCGGCTGGGGCATGATCGTAAGCTCGGTGCGGTTCTGGATCCAGTCCGTGCCCCGGATGAGCTCGCCCCAGGGATCGTCCTCGCCGGCCGTGATGCCGCCCGTGACCGGGTGGGACTCATGCCAGCTCGTGCGGCAGAACACGTACCGGTTCGTGGGCGAGGCGTGCGCGGCGATGAAGCCCGGCTCCTCCCTGGCCAGCCACAACAGCGGATCTTGGTGCGGGGAGAGCGAGTTTCTGCGCCCGGCTCGGCGCCAACTGATCGTCCACCGGCCCAGCCAGAAGTTGTCGATGCCCTTGAGCGCGTCCAGGTCGATCGCGAAGTCGTCCAGGATGTCGGGCAGGGTTCGCCCGCTCTCGTGGTAGTAGGCGAACGTGTCGCGATTCTCGAAGCCCTGGATGTTCACGAACTGGAGGTCCCGGTCCGCGGCCACCAGGTCCGCGGTCTTGGTCATGAGCTCGGTGAACTTGTCGCAGCGCCACTGTAGGAACCGCGCGCGCACCTGGGGGTCGTTCTCGATGAAGGACGCGCGCTTCTGGAACCGCTGCGGGTCTCGGGGGCCCGCGGGCAGGTCGATGCCCGTCTCCTGCTCGAAGAGGCCCATGGTCACGTCGTCGAAACTGTACAGGAGCGGCTGCTCCCACTTCTCTCCGTCGCCGACGGCCGGCATCCAGTACCCGGTCCCGTACTGCATGGGGCCGATCAGCTGATGGATCCCCCGATAGTTGGGCAGGTGGTCGAAGGTGTCGTTCATCCGCGCCACGACGCGCAGGTACGCCGCCTCGACCGACGGGTGGAGCCAGTTGGGCACCATCGTGATGCTGTCCTGGTAGTCGCGCTGGCGCCCCTGGGCGTCGACCATGTTGATGGTATCCGCGCCCTGGGCGACCTCGGCGTCCGACACGTTGCTGCCGACCTCGTAGGACTGGGAGAACTCCAGCCCGGCGAAGAAGTCGATCTCGTTCACGTCGAACACGTGCGCGAGCATGGACCGCGTTCCCCAGGGCACGCGCGCGTCCGCGATATCGCTAATGTACGCGTAGGGCGTGTTCATGCTCGTGTACTGGTAGCAGCCGATCACCTGCGCATTGTGCCCCGCGAACTTGAGGTACTGCGCGTACGTCTCGGCGGCCGCTTTCATCCACGCGAGGTCCTTGAGGTACGTGCGGAGGACCGGCATCCGCTTCTCGGCCTCTTGCTCCGCCTCGCTCAGGGGGCGGTCCATGCCGAAGTTGCGGCCGAACCCGCTCGTGAAGAACTGGCGCTCGGTGTGGATGCCGTACCACCGGCTCGTGCCCGCGCCGACCGAGGGCAGGTCCCCGGCAATGCGGTAGATGCGCAAGCGGCCCACCGCCGCGGGCCCCTGGCCGGCGGGGAACCCGTTGAGGATGTCCACGGAGTGCGGCCCGTGGTCAGCGACCTGGATCCAGCGTAGGGTCTGCATCGCGCCCGTGGTGAAAAACTTGAGCCCGGTCTCCACCCCGACGCCCGCTTGGCTGGCGAATCGCACGCCGTCCTTCTTGCTGCTGACCGCGACCTCGATCTCGCGGTACGTGTTGTCCGGATAGGTGAGCTCCATGAGGTACAGGGAGCCCGGTTCCTGGAACTCGATGCGGTAGCTGAACCCGGAGGCCCAGGCGTCCGCCCCGACCTCCCGGTAGGCGAGGTCGCCGGACCGAACGATCGTCGGGGTCTCCACGGTCCGCGCCCGTTGCTTGAAGTGCTCCGTGGCCCATTCGTGCCACGGATGCGGGTCGTCGGGATCGGTGAAGTCGATCGTATCCTCGAGCACGAGGTCGAGCCCCTCGGTGTACGCGGTGCCGGGCACGACCTGTTGCTCCAGCGTTTGCAGCACGACCACGGGCTCGGGCGGACGCTCGGCCAATACGTTGTCCTGCGCGTCCTCCAAAACCAGGGCCATCACGTAGACCCCGTCTTCGCGCGTCCCCAAGTCCAGGCGGTACACGAGCGAGTCGCCGCGTGTGTCGAACTCCGAAATGGTGCCCCGGTCTGCGGGCTCGACCATGCCCTCTGCGTCGGCCGCGCCCAGGTGCCAGGTGAGCGCCGGAGTGCGGTCGGCCCAGCCGCCGGGCACGCGCACTTCCACGGTCACCGGCCGGTCGTCGCGGAAGAACAGGAACTGCCCGTTCGGGTTCTCGATGAAGAGGGGTCCTCGATACGTTGGCAGGCACATCTTGGTGCGGAACGCGCGTACGTTGAACCAGACCCCGGTGGACTGCTCGGGCGCGCTCCAGTCGCTGTCGTCGAACCCGACCTGGTTCCAGCCCGCCGGGGCCCCGGCCGCGACCTTCCAGTGCGGGCCGCTCTGGATGCGGATGACCTCGCCCGAGTGCATGACCACATCCGCGATCAAGGAGAGCGGCGGCGGATTGCCCTCGCGGAGCCCATAGAACCCGATCACATTGCGGCCACCGGGCCGCAGGTACGGGGCGATGTCCACGGGCGCGAGATGATAGAGCTGGCGCGCGCCGCTGCGCTCAGCCTTCTGGCCGTTGATGTACAGCGTGCTCACCACCCGGTGGTCGCCGTACCAGTACCGCTCGTTCTTGTTGATCACGTCCGCGACCGCGCGCCAGATCCGGCCCTCCGGCAGGTCGAACTCGAGCCGCGCCACGCCCTCGTACACGCCCGGCTCTTTCTCGGGCAATGCCATGCCCTGGGGGTACGTGGCCTCGTACGCGCCCAGGTCCATGGCGCGCGCGCTCGCCAGTCCCACCACCATGGCCGCCACCAGGCAGGCGATTCTCCAGCTTCGCTTACACACGCTCCGCTCCCTCTGCTGCGGCGCTCCTTCGCGCCTTGGCTCATGCATAACCGAGCGCACCAAGCGTCCAGCCGGTCCTATCGGGCTGTCTCCCGCACGTCCAGCGTGTGCGAGGGGAAGTCGAGCTTTACCTCGTGCCGGTCCGTGGCATAGGCCAGGGACTCGATGTTGCGGGTCTGTCCGGAGATCGCAACTTCCGGGACCTCGCGAGGCGCCTCCTGCGTGGCCCAGGCCATGTCGCGCACGGCCCGGGTGTACGCGGCCGCATCGCCGGTGTCCTCTTCCTTGTACTTGTGCGTGAAGTAGATCACGCAGTACCCCAGGCCGAGCGCCCCGCCGCAGGCCATCACGGTCCTGGCGCGCACGTCGTTGCGCATGCTGGGCTGGCCGTGGTGGAACTGGTAACAGGGCTTGGCGCTGTGGCCCACGAGCGCGGATCGGAGGCAATGCCAGAACGCGCGCTCCGGGTTGGCGATGGCGCCCGCGTCTTCGTTGAGGATGAGGTCCGCCGCCTCCATGACCTTCTTCGGCATGCGCGAGTCGTTGAGCATCAAAACTTTGTCGGCAAAGGACCGAGTCACCTGCCGGACGTCCCACATAAAGTCGTTCATCCCGTTCCACCAGCTGTTCCCGTCGTAGGCCGCG
>CAZOBJ010000142.1:0-6477 GCA_964577825.1 uncultured Planctomycetales bacterium
CAGCTCAAAGACCGTGTAGTCGTTCGCGGGCACGTACAGCCGCCCGTCGCTGTACGCAAGCTCCCAGGCGACGGTCGAGCCCTCGGGCAGGGTAAACGTCCACAGCTTCCGCCCCGTGTCCTGGGCCAGGGCGGTCACCTGCCCGCGCATGTCCTCAGTTCGCGCCGCGCGCGTGGTGGTGACGAAGCAGATGCGTTCGCCGTCGCTGATCGGCGCGACCTCGTGATTGAAGGAGAGGTCACGTCCCAGTTCGGTGCGCCACGCCACCGTGCCGTTCCTGAGGTCCAGAGCAACAACGGCGCACGCGCGCGGGTCCGTACTCGGTTCGCGGGCAACCATGAAGTTGCCCGCCATCAGCGGCGCGGAGCCGAACCGCTCGGTCTTGGCCAGCTTGTCGCCGGTCTTCGGGTTGAGCGCGTACACGCCATGGTCCGCGGGCACGTACAGCCTGCCCCCGTAGAGCACGGGACGAAGCCCCGGACTGGTCGCCACCTCGAACTGCCACACCTGTTCGCCCGAGTCCGCATTCAGGCCGTATACGGCGTGGCCGTCCTCGGCGATGCACAGCACGTCCCCGGCCAGCACCGGAGCGTAGGGCCAGGACGTTTCGTTGCCGAGCTTGTAGACCCAGGCTTCCTCGCCGTTGTCCGCATTCACCGCGCATACGCACTGGTCCGCGCCGAAATACACCTTGTCCTCGGTCACCAAGAGCGGCGAGCCCGGCTCCGCTCCGGCCCAGGGGGTGTAGTGCCATTTCTCCTCGCCGGTGGCCGGGTCCAGGGCCCGCGCGCCGGCGTACAGAGTCCCGTCCCTGAGAACGGGCGCGTGCGTGAAGCTCTGTTCGCGCGACCATTGCTCCTCGTACGTCTCCAGGTCCAGGGCCACCAGGCGCGGCGCCTCGCAGGACACGTACAGCATCCCGCCCTGCACGAGCGGCGCGCGCACGGGCAGGTACACCTCGCGCAGGAATCCCGAGAGCTGCGGGTACGCGCGCTTGAGCGCCGCGGGCTCGACCTTGCGCAGAAGCTCGACCGCCCGCGCGCGCAGGTTGTCGTCCTTCCGGCGCGCGAGGCCCTCGCTCTCGGCCAGTAGCGCCACCAGCGCGTCCACGAGCGCGGCCTTGTGGTCGCCGAGCGGCTCTTCATAGTCGGCGAAGAAGGCGACCGCCTCCTGCCGGCCTGCGCCTCCCTCGCGCAGCTGGGCAAGGTGTTGCTCCACGGGCGAGATCTGCGGCTGCGGCGCCGCGGGCTGCGCAGGCTGTTCGGGCTGGCCGCCCGCGGGTTGGGGCAAGAAACTCTCCATGGATTCGTCTGCAACGGCAGGGCCCTGCTCGCTGGTCTGGGCCTGCATGCCCTGCGTGAACTCGCCCTCGGCGGCCTGGGGCGGCATGGCCGCTTGGCTCGCCCCCGCCTTGGCCTGGCTGGCCAGCTGGGCGAGCGTCTCCTCCGACAGATCCGCCGAGAGGTCCAGCTTGTCGCCCTCCTGCGTAACGCGGACGAGCCCGTCTTCGCCCGGCAGGAACATCTGAACCGTCTGAGCCATGCCCTCGAGCTGGGGCCTGGCCTGGGTCGCACTCTCTTCGGAAGCGAACACCAGGGCCGCGCCGAGCGACAGCCCGCGGCCCTGAGCATAGTTGGCTCGAATCAGGCCGCTCTGGATCTCCTTCGGGTCGACCGGCGTGCCCGGGCCGAGCTTCGCACTCATTTGGTCGCGTTGGGTCTCGGGCAGGCGGATCGCCAGCCAGAAGAGATCGTCGAGCTCGCCGTCCTCGCACACCCGCATCAGCGCACTGTTGTCCGCCACGCTCTCGCCTTCGCCCGCGGCCAGCGCGACGCTCGCTTCGACCATGGCGCGCGTGCCTACGACCAGGCGGTTCTCGCCGACCGCGGTCATCACCGGCCGGGGACCGGACTGCTCGCTGTCCAGCACGAAGGCGGACCGCCCGCGCACGGAGATCTTCTCCTGCAGGGCGCCGCTTTGCTCCAGCGCCTCGGCCAGCTTGTCCATGTCCACCGGCCCGGAGAACTCGATCACGGCCACGCCGTCGGGCTCGCCGCCGTCCACAGCCTTGCTCGGGTCCACGCCGAAGTGCACCTGCTCCAGGGTGTCAAGCGAGACGCCCGCCGCCTGCAAGGCCTTGTAGTCGCCCTGGTTCTTGACCTGGGTGACTCCATCGCGCAGGGCAGGAATGCGCAAGAGGTCTCCCACGCTCAACCGGCCCACCACCGAAGCGCTCCCCGGCAGCACCTCCAACGGGCCCTCGGGTGCCCCAGGCCCGCGCAGCACGAAGTACGCCACGGCGGCGACGATCAGGACCACCGCCCCGCCCACGAGCCAGCGGGCCCGGCCGGTCCATGCCGACGGCGTAGCCCGGGCCCCCGCCCGCCTGCCGGTGCGCAGGTGGATGCCGCAATCGGTGCATATCGCCACATCGAGGGGGTACACCTTGCCGCATTGCGGACACTTGCGGCCCTGCCCCTCGGGCGCGGCCTCGCCCGCGCCGGCGGCGCCGCCGGCCGGGACCCGGATCGCGGACCCGCACCCGGGGCATTTCACCCGCTTGCCCGCCAGGTCGTCGCGAACCCGCAGCTTGCGCGCGCACTTCGGACACGTCACGTTCATCTGTTCTCCTCCATCGATATCATGCCCGCCAGGGCGACGAACGGCCTGGCCTGTACACACCAAGATAGCCTGTGCGCCGCGCCTGTCAAACCCTCAAATCATCCAATTCTCACCTGCGGCGCCCCGACCTCGCAGGCCGCGCGATTTGACACGCCCGCGACCACGCGCTATAAGCGACCCCATTCCCGCGCGGACCGGCGCGGCCCGGTCGCGGAAGCCCCGGACGAGGAGACGACGATGCGGCTGATTCTGATCGGTCCGCCCGCCAGCGGCAAGGGCACCCAGGCCGAGGCGCTCAAGGAGCGCCTGAGCATCCCCCACATCTCCACGGGCGACATGCTGCGCGCCGCGGTGCGCGACGCCACGCCCCTGGGCCAAGAGGCCAAGGGGTACATGGAGGCGGGCAAGCTCGTGCCCGACGACCTGGTCATCCGCATGACGCTCGAACGCCTGCAGCGGCCGGACGCGCGGGCCGGGTTCCTGCTCGACGGGTTTCCGCGCACCCGGGCGCAGGCCGAGGCCCTGGACCGGGCCCTCGCCGACGCGGGCCTGGGCCTGGACGCCGTGGTGCTCGTGGACGTGCCCGACGAGGTGGTCCTGGAGCGCATGACCGGCCGGCGCACCGACCCCCAGACCGGCAAGATCTATCACACCGTGTACAACCCACCCCCGCCGGAGGCGGCCGACCGGGTGGTCCAGCGACCGGACGACAACCCGGAGTCCGTGCGCGTGCGCCTGGACAAGTACCACCAGGAGACCGAGCCCGTGATCCCCCACTACGAGGCCGAAGGCCTGCTCAAGCGCGTGGACGGCCGCGCGAGCCCCGCGGAGGTCACCGCCGCCATCCTGCGGATCCTGGGCGAGGAGGCGTGATGCCGACGCTACTCGAGCGGGCGCGCGCGGGCGAGGTCCTCCTCGTGGAGGGGGCCATGGGCACGTTCCTCCAGGCCAGGGGCCTGGGCGCCGGGGACTGCCCGGAGGCCTGGTGCCTGGACCGGCCCGAGGTCGTGCGCGAGATCCACGCGGCCTACCGCGACGCGGGCGCGGACATCGCGGAGACGAACACCTTCGGCGCGAACCGGATCAAGCTCGCCCACTACGGGCTCGCCGACCGGGCCGCCCAGATCAACCGGGCGGCCGCGCGCCTGGCGCGCGAGGCCGTGGGCCCCGAGGGGTGCGTGCTCGGCAGCGCCGGGCCCACGGGCCAGTTCCTCGCGCCCCTGGGCACGGCCACGGAGTCGCAGTTCGCACAGGCGTTCCGCGAACAGGTAACCAGCCTGGCGGCCGGGGGCGCGGACGCGGTGATCGTGGAGACCATGGCCGCGGCCGAGGAGGCCGCGGTGGCCGTGCGCGCGGCCCGCGAGCACACCGACCTCGTGGTCGTGGCGAGCTTCGCCTTCGCCCCGCGCCAGGACGGGGGGTACGCCACCATGATGGGCCTCACGCCGCAGGCGGCCGCCCAGGCCATGATCGAGGCCGGCGCGCACATCCTGGGCGCCAACTGCGGCGTGGGCATGGAGGGCATCACCGAGATCGTGCGCGCCCTGCGCGCGGCCGCGCCCGAGGCCCTGATCCTGGGCATGCCCAACGCGGGCATGCCCGAGGTGCGCGGGGGCGAGACCGTGTTCCCGGCCACGCCCGAACAGATGGCCGCCGGAGTGCCCGCGCTCGTGGAGGCGGGCGCGAACCTGATCGGCGGGTGCTGCGGCACGGGACCCGAGCACATCCGAGCCATGAAGGCCGCGCTCGCGCGCTGAGCCCGAGCGTCAGGTTGTCGGCGCGCCGTGGCGCGCCGTCCGGGTTTCGAGGCGCATCCTTCAACGCACGTGATTTGAGCGAGGAGACTTGGCATGGACAACGCACCGAGCGTGCAGCGGTGCATGGACCGGGCGCTTGCGCACCTGCAGATCGGCAAGACGGACCTGGACCGCGGCCTGGCCCTCCATCGCGAGAGCCTGGTCTGCGATGCGTTCTGCCTGGGGTTCCACGCGGCCGGAGACGGGGAGGAGATCAAGGCCCGGATGGACGCGGGTGCGGGCCTTGCGGAGATCCGCGGACTCATGACCCATCAGGGCCAGGCCCGGTGGCACACGGACCCGGCGCAGCGCAAGCTGCTCGGCCAAGTGCTCGACCACACGGGCCTCGACTTCTACTACCAGAACGTGACCGCCGACTACGGACCGCCGTGGAGTCGGCTCGCGCTGTTCACGTATCTGACCGACCGGATCGCCTCGACGCTGGGCCGCGTTGCGGTGCCCGAACAGATCCCCGAGACCCGGTCCGCGGGCCGGCACGGCATGGCCTACAGCCTCAACTACGTGCCCCTGCCGGACCGGACCAGGGGCACGGTGGACGACCTGCACGTCATCCGGATCGCCCACGACCTGGGCGTGCGCATGATGCACCTCACCTACAACCGCCAGACCCTGCTCGGCGCGGGATGCTTCGAGGCCGGCGACGGGGGGCTGACCGACCTGGGCGCGCACGTGGTGCGCGAGATGAACCGGGTGGGCGTGCTCGTGGACGTGGCCCACAGCGGCTGGCGCACGAGCAAAGAGGCCGCCGAAGTGTCCGAGAAGCCCGTGGTCGCGAGCCACACGACCTGCTGCGCTCTGCACGAACACGTGCGCAGCAAGCCCGACGAGGTGATCCGCGCGATCGCGGACACCGGCGGATACATCGGCATCACCTGGATCCCGGAGTTCCTGGGCGGCGCGGGCACCCTGGTCCAGGCCCTGGACCACGTCGCATACGCGGTGCGCACGTTCGGCGCGGACCACGTGGCCGTGGGCACGGACGTCACCTGGCGTCCGGACCGCGCCCGCGCCGAGGCGGACAAGTTCCCCCGGCCCAGCGCCCATTACCATCCGCCGCGGACTCTGGGGTGGACGCGCACGCGCGCGCGCTCGGACCCGTCCAACACCACCGAGCAGCTGGAGAGCCTAGCGCTTACGAACTGGCCGCTCTTGACCGCGGGGCTCGTGCAGCGGGGCCTGTCCGACGAGGACATCCGCAAGGTGATCGGCGAGAACGTCCTGCGCGTGGCCCGGGCCACCTGGGCGGGCTAACCCCCTGCATGGGCCCGCCACGCGGACTCGTCGAGCACGGCCACCCGCGGGCCCACGGGCGCCCAGACCCGCGGGTCCGTGGCGCGGAAGAGCGCGATCGTGGGCGCGCCGCATTGGGCCGCGAGGTGCGTGACGCCCGAGTCGTTGCCCGCGTACGCGGCCGCGCGCGCGAGCACCCCCGCGAGCGTCTCCAGGTCCAGGGGCGGCAGGAGCACGGTGCTCGGCGCCATCGCCGCCAAGCGCGCGCCCAGATCCGCGTCCGCCTCGCCCGCCACGACCGCGATCCGCTCGACCGGCCCTGAAGGGCACAGCGGCAGCTGCGCGCGGGCCCGCCCCGCATCCAGAAACGCGCGGGCCAGGCCCGCGAACACCGCCACGGGCGCGTTCTTGGCCCGGGAGCCGCTCCCCGGATGCAGGACCGCGTACCGGCCGGCGCGCAGCCCGGCTGCGGCAAGCACGCGCTCTGCGCCCCGGTCGTCGCCATGCAGGGCCGGGGCGGGCGCCGAGGGGCCGTCCACCCTCGGGTCCAGGTCCATGGCCTGCGCAAGCCCCTGCCACAGGTGCGCGGCCGCGTGCAAGGGCGCACCGCTTCCCTGCGTCGGCCGCGCGGGGAAGAAGATCACCCGATCCGCCCCGAGCCGCCGAAGTGCGCGTTCGAGCGTCTGCGTCGGACGGCCGAACACCACGGCCCGGTCCACGCGTCCGAGCGTGTGCGCAACCGCCTCGGGCGCAGGCCCCTGCGCGTGATACAGCCACGCGGCCTCGGCCCGGTCCAGGTCAAAGACCG
>CAZOBJ010000143.1:0-6471 GCA_964577825.1 uncultured Planctomycetales bacterium
TGGCACAAGCTCGGCTCCCAGACCGATTACGCCCGCCGCTACTACCAGACCGAACTGGCCCATATGATGGATGCTGTCCTTCAAGGGCCCGGAGACCGCGAGTTCCTTGAGGCGCTGGTCGCCTTGCCGGACAGCCGCGAAGACCTTCTTGCTTTGCCGAAGGTGGCCAGCCTGACGGAGGATCTCATGGCCGAGGGCCTTGATCCTCTCGCAGATCTGGAACAACTCCTCTACGAACGCGCGTCTCTGCCCCAGTCCGTGCGCGAACGCCTTGAACAGCCCCATGCGCAAGACGCCCTGGAGATCGTTCGGCAGTATCGTGTGGGCAAGGTCTTGCGCGAGAAATACAAACTGGAGCCGGAGATCATGCTCAAGCTCAATCGGACATTTGGGCCGCTGGACTGGCGAGGGTGCGATGCACACGCGATCTATTGGTCCTATCGTGGCCGTGAAGTCGCCTATGGACGCGAGGATTTCCCGGAGTACGAAGAGAAGTATGAGCGCCTGCTCTATTTCGCACTGTGCGACCTGTATCGGAGAGGCAAGATTCGCATCAGTGAAGAGGGGCTGGTATACAATGAACCAGACTATCGGTTCTTCGACACGGCACGCAAGCATCTGAAGGACCTCTTAGAGCGCGCGCGCCGCGAGCGAAGGGAGTCCGGCGGTCCGGATTCGTACCCCACAGGGCCTTTGTCCGGATATGTCAACATGCTCAAGGAAGCGATCTTCCTATACTATTTCCACGGGATGACAGACAAGGCCGATCAATGGCTGGAGTACCTGCGCGAGATCTTTCCAAACGACGAGAACCTCAACGTCCCCATCGAGGTGTGGATCCGGCACAATGTGCGCAACTTCGTGGACCAGATGACCATACGCCGCACCATGATCATCGTCGACGCCTCGCTCAACAACTATTACTTATATTTGTCCCTGGGCGATCCAGACACCGCGGCCAGCTTCCGACGGCGCGCGGTCATGCTGCATGAATACCTCTATGATCGATGGGCCAGCGATCCAAGCCAGCCATGGGTCGGCGTGGTGCCGCCATTGGGTGATCTTCTGGCCGACCGACTGACCGCGATCCTGGATGGCCGAGTCCCCGAGTTTACGGAAACGATGCGCGCGCGCTTGCGTGCGGCCTTGCCCGAGGAGCAAATCGAGGCGGCGGAAGAACGGATGCGCCGCAAGCAGGAGCGCGAGGAAGAGATCCGCCAGGAGCGGGCGCGAGAGGAACTCTGAGTCGTCGACGATGTCTCGCCGTCGTCGGCTTGATCGGCACGATTTCCGGAGAAGGCTCCTTGTAGTCGGGCGTCTGTGCCTGTAGACTTGCCTCCCTTTTCCCGGATGCATCCGGAGACAACCATGCGGCGACTCCTTCAGGCCTTGCTCATCGCCACGGGCGGCCTGGCGGCCGGTTGTACGATCCCGGGACCCTGGCAGCGACCCCCCTCACCGCGACCCAGAGAGGCGCCGCCGCCCGTGGTATCCGACCTCGCCGTTCCATCTGGCGCGGATGAGACCATGCGCTCCGGGCTGCGTCACCTTGCGCGCGCCTTGGCGGCGGCGAACCAACTCCAGACCCTCGAGGCGCAGGCGCGCATGAAGGCGATCTCACCTGCCGAGGACTTCTCGCTGCGTTTCTCCGCCCATCTCTTGTTCGCGCGTCCCGACCGCCTGCGTCTGCGGGCGACCAAGGCGCTCGGCACCGAGATTCTGGATCTGGCGCTCGTGGGCCAAGCCCTTGACGTTTGGCTACCTCGAGAGCGAACGTTCTATCGAGGCAGTATTGCTGACCTGCGCGGCGAGGCGGTAGACTTCCGCCCGGAGGCTGTGGTCGGCCACGCGCTCCTGCCGGTCCAGAGATTCCACCGCGCGTCCTGGGAGATGCGCACGGATGAAGAGGGACATGTGCTCCTACGTGAGCGCATCGCAGGTCCCCACAACCGACTGACCCTGGACCCCGAAGACGGTCGTCTCTTGCTGCGAGAGGTGGTCGACGAGTCTGGGCAGGTCCGAACCCAGGTAGCCTTCGACCGGTACGAACCCCTCCCAGGACTGGCGGGAGAGCCCCTGTTCGCGCGCCGCCTACACATGCGATTTCCGCAGACCGGACGTGAGCTCATCGTGGTGTTTACCGATCTGGCCCCGAATCCATCCGTCCAAGCCTCCGACTTCTGGCTTCCGGTGCCCGAGGCGGCCAAGGCCGTGCGCCCGCTCGGCCCGACCGGCGTACCGGTGCGCCACGCGATCGACGAGGACGCCGAGACCACGGGGAAGAGGCCATGACGCGCAGACTTCTTGCCGCTTGCGCCCATGCGGCCTGCGCGCATTATCGGGCCGTGCTGCTCGTGGCCCTGGGGCTCACCCTGCTATCGCTCGTGCCGCCGTTTCTCTTTGGAACCGAATTCTCGGCCTCCGTGCGCAAGCTCATGCCCGAGCACCACGCCTCCGCGTCCGCCTTCAACCGGGCTGTCAGCGACTTCGGCACTGCTGACGAGGCCTTCGTCGTGTTCCGCATCCAGCACCGCCAAGACCTGTCGGCGGTGGGCAAGTACGCAACGCGTTTGGCCAAGCGCTTGCGCACCGACCCCGAGATCCAGGACGCCTATTGCCGGTACCTCCGTCCCGACGAGCTGGAATTCTTCGAGAATGAGCTTCGCAGGCGAGGTCTGCTCTACGTGCCCCCAGCGGGACTCCAGCGCGTGGAGCAAGCCCTCTCCGCAAGGCGAATCGCGCGCGCGGCACGACGCACAAGCAACGACCTATTCGCCGGCAGCGTACAGCCGGGACAAGAGGCCCTGCTTCTCCTGCGTCATCTGGGCATGGAGGCGGTCTTTCGCGAGGCTCTGCCCGGACACTTCCGCGAGCTCTACGACAAGGACGCGGACACGCAGGGATACATCGCAGCCTTGCCGGACGCGGATCATGACGACACTCTACTGTTGCTGGCGGTGCGCCCCCGTGGGCCTGCACAGCGACTCGAGTATTCGCGCCGCATCATGCAGCGCATCCGCCAGACGACCAACCAGATTCTGCAAGAAATGCCCCCTGCCCTGGCATCGCCGGCCGTCACCGTCGCCTATGCAGGGGGATATGAGGTCGCTGTCCGCTACACACACCACATGCAGTCCAGCCTCTTTTCCACCCTCATCACCAGCCTGGTCGGCGTGCTCCTCCTCTTCGGCTACTGCTACAGGCGCTATGGGGTCATCTTGTACGTAGGCCTGCCGCTCGTCATGATCGTGTGCTGGACGCTGGGGCTGGCGTGGTTGCTCTTCGGAAAACTGAATGCCATCAGCTGTGCGTTCGCCGCCGTCCTTGTGGGCCTTGGGGTCGACTACGCGATCCACATCTACAACCGCTATGTGACGGAGCGCGTGAAGGGCACCGACGTAGAGACCAGCTTCGCCTTGTCCCTGCGGCACACCGGGCACGGCGTTCTGATCGGGATGCTCACCACGTCTCTGAGCTTCTTCGCCCTCATGGCCACCGAGTTTCGCGGGCTCTCGCAGTTCGGCATCCTTGCCGGCCTTGGCCTCGCCATGGCCGTGCCCGCCATGGTGTTCGTCCTCCCGGCCCTCGTGGTCTGGCGCAGCAAGCATGGCCAGGGCGAACATCCCAGAGCCCTACGGTCGATCACGTTTGGGCTGCCGTACCTTGCGCGAGGCATCCGCCGGCGCCCCGGGCTGGTCGTCGGGATTGGCCTTGGCCTTGCTGCGGTCAGTGCCGTTTACCTGCTCGTCGTGCAAAACGGGGTCCGCTTCGACGAGCGCCTGGCCAGCCTGCGGCCCAGCGAGGACCCTGTGTTTGAGCTGGGAGAGGAGATCTCCTCTCGATTCACCCGAAAGGGCACGGCTCAGCAGATGCTCCTGATCACCGGGCCTACCGAGGCCGCGGCCATGAACAACGCCCACGGCCTGGCCGACCGGCTGGAGACCCTGCGCAAGGAAGGCACCATCAAAGGGTACGAGATCCTGACAGCCTACTTGCCCGCGCCCCGCGCGCAGCGCTTGCGCAAGGAGACGATGGAGTCTATCGACTTCGAAGCCGCAGCCCGGCACCTGCGCGAAGAGCTCGACCGGCAGGGGTTGGCTTCCGAGCCTTTTGCCCCTGTGTTTGACTTCTTCGAAAACCACGCGTCCCTGGTGCGCAGCGAAGACGTGCTGCTTCCCACCGAGTTCCGAGATACACCGATATGGCGTCTTTTGCATCGGATGGTCGGCCGACACAAGGTGGAATATCGCACGGACCGCAAACGACGGCCGAATGCCTGGCATGCGTTCGACCAGCACGGGAGCCTGGTGCTCGCGGAGCTTCCCACCAGCCGCGAAGGCCTGCGTTACTTCGTGGAGGATGCTCCGGTCACCCAGTTGGCGCTCGAGTATCTGGCCGCTATCGGAGTGACGCAGGTACGCGTTCGTCCGAAGGACGTGAAGGATGCCGGCGGCACGCAAGTCACCACACTAGATTTGGACGGCCCGAACGGGACAAAGCCACCAGGGCCGGCCCTTGTGTTCGCCAGCACAGTGCACAATCCCCAAGGAAAGCCCGTACTTCGAGAGGGCATGACAGTCACTCGGCTCCTGGTCACCTACTTGCGAGAAGCCAATTGTCGGTCCATCACCTGCTACGGCGAGGGATGGACCGTGCTCGCGCACGTGAACCCGACAGAGGCGCAGATCCGAGGCGTGGAACTCTCTGCGACCTGGGTGCGTTCGGTTCGCGAGGGCCTAGCGATCAGTCCGACAGACGAGTCGGGGTCCGTTTTCCTGACCGGGACCATGGTGGTTGCCCACGACCTCGCAAGAATCGTGAAGGCCGATTTCTTGCGCATCTCCTGCTGGGTAGCCGTGATCGCGGCGGTCGTATTGGTTGTCTGCTATCGAGACGCGACACGCGTTCTTCTCTCCCTTACCCCCATTGCCGTGGGGCTTGTCTTTTTGATGGGTCTGATGAGCGTGTTCGGCATTTCCTTCAACTTCATCAATGTGCTTGTGGTTCCCGTCATCATTGGGCTCGGCGTGGACAATGGCATCCACCTCGTCCATCGATTCTTCGAGACCCGCGGCGATGTCGGTCTTGTCGTCACCGACACGGGCCGCGCCATCGTGATCACGAACTTGACGAGCATGGTCGGATTCGGCTCGCTGTGGGTGGGCAGCTACCGAGGGCTCACCAGCATGGGCCGCTTGTCCGTCCTGGGCCTGTCCATGTCCATCCTGGCCTCGCTGATTGTGCTTCCTGCGCTCATGGAACTCCTGCGACGCCACGCCCTGATCCGCTTCCCGGACCAGGGCCCGCCCGCCGACCGAAGATCAGTGAATGGCGAGAGTTCCTGAGGCCGCACATGGACAAAGGCAGATCTTTCCATTACAATACAGCATAGCGCTTTGCACGGTGCCATGAGGGACTTTCCGATGCGCCTCGCTTGTGTGTTGCTTCTCTCTGCGGCGGTCCTGGCCTCGCCTCTCGAACGTGCCGACGCGGCCGAGGCCGAAGCCCCCTGCCCTCCCCCGGAGAGTCAAGGCGAGGCGATTGAACTCAGCCGAGAGGCTGCGGACGCGTTTCTCGACGAGCTCTTCGCCTACTACGAGAAGGTCGAACGCCTATCTGCAAACCTTGCGCAAACGAAGCGTGGCGGCGTGTTCAAGAACCCACAGCGCAAGGCCGGTACGCTCAAGTTGCAGGCCCCCGACCGGTTTGTGGTAGATCTGTCCGAACACGGTCTGCGCATCGTCGGTGACGGACGCTACATCTGGTTGCACGACACGGAGTTCGGCGACGTGGAGCGATACGACGCGCCAGGACAAGGCGCAGCCACCGGCGACACACCGGCAGCCCAGGCGGGTGCTCTCGGCGCCTTGGTCGCGCTGGGCCAGGGAACAGTAGAGGAGCTACGACGCACTTACGAGGTCACTGCCCTGCGCGGCCGCGGACTCGACGGGGCCCGGCAGACCAAGCTTCGGCTCGTGCCTCGAGACCGAGACCCGGGCGATCCGCAGCGTCTCTTGTTCGTCTTTCCACACGCAGAGTTCATTCCGCACGAGATTGCGCTCGTAGGGCCTGACCCCGGAGCCGGACGCGAGCCGACAGTAACAACCGTCCATCTCTCCGAGACCAGTACCAACGTGGACGGGTTGGAACCGTTCCCCGAAGAGACCTTCATGTTTGAGCCGAAAGAACATATGGAAATCCGCGATATGAGCGCGGAAGGCGCGCGACGCATTTCGATCGACGAGGCGCGACAGGCCGCGGCATCCGCACCTGGAGGATGAGAGGCGGGGAGCAACCCTTGCGCGTCGAGCAGAGGGAAGACTACTGCCTGGTGCAGCCCAGCGGCGTGCTGGACGGGCACGGCGAGGAGGACACCGCCTTCATCGAACTGCTAGGCCAGGATGAGCGAGACCTGACCGAACACCACGTGCTGGACCTCTCCGACGTCGAGTACATGAACAGCACCATGCT
>CAZOBJ010000144.1:0-6372 GCA_964577825.1 uncultured Planctomycetales bacterium
GCGCCACCTTGCCGTCGAGCATGTCGAAGATCATGGCGATGAACACGCAGTAGCAAGCGACCCACAGGAGGTCCGCGCCTTCGACCGCACCGAAGGGATGGATGGGCGGGTGCTTGGGCAAAAGCGACCGCGCGGCCAGCACGATGGCCACGAACCCGCTACATAAGTTCGCAAGCGTCAGGATGGTGGGCAGGGGGTGGATGCGCCTCACGGGAGTTCCGCCAGAATCGTGGTGCCCGCGGCGACGTGGTCGCCGACCTTCACACGCACCGAACAGCCCGCGTCCTGCGGGACGTAGAGCTCGGCGCGGCTGCCGAACTTGACCATGCCGAGGCGCTGGCCCGCGTCCACGTGGTCGCCCTCCTCCAGCGTGCATACGATGCGCCGGGCGATGTACCCCGCGATCTGCTTGACCAGAATCCGCGGGGCCTTGGGATGGTCAGTGGCCAGCCCGATGGCATTGGCCTCGTTTTCTTCCGAGCTCGCCTGGGTCCGTGCGTCGTGGAATCGGCCAGGCGTGTAGCGCAGATACTGCACCGTGCCCGCGAAGGGCGCGCGGTTGATGTGCGCGTCGAAGATGGACATGAAGATCCCGATGCGAAGCGCCTTGCCGCCCAGAAAGTCGGGTTCGTCCAGAGTGCGCACTTCAGTGACGCGACCGTCGGCCGGACTGAGGAGCGCACGCGGGTTGTCCGGGATCCGCCGCGTCGGGTCGCGGAAGAAGTACAAAACCCACGCGAGCAGGACGAAAGGCAGCACGCACAACCACGCCAGACCGACCGCCACGAGCAGCGCACACAACGCGGCGGCAGCGACCAGGGCGAGGCCGATCTCGCGCCTGCCGTGGCGCGTGAGAGGAACGAGCTTGGGCATGGGCGCAGTTCCTCGATGCCCGCAAAACAACGGCGGGCCAGCGCGGGCCCGTCCAATGTACCAGGCAAGCGTAACGACTCGCGCGCGGCGAAGTCAAGGCAAATCCAGTTGCGTGCCAGGCGCTCCAGGCGGCCATCGACGCATCTAATGCGATGACGTGCAGGCGAGTTGCGCGTGTGGTTGACCGAGTCTCGACCGGGCAGTAGGATACGGACCGACAGCGAACAGGGAGGCCACATGGACACGAGCCCCGGCGAGTCCTCCAACTCGCCGAAGAGCGACCGACCCACCCCAGGCATACGCGCCGCCGTCCGGGCCCTGGCGCGCGGCGTGCGGGACGTGTGGCAGCGGGCCCTGCGCACGAGCGTGGAGCTCTTTCGCATCCTCATACCGATCAGCATCGCCACGAAGCTCCTCAAGGAGGTCGGCGCCGTGGAGGTGTTGGCCCGGGGGCTGGAGCCCGTCATGGGCCTGGTGGGTCTGCCCGGCGCCATGGGGTATGCCTGGGCTATGGCCATGCTCACGAACCTGTACGGAGGCATGGTGGCGTTCTTCGGCCTGCTCTCTGACGTGCCGCTGTCCCAGGCCCAGGTCACCGTGTTGGGCACCATGATGCTCTTCGCCCATGGCCTGCCGGTGGAGGGCCAGATCGCGCGGCGCACGGGCGTGCGGCTGTGGCCCATGCTGGTGCTGCGCATCGGCGGGGCGCTGGGGTGCGGATGGGCGCTGCACCGCGCGTACACCTGGGGCGGATGGCTGGCGCACTCGGCCGAACCCCTGTGGCGCCCGCCGGCACAGGCCCAGTCGTGGCTCGGCTGGGCCGTGGGCGAGGTGCGCTCGCTCGGGCTCATCTTCCTGGTGCTCCTGGGGGTGCTCACCCTCATGCGCGTGCTCGAGGCGCTGGGCGTCACCGACGTGCTGATGCGCCTGCTGCGGCCGGTGGTGCGCGTGCTGGGACTGGGCCGACGCGCGGCGCCGCTTACGGTGACCGGGATGCTGCTCGGGCTCACCTACGGAGGCGGGCTGCTGATCGACGAAGCGCGGTCCGGGGAGCTCAGCCCGCGCGCGATCTTCTTCAGCCTGGCGCTCTTGAGCCTGTGCCACAGCGTGATCGAGGATACCTTGCTCATGGGGGTCCTGGGCGCGCACTTGTCGGGCATCCTGTGGGCGCGACTCGCCGTGGCCGTCGCGGGCGTGGCCGTGCTCGTGCGCGTGCTGCGACCGCTGGACGAGCGCACCTTTGTGCGGTATCTTTGCCGGGCCCGTGCGTTGCGCTGAGGGCCCGGCGAGGAGCGGTGTGGAGAGGTTCGCATGCGCGTGGCGTTTTTCCTGCCCAACGTCGGCTCGTATCTCGACCGCGCGCGCACCCTGGCCGAGGCGAGCCACGGCATCGAGCGGCTGTATCTCCTGGTGGGGCGGCTCGACACGGCGCTCGACCTGGCTGAGCACCCGAAGTGCACGCTGGTGCGCACAGGCTTTCGCGCCGGACGGCGCTGGTCGAACCAACGGCGGGCCTGCGCGATTGCCCAGCGCCTGGTGCGCGAAGAGGGCGTGGAGGTCCTGCACGACACGTTCGGGCACCTGCTGCCTCTCTTGCGCAGGCGCCCGCGCCGGCACGGGCTGTGGTGCGCGGAGAGCCTGTATTGCCTCAATGCTTGGCGGCTTGCGCACGTGTGGGCGCACGCGGCGTGGCCGCGGCGGTGGCTTACGCGCGACGGACTGGGCATGCAGTACGGCGCGCGCGTGGAACGCGCGGTGTGCCGCCATGCGAACCGTGTGGTGTTGCAGGCGCCTGGGCTCGTGCCGCGGCTGCAGGAGACAACCGCCATCTCGGCCGAGCGCCTAAGCGTCATCCCCAACAGCGTGGACACGGGCTTCTGGCACCTGACCGCCGGTGTGGCGAAGCGCGAAGCTCCGCGCAAGCCAGTGCGGCTGTTGTTCGTCGGTGCAGTGGGCCGCAGCCGGGGGTCGCACACGCTGGTCGAGGCGTTGCGTCTCTTGCGCGCGCAGGGCGAGGACGCGACGTGCACCCTGGTGGGCCGCGTGGCCCGAGACGAGGAGGCCCAGCTTCGCGCGCGCATCCGCACATGCCACCTGGACGAAGCGATGCACCTGGCCGGCGCCCTGGGCCGAGAGGGCGTGCGCGAGGCCATGCAGCGCCATGACCTGTTCGTATACCACACGATCAACGACGCCTCGCCGCGTACCGTGCTGGAGGCCATGGCGAGCGAGCTGCCCGTGGTGGCGAGCCGCCATCCGGGCATCGATGTGCTCGACCCGGAGGGCGAGGCGATTCGGTTCACGGTGTACGGCGACGCGGCCGGTACGGCGCGAGCGGTGCGGTCTTTCCGGGAGGAGCCGGACGCCTGGCGCGCGCGGGCCGAGCGCGGGCGCGCGATTGCCCGGGAACGTCACTCCCTCGCGGCCGTGGCCAGGGAGTACGTACGGTTCTGGCGCGCGGGGCCGTGAGCCTCAGAACTGGCGCTCGTACTGGTCCTTGTCGCGGACCGGGCGCACGTCGCGCCAGTAGGTCGTCTCGTCGCCCGTGCGGCGCAGGTGCAGGCGGTCGCGCCCGATCAGGCGCATGCCCAGGCCCATGGGCGTGATGAGCCCGTAGTAGATGACCGCCAGGAGCACCCGCCCGACCACGCTGCCCACGGCGAACGCCAGGCCCATCCACAGGTAATACACCGGCAGAGCCGCGCGCGTGCCCGTGAGGCCCAGGCCGCCGGCCACGAGCCCGGCCGCCAAGCACACGAGTCCGGCCAGAGGATGCGCCGAAAAGGGCCAGGACCAGGGCCACGCGTACAGGGCCAGGCCGATAACTCCGAAGCCAATGAGCATGGACCATCCGAAGCGGCGCAGCGCTCTGGCGTCAGGATGCCAATCAATGGCGAGCAGGCTCATGTGGGCTCTCCGCTGTGGCTCACCAGAGTGTATAGAGAAAGGCCCCAGCGGGGGTACCGCCGAACACGAGTAGAACGGCCACCCCGAGGAGTACCAGCACGATGGGCGCCAGCCAGTAGACCTTGTACTCGCACAAGAAGAGCCAGAATTCGTGCAGGATGTTCATGCGCTTGGCCAAACGAAGATCCTCCGCGTGCGGACCCGCGCTGCGGGTCAATCGGGTTCAAAGCGACGCCTGTAGGCCTCGGCGCCCGGCAGGGGCGGCTGGTCCCGCTTGAGGCACAGGCAGTCTTCCATCACCAGGGCGTCCATGTCCGTATACATGAAACAACGATACGCATCCTCGGGCGTGCACACAATGGGCTCGCCGCGAATATTGAAGCTGGTGTTGATCAGAAGTCCGCACCCGGTCCTACGCTCAAAGGCCTTCAGCAGACCGTGGTAGCGCGGGGCCGTGTCGCGGTTGACCGTTTGCACCCGCGCGGAGTAGTCCACGTGCGTGATGGCTGGCACGTCGCTGCGCGGGACTTGGAGCCGGTCGATGCCCATGAGCTGCTGCTCCTGGCCGGTGGGCGCGCGGCGGCGATCTTCACGGATCGGCGCGACGAGCAGCATGTAGGGGCTGGGGCGGTCGAGCTCGAAGTAGTCCGAGACGCGCTCCTCCAGGCAGCTGGGCGCGAACGGGCGAAAGGACTCACGGAACTTGATCTTGCGGTTGAGCACGGACTGCATCCGCGGATCGCGCGCGTCGGCCAGGATGCTGCGGTTGCCCAGAGCGCGCGGGCCGAACTCCATGCGGCCGGCCAGGCGGCCGACCACCTTGCCCTGGGCCAGGAGGTCGGCGAGGCGATCGTTCAGCGCCGCCTCGTCGTCCCACACCGTGTACCGAGCCCCGACCTTGTCCAGATACGCGCGGATCGTCGCGGTGTCGTACGCGGGCCCGAGGTACGTACCGCGCTGGCTGTCCGGTGACCGGGGGCTGCGCGGATGGTCCATGAGCTGGTGCCATACGAACAGCGCCGCGCCCACCGCGCCGCCCGCGTCGCCCGCGCCGGGCTGAATCCACAGATCCTCGAACGGCCCTTCGCGCAGGATGCGCCCGTTGCCCACGCAGTTGAGGGACACCCCGCCCGCCAGGCACAGATGCTTGAGCCCGGTCTGCGCGTGCACGTGCCGGGCGATGCGAAGCATCACCTCCTCGGTTACCCGCTGCACGCTGGCGGCCAGGTCCATGTGCCGCTGGGTGAGCGGGCTTTCTGCTCGACGGGGCGGTTCGCCGAACAGGCGGTGGAAGCGCCGGTTGGTCATGGTCAGGCCCGCGCAATAGTTGAAGTAGCGCTGGTCGAGCCAGAAGCTGCCGTCGTCCTTCAGGTCCAGGAGCTTGTCCAGGATGAGGTCGGCGTATCGGGGCTCGCCATACGGGGCCAGGCCCATGACCTTGTACTCGCCGGAGTTGACCTTGAATCCGGTGTAATAGGTGAATGCGCTGTACAAGAGGCCCAGGGAATGGGGGAACTGAATCTCCTTGTGCAGGCGCACCTCGTTGCCGCGGCCCACGCCCCAGCTGGCCGTGGTCCACTCGCCCACGCCGTCGAGGGTGACGACGGCGGCTTCCTGAAAGGGGCTGGGGAAGAAGGCGCTCGCCGCATGGGCCTCGTGGTGGCCGGTGAAGTAGATGGGCCCTTCGTACCGGTCGGCCAGGCCTCGGTCGATTTCCTTGGGCAAAAAGAGTTTCTGCCGGAGCCACAGCGGCATGGCCGCGAAGAAGGATCGCAGTCCCCGCGGCGCAAAAGCGAGGTAGGTCTCCAGCAGCCGCTCGAACTTGAGAAGCGGCTTGTCGTAGAACACCACCGCGTCCAGGTCCTCGGGCCGCAGGCCGCCCTCGGCCAGGCAGTAGTCGACCGCGTGCTGGGGAAAGCGCTGGTCGTGCTTCTGACGGCTGAACCGTTCCTCCTGAGCTCCGGCCACAAGGTCCCCGTCGCGAACCAGCGCGGCCGCGGAGTCATGGTAAAAGGCGCTCAGGCCCAGGATGTTGGTCAAGGCGGATCCTCGACAGATCTTGGATACGGCAGGCGCGCCCGCATCCGCGGGCGCGCGACGCAGCTCCCTGCGGCCCGCGGTCGGCCGGCAAGGGCGCGTCTCTCTTGTATCGCACCGGGGTTGCCGGTGTCAAGAAAACCGGGTTGACAGGGGACGCAACGCACATATATTGGTGCCTGCAGGTCGCTTAGCTCAGTTGGCAGAGCGCTACACTCACATTGTAGAGGTCACAGGTTCGAGTCCTGTAGCGACCACCATGATCCCGGACGGGCGTCCCACGCAGGGGCGCCCGTCTTTCTGTGCGTGCCTGCGGGATGACGCGGGATGGGACTTCGGTCGGTCGACCAAGGCGGCACAGTCCTGGCCGTGCGAAGGGTCGGATCTGCGGTGCGGTCGTGGGCTTTGCTCGGCGGTCAAGGTTTTCGGCTTGCGGCGCATCGTATACTGGGTAGGATCGCGGTCTTGCAGGAGTCCGCAAGCGACCCATTGGTTGAACGCAAGCATGCGAAAGGGAGTGGACATGGCGCGCGCGAAGGCGGTTCCCGAGTGGCT
>CAZOBJ010000145.1:0-6338 GCA_964577825.1 uncultured Planctomycetales bacterium
GGATTGCCTTCGTCCGCGCGCCGGGCCTGGCGGTCCCACTCCTCGTAGATCGGGCGGATGGCCTGGGCCGCTGCGCCGAACATGCCCGTCAGGAACTCCTCTCGAAGCGTGGGATAGTCGACCGGCCCTTCCTGCCAGCCGGCGCGCGCAAAGGTCAGGTAGTTGAGCGCATACACGTGGTGGTCGCGCTCCGTGGACTGCACGGTCGCGCCCCCGATGCCCAGCTCGCGCAGCCGTGGCCATTCCGCCGCGATCCGTTCGGCCATGGGATAGGGAAGTCCACGCTGGGCGTTCATTCCCATGTAGTACGCGTACAGGATCAGCGGACCGTCGTGCGCTTCTCTCCACTGCGTGAGGACCTGCCAGAAGAGGCGGTTCATGTAGCACGACTCCGGCGCGATCTCGTGCGCCGCGCACCGCCAGTAATTGGCAACCCACGGCAAGATGTTCTTGCGCAGCTTCACGTCCCGCGGTGGCCACTGGAGATCCACATACGCGGCAGCTCCCACCAGCGCGTCGGGGAATTCCTCGGCCACGGCGTCGGCCACTCGATTGAGGAGGAGCGCATATCGGCGCGACTTGCTCGGGTTCTCCCCGTCGGGGCTTCGGTGACCGGTAAAGGGTTTGGTGGCGTCGTCCGGATGCACGTCCATGGCGCGACACGCCTCGCACTGGCACATGCCGATCCCATCGCCCGGGATCACGCCCACGATCCGGATCGACGGGTTCGCGCGCAGGAAGTCCAGGACGTTGCGCACGAGCGTGTCCACGGCCTCGCGATTCGAGGTGCAGATGGCCAGCTGCTGATAGCTCGCCACGCGCTTCCCGTCCATGAGCGAGAACCACTCGGGATGCTCGTCGAAGTACACGTTGGGGTTGAGCCAGTTGTACAGGTTGTGGTGGTTCATGTCCACGCGCAGCCCGCGCTTCTGCGCCTCGTCCATCAAGTGGTCGCGGAACCACGCGAAACTGTAGGCGCGCTTCTTGCCGGAAAAGACCTCGCCCGTTGCCGGGTCCACGATCTCCGCGTCCTCCTCGCCCTCCTTGTCCGGCCGGGGATGGATCATCACATAGTTCATCCCGTTCTTGGCCATCCAGTCCATGCGTTTGATCATGAGCTCCACGGTCGACAGAGACGAGAACTGCAGCCCCCGATACCACAGGGTGGGCTTCTCAGTCCACGGAAGCGGCCCGACCTCGATCCGCTCGCTGCGGGGAACCAACTCGCCGTCGGGCGCGTATCCGCTGAACCGGCACCCGGCGAAGCGACGCAGGAACGCGTACACGCCGAACACCGCACCCGCGGGCCCTCCCCCGCGAATCGCGAGTCCATTGTCCGTGGGCTCCACGGCGAACCCGTCCGGACCAAGGGCGTCGTCCGCATCGGCTGCCACGCGGACCACCGGGCCGGTGGCGCTCGTCTTGTCAGGAATGCTCACCTCCAGAATTCGGCCCAGATACGCGCGCAGCTCCTCTGCGGCGAACCGGACCGGACCGGCCGCGCGCGGATCATGCGCAACGCACGGCGGTGCGGCCTTCTGCAACACAATGGCCATGACGTTTCCTTTCTACAGGCTTGCAGGTGCGCTCGCGCGCTCCTCCCCAAGGGCGTGGGCTCCGTGGCCCTTCCGGCCCCCTCGGAGCCAGTGCCCTACGGCACGTTAGGGCGGCCGTGCCTATGCGTCAAGGCCCGAACGCCGCGCACCCAGGGCGCCCTTCGCGTATGTCCAAGCCCACGGCCTTGCCGCCCGCTTGACTCGCGTGCCTTGCTGCCCATAATCACGGCGGCGCACACTGCTCGCCCCCAATGCGGCTGCGACAGAGACCACTGAGACCCGGGCGCGGTCCACACTGCCACAAGCCGCACCCTATGAGGACCGCACCATGAGCAAGTCGTCCCCCGTCCTGCATGCGTATCCCTGTCCGAAGGGCGCACCGGCGAGCCGCGACTTCGAGGTGCATGTCAATGGACAGCCCGCGGGCGTGTTCGCCAACGGGCCGCACAGCTTTGCCGTCCTTTCCCTGGACGACGCGCGCGCGGACGTATCCATCTCTTGCGCGTTCCCGGTGCGCGACGCGCTCGTGCGCCCCCGCGCCGCGGGCATCCGCCCCGCTCGGCAGGGGAACGTACTGCGCCTGTCGCTCAATGAGCCCTGCAAGCTGTCCGTGGAGGTGAACGGCGGCAAGAACCTGTTCCTGTTCGCCGACCCGCCCGAAGACACGCCCACCGGCCGCGACGCGGCTCGCGTGATCCGATACGACCCTGGACTCCACGACCTGCACGGCGAGGACCTGGTGCTCCGCTCCGGCGACACGCTGCATCTGTCGGGGGGCGCGTATCTCGCCAACGGACGGTCGCTCATCGTGCAAGACGCGGAAAACGTGCTCGTGTGCGGCAGGGGCGTGCTCCAGGCGAACACGCGCGTTGTCAACTCCCGCCACGTCCGTCTTGAGGGCATTGTCATCAACCCCACGCACCGCGCCTGGATGAACAAGGTGGAGGCCTCGCAGTACGTCACCTACCGGAACGTCAAGGTGCTGGCCGGCGACGACACGGTGTGCAACTACGACGGCTTCGACGTGATGAGCGGCTGCCAGGACGTGCATATCCGCGACGTGTTCTGCCGCGCCACGGACGACGTGCTCTCGGTCAAGCACCATCCGCGCACCCAGCCTTACTGGTCGTCCAAGGCGCCCATCGGGCGCGTGTCCTTGACGCATTCGGTCATCTGGACCTCGCGCAGCGGTTCGTTCGTGCGCATCGGTCCCGAGACCATCGGCCCCTCCATGGACGACATCCTGGTCCAGGACATCGACGTCCTCCACAACCAGGCGGGAAGCGTGTTCGAGATCCGCACGGTCGACGGCGCACGCATCCGCAACGTCCGATTCGAGAACATCCGCATCGAGGAGGACCACCAGAAGCTCATCCTCTTCGACATGGCCAACTGGTACAAGGTGGGCACGCAACGCGGGACCGTGGACGGGGTGTACTTCCGAGACATTACCGTGCGCAACGGCGCGGGCGACTCGCGCGTCGAGGGCCCGGTCGGCTCGCGCCGTTTCAAGAACGTCTGCTTTGACAACGTGCGCGTGGACGATGCTCTGGTGACCGACTGGTCGCAGCTGGGGACCGAGCCCTGCCTGGGCGCGGAGCCGCGGTTCCAGACGGACGCACGTCCTGCCTTCGATACCGATGCGCCAGTGCTCCAATACGTCGCGGCCATGGCGACCGCGGCCGACGGGACCGCGACCCGGGTCTTTCTTACGTTTTCCAAGCCGCTCGCTGTAGGTCCTGCCGAGCGGGCTGAAGCCTTTCACATCGACCAGGGCGTGCGCGTCCATCGAGCTGAGGTCTCTGCGCATTTTCGCCAGGTGGTCCTCACCACCGACCCCCTGGCGCCGGGCGCCACGTACACCGTTACGGTTGACGGGCTGCGCGATTGGTACGGCAACGCGATGCCGGAGCCCTCGGCGGCACCTCTGACGGTGACGCCCTCGTGGCATGCGTCGAGCGCGTTCGCGGACTTCCAGGGCAGGCACGGCTGGTACTACGAGCAGTTCAACTGGGTCGCGCGTCCGGTCTACTCCAGGCAGACGCGCAAGACCGCGCCGCCCAGCTACTGGCTCATGAACTTCCACCCGGCCCTGGCCGGAGGCTCGTGGATCGGCCACGACGGGCATGCGCGCATCACGGCCGCCACGCAACGATTCAGCGAGTCGCACCTAAGCGCCCGGACCTGGCGCGCGCCCGTGGCCGGCCGGGTGCGCATCCAGGGCGCAGCCGCCTACCCCACGGGCCGCGCGGACGCCTACCGCCTGCAAGTGGTCCACCACCCGAAGGCCGACCATCGCGCCGAGGACGGCCGCGCGCTGTGGACAGGTTCGGTGACACGGGACCGGCCCGCGGACCACGACGTGACCGTGTCGATCCGCGCGGGCGAGGTCGTCCGCTTCGTCGCCGGGCAGCCGGGCCCGGCGCCCCAGGGCGCGGTCGCGTGGGACCCGGTCATTGCGTACGTAGCTGAGTGACACGCAGACGGACGCTCAAATCGGCTTGACCTTGAGCTTGCCCTTATACCCACCACTGTATGTGACTTTGAACTTGGCCCGCGTGCCCAGCGGATAGGGGGTGTCCGTTGTCACCAGGATCTCGAATTTGAACCAAAACTCTTCACCCCAGGAGACACATCGAAGAGCCGTTGGCGTCCGAGCAAAACTAAAATGCCCCCGTCCCTGTTGGCCTTTCTCCGTATAGAAGAAGCTGAAGAAGAATCGGACATTGCGCGGCACCGGGACCGGGCGCGGCAGGGGCTCCTTCTCCATTGGCGCTTCGCCGAACGCCTGCCGCACGGGAAGGCACTGGTATGCGTTGAAGTCCGGAATCCTATTGGATTGGATTCCGTTGAAGTACACGCGCACATCCTTCGCGGCGCTCAAACCAGCATTCTTGACTTCTATGGCGAACCATTTCTGAGGAGCTCCTTTCTGACCGTTCTTATTCTTCGTTTCGAACTCCTGCCAGTGGGGCTTGCATCCCGTGGCCTTGATCTCAAACACTGGCGGGAATAGCCAGGTATGCAGGAATTCCTTCAGGAACGCGAGCACGACGCCCAGCAGGGCTATCATGCTGCCCCAGACGGCTCCGTTCGCGGAAGAGGCCTGTCCGCCAGCTAAGGGATGAAACGCGTAGAATCCACAGAGCAGGACTACGAAGCCGCCCAAGACAACTAGCCATCTGCAACAACGGCTTTCGTAAATGACGCCGCATAGCCTCTCGACGCACCCCGACATGCATCCCATACAGCGCTCCTTCGCTCCCTTGCGTATTCTAATCGCGCGCGTAATCGCGCTCAAGCGCCCCTTCGGGCTTACGCGCCCTAACGCAATCGCAGCGTCCCTGGCCGGCACCCCTCAGCCTACTCGCCCCTACTTCCCCTACATCCTCCTGCTGTCATAGGCCCAGTGCAGGAGCGCCTGTCTCTGGACCGGCCTGCAGCCGAGGTTGCCCTTGCGGCAATGCTTGCGCAACTGCCCCACGTGCCGGCGCATGGCTCGCCACCGTTTGATCTGCCGGTCGTCGTCCTCGGACCGCCTGCCCATGTAGTACCGGCAGTACCATTGGAACCAGCCGCGCGGGTCCTGGGGATGAATCCAGCCCTTGGCCTTCCAGTAGGCGAGCGGCTTGGACGCGTGCACCCGGAAGTAGTTGAGCGACGGGTCGCGGCGCGCCGGTGACAGCTTCGCCCTTCGGAACCAGGATACAGGGAACTCATCTCGGCAGTCGGTCATGTACTTGCCGCCGAACACCCCGAGTGCAAGCATCTCCCTGGGCTTGAGCTGGGGCCGAAACCCGGGGTCGAACCCGCGGCCCGTCGGCCTGGTGAGGAGATAGGTGTACCCCTCTTGCATTTTGTCCCGCACCACCACCTGCCTGGGCTTCATCTGCACGTCCTCGGTCGATCGCTTGCGCGCCCGTCCGTCGCCCCGCCCCGTGCCAAGCATGCGCTCACCCGTACCGCTCCAGCGCCTGCATGCACTTGAGCATGGCGCGAGGGATGTGAAAGAACCCCTTCATCGCGCCCTTCAGCGATTGAGACACCGTGCCGTCGCGTCGCAGGTACCCGAACCACCCGCCGTACTCCGGGTCCGAGAAGTGGGCGAACGTGTAGGTATGCACTTTCACGTACCACTGCCACAGCGCCTGGTCGCCTGACACGAGATAGGCAAGCAACAGCGCGTACAGAGCCTCGGCATGCGGCCAGAAGATTTTCGCGTCCCAGTCCTGGTCCTCGCCCCAGCCCTCGTCATGATGGCCCGGCGGCTTGCTCAGGCAGTCGACGAAGTTGAACACACCGCCCTGCTCCGCATCCCAGCCGCGCGCAATGGTCCAGCGAATCACGTCGACGGCGCGGTCGACGATGCGTCGGTCGTCCTGTGCCAGGCCTTCCTCCAGGCAGAACCACGCGCTCTCCATGCCGTGGCCGGGCGTAATGCTGCGGCCCTCGGGTTCGGTGAGCACGGGCTGTCCGTCCAGGCCCACGCGTTCGAACAGCGCCTGGTGCTGCGCGTTCGCGTACACGTACAGCTCGTCTTCAACCCACTTGAGGATGCGTTCCGTATACGCCGGATCGGGGTCCACGGCGCGCAGCTCCTGCGCGCAGTTGATCAGGATCATGCCGGGCGCGTGCTCCCGGTAGAGCTTGGTGTGCAGGTGGGCCTCCAGTTCGCCCGCGTCCAGGCGGCGCAGGATCGCGGCGAACAGGTCCCGAGCCTTGTCCAGGTACGTTTGCTCGCCCGAGGCGCGCGCGAAGTGCGCGAACGCGATCACCGCAAAG
>CAZOBJ010000146.1:0-6327 GCA_964577825.1 uncultured Planctomycetales bacterium
GCGCACGCGCACGCCGCGCAGGACTGGACCATGGAGGCGGTGGAAGAGGGCCTGAAGCGCACGGGCGTGGACCGGGTGCTGTTGGCCGCCTCGCCGTTGGACTACTACCCGGTCGCGGGCAACGAGGCGTGCGCGCGGATCGTGGAGCGGTTTCCGGACCGGATCTGGGGGCTGATCGGCATTCATCCGCCGGACGAGGACGCGTCGCTGCGGGCTTTGGACCGGTATCACGGCAAGGGGTTCGCGGGCGTGAAGCTCATGACCACCGCGGGCTACTACCCGGACGACGAGCGGTACCGGCGCGTGTTCGAGGAGGTGGGTGCGCGCAACATGATCGTGCTCACCCACTGCGGCTGGGCGATCGGCAATCCGGACAAGCCGCCCCTGGGGCAGTGCACGCTGTGCTCGGACCCGTATCACTTCGAGCCGTTCCTGCGCCTGTACCCGGACGCGGACGTCATCTTCGCGCATGGGGGCGGGCGCACCCTGTTCCCGGGGGCGCTCAATCTCGTGCATTACCACCCCAACGCCTGGGTGGACACGTGTCCGGGCAACGGGCCGTGGGTGTTCCGCCACGGGGGTCCGTACCTCGACTTCTCGATTTGGGACCAGGTGCTCTTCGGCACGGACGACTGTTACGGTAACCTCGCCCGGTCCCGGGCCCCGGAGAAGGCGGCCCAAATGCGCGAGATCCTGGACGAGACCGGCCGCGGCGAGCATACCGAGGCCGTGTTCGGGGGCAATGCGGCCCGGCTCTTGGAAGGGCGCGACCCCTGGAAGGCGTGAGTCGGCCCCGCAGCCTGTCGGCGAGCGGGCGCCTCAGTCGTCCAGCCCGCCGCGCGGGTCGTTCGGATCCAGGTCAAGGATGTACTCGCGCCAGGTGTTCTCCCACCCCTCCCAGCGCTCCTCGGGCGGGTCCTCGCCGATCGTGAGCCGCAGGAAGGCCCGGTAGCCCTCCTCGCGTATGTGTTTCTCCCACGCGACGTGAAAGAGCGGCCCCGTCTCCCCGAAGTGCTTGCGGAACTGCCACTCCGGGGCGTCCATGAATCCCTTGCGGCATTCGTCGAAGTAGTCCACGAGGATCGCTCGCTTGCCGTCTTCCTTCTCCTCGTCTTTGTCGTACAGGAACCAGTACACCAGCCCCCACGCGGACGCGTAGTGGCTGGTGCCGAACTCGCTCTGCGGCGTCTGCAGGAGCTCCTGCAGGGTGACATGGCGATCGTGCTCCATCTCGTGCTGGAGCTGCAGGAGCCTGCTGCGATTGATCTCTCCGATCACCAGGTCCTCGCCGTCGTAGTAGGAGACCTCCATAAAGGTCGCCAGGCCCTCGTTGAGCCACAGGGGTACGCTGCTGAGCGTCCGTGGCTTGCCACGGAAGAGGCGCCGGTCCTTTTCGGGAAGCTGGAAGTCCACGCAGAGCGAGACGAGCAGATGGGTGCCTTCGTGCAACAGGACCGTGGTCGGGGCCGTGGGTCCATGCAAGTCGGTATAGGCCACGTGGATCGTCCGCTCGCCGTCCTGCTGCACAAACATGCCCGAGGTATGCGCCAGCTGCATGCCGAGCGCGCCCAGGGACCGCATGGCGTCCACATACTCCTCTTGCGTGCGGTAGGCGCGGACCTCGATGCGGGGGATCTCTTTGTCATAGTGGAAGATCCTGCGATACTTCTTCTGCGCGAACCGCATGAGCTGCGCGATGTATCGGGCGGTGTCCTTGTCCGTATTCGTGACGACCCGGCAGGCCTCGTTCTGATAGGTGAGCGCCTCGGACCAGGGCCGCAGCGGGTAGTCCTTGACGCGTGCGGCCTCCAGGGCGCGTTCGCGGCGCTCTTCTTTGCTCAAGCCATTGGCGCACACCGGGGCGGTTGCGAGTGCGCCGGTCAGCAGCAGCGCCCCCCACAGGCGCAGGATACGGAGGTGACTCATGAGTTGTCCCTTCCGCTTTAGTCGTCGGCCTCCGAGTGCTGTGCGCGCCCGGCCAGAGGCGCGCCGCACCGGGGGCAGGTCGGCCCGTTGACGGCCGCGGCCTTCCTGCCGCGGATGTGGAGCACGGTCTGCCGGATGTAGATGCACAGGGGCACCGCGTAGTTGAGCATAATCACCGGATCGTGGCGCACGGTCGCGTAGGTCAACAGCAGCGTGGCGCCCAGGATAGACAGGTACCAGTACGCGAGGGGAATCACCGGCCGCCGGGCGCGTTCGCTGCGCCACCACTGGACGAGCAGACGGGAGAAATACGCTCCCGAGCCGATGAATCCGACCACGAGCCAGAATACCGAAGTGTCGGCGAACTCCGTGAGGTCCACGCTGGTGCCTCCCTCCAGTTAACGCCAGTTGAAGGTCCACTGCCGGCCGCCACTCCTATCATACCCTCCGAAGGGACTCGGGGCAAGTGAGTTTGTCGCAAGACGTCCCCTCATTCCGGAGGCGCGGGGGATTTCCTCTCCGCGCCGGTGGGTTGCCTGGGGAAAAGGCCTGTTTTCGCTTGACAGCGTTCGCATGCGGCGATAGGTTGCAGTCGCGCGTGCTGGGGGTGCGCGCCACAAGCACATGCGTGCGCGTATCGATTTCCGGACTGCTGGGAGGAGGACGAGAAGGGCCGTCGACCGCTGACGTCGCCCGGATCGACGTCAGCGTGTGACGCCCGGGACCGTAGCGACGGAAAGGACAGGGAGACGATGGCCAAGGGGCGCGTGTGTTGCGTAGCGGGGTGCGACGGCTTGGTTCATGCGAAGGGGTACTGCAGAAGGCACTACGGACAGGTCTGGCGAAAGGGACGAATCAACCCGGACGAACACAACGGCGCCAGCCGCGCTGCAACGCCGGCATCCGCTGATTCGGATCGAATGCGGGCGCTGGAGCGCGAACTGCGCAAGGCTCAGCACATGTACCGCCAGGTGGTGGGCTTCGAAGGGCGGCTCAAATGGCGCAAGGAGATGGAAGCCGTCCGCAAGGAGATCGATCGGCTGCGTGCCCTGCGCACCGAAGCGGTGTCTGCGGCCGGGTGACGCCCGCCGTCTTCGACAGGCGCCTATTCTGACGCAACCCGTTGGCCGGCCGCGAGGCCATGGTCGGCAGCCGGATGGAGCGCGTGCGCCTATGCCGGAGGCCCTGCCGCTGCCCACTCCCATGGCGGTGGTGTTCGCCGACCAGATCATCGTAGAGGCGATGACCGGCAAGAAGACGCTGGTGGGCCTCTACTCGACTATCTTCGCCCGGAGGCTGCCCCTCCGACGGCAGGTGAACATCTTCGTGGAACTGGGCGATGCGCAGGGAAGCTACGACTTCCTGCTGGAACTCGTGCGCCTGGAGACGGGCGCCGTGGTGGCCCGGGGCCAGCTCGAGGGCGTGCGCAGCCGGGACCGGCTTACCCCGTTGGAGCTGGTGGTGCGCGTGCCGGTGAGCTTCCCCGCGTACGGCACGTACGAAGCCCGTATCTCCTTTGAGAGCCAGGTGTTCGCCAGCCGTACGGTGCGGGTTCTCGCACCCCCGGAGCCGAGCGGGGGGGCCTCGTTCGGCCCTCCGGAGGCGCAGTGAGACCGCGAAGACCGCGGGTTGGGGCCGAGCCCTGCGACACCTACTCCGGTGGAGACTGCTTCAGTGTAGGCGACCCCTGGCCGGAGCTTGACTGATGCGCAAGGGACATCCTGGGATCCGGATTGGAGCGCTGCTGACGGGCGGCGCGTTGCTCGGGCTGCTGCTGGCCGCCGGATGCGTGGGCCCCGGCGAGTCCGGCCAAGCGCCGGTCACGCGCGAGGCCCTGACGCGGTACCTGTCCGAGTGCGAGCTCGACACGCCGACCATCATCGCCGCGGCCCGCGGCCGTCTGGCCCGGGGCGAGGTGTTCCGAGACCGGGTGAGGGACGCCGAAGGCCGGGCCACCCTGGCCACCATCTGGATCGATCCGGAGACCCCGGACCTGTTGCGCGTGCGCACGATGCGCACGATTCCCTGCCCGGACTGCGGCGGCACGGGAGCACGCCAGTCGTTCTTGACGGGCCGCACGCTCCAGACGAACGCGAACGTGCAGTTCCGCTGCCTGCGCTGCGACGGAACGGGCGTGCTGGAAGACCATGTGGAGGAGCGGCGTTTCCTGCTCGCGGGCGGGGACCAGCTCGCGCCCGCCGTGCCGCGCCATGCGAGAAGGCCCGCGGCCCAGCTGCCGCCCGGAGCGCAGGCGCACATCCAAAGCCTTGCCAGCAAGGATCCGCACACGCGACTGCGGGCCCTGGAGTGGCTCGACGCGCACGTCGTGAAGGAAGACATGTTCTTCGGCACGCTGCGGCCCATGCTGCGCAAGGCGGTGTGGATCGAGCAGAGCGAAGACGCGGGCGTCATCCTGTATCAATTCCGCGCCGGGTCCGGCGAGCATCCAAGCAAGGCCGCGTACCGCGTGTTCGTGGACAGCAAATCGGGCGAGGTCTCCTCCAAGGGGTTCGTGGGCGCGCAGGGCGCCCGCCGGCCCGGTCGCCCGGGCGAAAGCGGCCCCGGCCTGGTGGAAGAGACCACGAGCTCGGTGCTCGACTGGTTCACCGAGGGTTGGGACACCGACTAGCCCCGCGGACGTCCGCGAGCGCGTCGACCGGTCTACGGCTTATCGGTGGGATGGATACCGGTCCGAAATACATCTCCGACTTGTCTCACGCATCACTCCCTCTACGCTTGCGTTAGACCGATCTCCCCTTCGCGCTCGAGGGGGGGCGGCCAACTGCCCAGGTCGCCTTCGCGCGTTGGTGTTTGCGCCCCGGCAAGCCCGGCCGGGCTGCGCGCGGCTTGCGCCGATCGAGCGGACGTCTTTTCGCATTGACAAGCCGTACAAGGGATTGGATGCTCTGGGGTCCAATGCATCCAGGGGCCCGGGGCGGGTCCGGGCCGAGGCGACTCCAGGAGGATGGACATGGCGGGCAATGCGTTCGAGATGGCACAAGCGCAATTCGACGAGGTGGCGGAGCTTCTTGACCTGGACGACGCCGGACGCGAGCTCCTGCGCTGGCCCATGCGCGAGCACGCGGCGCGCCTGCCCGTGCGCATGGACGACGGGTCCATACGCGTGTTTCAGGCATTCCGGATCCAGCACTGCACGGCGCGCGGTCCGGCCAAGGGCGGGATCCGCTGGCATCCCCAGGTGAACATCGACACGGTGCGCGCACTGGCCACCTGGATGACCTGGAAGACCGCGGTAGTGGACCTGCCCCTGGGCGGCGGCAAGGGCGGGGTGGTGTGCGACCCCAGAGAGCTGAGCGCCACCGAGCAGGAGCGGCTCGCGCGCGCCTTCGTGCGGGCGTTTGCCAAGGAGTTCGGCGCAGCGAGCGACGTTCCGGCCCCGGACGTGTATACGAACCCGGGGATCATGGCGTGGATGATGGACGAGTACGAGGCCATCGTGCGCGAGAGCCATCCCGGCATGGTGACCGGCAAGCCGCTGAGCCTGGGCGGCAGCCAGGGCCGCAAGGACGCCACCGCGCGCGGAGGCGTGTTCACCGTGCGCGAGGCGGCCAAGGCGCTCGACATCGACCTGGACCAGGCGACCATGGCCGTGCAGGGATTCGGAAACGCGGGTCAGTATGGGGCCTTGCTCGGCGAGGAGCTCCTGGGACTCAAGCTCATCGCGGCCTCGGACTCGCGCGGCGGCGTGCTCAGCCGCAAGGGCATCTCCGCGCGGGCCCTCGTGGACCATAAGCTGAAGACCGGCCGGGTGGAGGGCTTCCCGGGCACCGAGCCGATCTCCAACGAAGAGCTGCTGGAGCTCGACGCGACCGTTCTCTTTCCGGCGGCGCTCGAAGGGGCCATTACCGGGGAGAGCGCGAGCCGGGTGCGGACGCGCATCTGTTGCGAGCTCGCCAACGGGCCCACTACGCCCGAGGCGGACGACATCCTGCACGAGCGCGGCGTGTTCGTGATCCCGGACTTCCTGGCCAATGCGGGCGGCGTGACCGTGAGCTGCTTCGAATGGGTGCAGAACGTGACCGGCCTCTACTGGGAGCTCGACGAGGTGCACAGGCGCCTCGACCAGAAGATGACCAAGGCCTTTCACGCGGTGTATGACGAGCACAAGCGGCGCGGAATCAAGCCCCGGCTGGCCGCCTACGTGGTCGCGGTCCAGCGCGTGGCCGAGGCCTGCCGGGAGCGGGGTTGGCTGTAGGCGCCGGGGTGCCGTCGGGCGCCATGGTCTTTGCGTTGCTCATCTGGCGGGGGAGTGCCGCCCAGGGCCGAAAAGAAGTGCGAGGCACGCCCTTGCAGGCGTTTCCATTCCGTGCTAGTGTGGGATTCGGAGGCGGTGAGAGACTGTTGGCTTGGAATCGTATCCGATAGGGGCGCTGGGGCGAG
>CAZOBJ010000147.1:0-6294 GCA_964577825.1 uncultured Planctomycetales bacterium
GCGGCCGGCTCGGGCGTTTCCTGCATGGAATGGGCACGCTGGCGGGCACACCCGCGTTGACCGTCTTTCGCAACCTCTTGGCCGGGCACGTCGTTAGGTGTATCCGGTCCGGGGACTTCTAATCCCCAGGTCGCAGGTTCGAATCCTGCCGAGGGTACCGACTTCATACTCCCCGAGGCGACCGCTGAGCAGCCGGCCACCGTTCGGGCCGTGTAACCTGCGCTGCAAGCCGTGCTCAAGAGGAGCGTTCCGGATGACCATCCCTCGCAGCGAATATCCTCGACCCCAGTTTGTGCGCAACGAGTGGGCTTGCCTCAATGGCCCCTGGTCCTTCGCCGTCGACCCCGGCGACTCGGGCCGCGAGCGAGGCCTGGTCGAGCGAGCCTACGAGCAGGAGATCCTGGTGCCCTTCTGCCCCGAATCCAAGCTCTCCGGCATCGGCAACACCGACTTCTTGAACGCGGTCTGGTACCGCAGAGATGTGACGGCGCCGGCCGCGTGGGCGAGCAGGGACGTGTGGGTCCATTTCCAGGCCGTGGACTACGACGCCACCGTGTTCGTGAACGCGAACGAGGTCTGCCGCCATCGCGGCGGATGGACGCCCTTCTCCTGCAACCTCGCGCCACTCGTCAGGCCGGGCGAGACCTTCGCCCTGACGGTCCGTGCTCGCGACGACCACCGTGCGCACACCCCCAAGGGCAAACAGGCCAGCAGCTACAAGAACCGCGGCTGCCACTACACCCGCACCACCGGCATCTGGCAGACCGTGTGGATGGAGCCCTTGGCCAGGGTCCATATGCGGCGGCCTCGCATCATGCCGGACCTGGCGGCGGGCGCGTTCCATCTCACCGTACCGCTCAGTCAAAACCGACCCGGGCCATGCTCGAAGCAGAACTGCACAACGGACACGGGCAGGGGGCAGACTCCGTCCTGGAGACCCAGACCGCCGCTGCCGACAGCGGCCTGAGCGCGAGCCTTACCCTCACCGTGCCTCCAGACCATCGCAGGCCGTGGGCGCCGGGCCGCGGCGAGCTCTACGACATTGTGCTGCGCCTGCGCGCGGCCGACGGCACGATCCTGGACGAGGCGACGACCTACGCGGGGCTGCGCGCCGTCGCCATCGACGGACGGCGCAACCTTATCAATGGAAAACCCGTGTTCCAGCGCCTGGTCCTGGACCAGGGCTACTACCCGGACGGCATCCTGACTGCGCCCTCCGAGCAGGCCCTTGTGCGCGATATCGAGCTGAGCATGGATGCCGGGTTCAACGGCGTCCGGCTGCACCAGAAGGTCTTTGAGGAGCGCTTTCTGTATCACTGCGACCGGCTCGGCTACCTGGCATGGGGCGAGTTCGGCGACTGGTTCAGCAACCTCCAGACGGACGGGGAGCCTCTGCGCAGCCACCATGCAGCGGCCTACGACAGCACGTACATCACCCAGTGGCTGGAGGTGCTGGAGCGCGACGTCAGCCACCCGGCCATCATCGGCTGGTGCCCGCTTAACGAGACGCGTCAGGGACGCCGCGATGCAATCACCCGGCTCGACGACTGCACGCGCGGCCTGTTCCTGGCGACCAAGGCCATGGACCCCGCGCGCCCGGTGCTCGACACCTCGGGCTACACGCACCGGCTCAACGAGAGTGACGTGTGCGACAGCCACGACGCCCCCCAGGATCCGGCCCGATTCGCCGAACACCACGCCGGGCTCGCGCATGGCGCCCCGTATGTCAACAGCCGGGCTTCGATCGCGAGCGTCCCGTATGCCGGCCAGCCGTACTTTGTCAGCGAATTCGGGGGCACCAGGTGGAACCCGCACGCTGCACCGGACAAAGACGGCTGGGGCTACGGACAGACCCCGGAGACCATCGAGGAGTTCTACGCGCGATTCGAGAACCTGTGCGCGGTGCTGCTCGACAACAAGGACATGTTCGGTTACTGCTACGTCCAGCTCACCGATGTGTTCCAGGAGCAAAACGGCATCTACACGTTCGACCGTCAGCCCAAGTTCGACCTGGCTCGCATTCGACGCGCCCAGAGCCGTCCGGCGGCATACGAACGGCCGACGACCGACGCCTAGGGCCCTGGTCCTCTACGGGTCCGTCTTGTCGGCGCGCCACGGCGCGCCCTCTCGATCGCCTGGGCGCACCCAACGTTGACACAGGGCAGCACAAGCGCGAGCCGATCGCGGCTTTCGCGTGCGGCCTCTGCGGCCCGCCTCCATACCCCTTGTCCTGCGGTGCAGAGGCCCAACTCCCAAGCCCAGGGCCCGAAAAGCTTCGGCCAGGTCCAAACGGTCGGCAGGCCCCCGTCGCACTCGCACACCTGGAGGCCCCAGCGGCTGACCAATCGAAGACGCCCCGGCACGTTCACGGGACCGGCCGGGGCGCAGGTATGCTGGAGCCACCCGTCGGACTCGAACCGACGACCTGTGCTTTACGAAAGCACTGCTCTACCACTGAGCTAGGGTGGCGCGATGCACCCCTATACTTTACTGTCGTGCGCACGCGGGCGCAAGGGCACCATGCAAAATGCAAAATCCGCGGCGCGGAACCTGGGGGCGCAGCGGATCTTCGCGGAGGCCCTGCGGACCTGTCTAACCGGGAATTCGCTTGACTCGCGCCCGATTGCGCCCATAATACCGCCGACGCTGGCCGCAAGCCGGCGGCCACGAAACGGAAGTGCCCGCTGGCGCGGCACTTGTGGCTGAAAGTCGCTGGGCGGCAAACCAAGGCTCAAATGGAAGGAGACGCGCACATGGCCGTTACCGTGGGGATCAATGGGTTCGGACGCATCGGCAAGCTGGTGTTCACCGCCATGGTGGAGCAAGGCGGATTCGAGGTCAAGGCGGTCAACGACCTCGCCCCGCCCGAGACCTTGGCGCACCTCTTGAAGTTCGACACCGCGCACGGCAAGTTCCCCGGCGAGGTGGCCGTAGACGGTGACGCCCTGGTGGTGAACGGGGCCAAGATCCCGGTCCTGTCCGAGAAGGACCCGGCCCAGCTCGGATGGAGCGACCGCGGCGCGGACTACGTGGTCGAGTCCACGGGGGTCTTTCGCAAGCGCAAGGAGGGGGACAAACCCGGGTACGACAGCCACCTGGACGCCGGGGCCAAGCGGGTGCTCCTGACCGTGCCCGCGCGGGACGAGATCGACATGATGGTCGTGCTGGGCGTGAACAACGACATGCTCAAGCCCGAGCACAAGTGCGTGTCCAATGCGTCCTGCACCACGAACTGCCTCGCCCCCGTGGCCAAGGTGCTCCACGACGGCTGGGGCATCGAGCAGGGGCTCATGACCACGGTGCACGCCTACACCAACGACCAGGGCATTGTGGACGGCATCCACAAGGACCTGCGCCGCGCGCGCGCGGGCGCGCAGAACATCATCCCCACCACCACCGGCGCGGCCAAGGCCGTGGGCAAGGTGATCCCGGACCTGAACGGCAAGATGAACGGCACGGCCCTGCGCGTGCCGGTCATGGCCGGGAGCCTCGTGGACCTGACCGCGACGCTCGCCAAGGACGCCGACGAACAGGCCGTGAACGCCGCCATGGAAAAGGCCGCCAAGGGCCCCATGCAGGGGTTCCTCGAGTACACCGAAGACCCGATCGTGAGCTCCGACGTCATCCACAATCCCGCGAGCTCCATCTTCGACGCGGAGAACACCATGATGATCGGCAAGCGCTTCGTGAAGGTCATGTCCTGGTACGACAACGAGTGGGGGTACTCGAACCGGGTGGTGGACCTCCTGCGCCTCATGGCCGAGCAGGACGGCGCAGCCTAGGCACTCTCCTGCGTCACCGATCCCATGCAGACCCCGGAGGGCGCCGGGCCGGACGGTCCGGCGCCTTCGGCTTTGTCCGGAGCCAGGCACGAACGCTCGCCGCGAGGCATCCGAAAAACTAAATTGACAACCTCGCATAGGCCTTGTATAGGAACTCCAGAGAAGGGCCCGCTCGATTGAAAGAGACGGGCCGACTAGTCCGTTCCGCCCTCAACGCGCCGTACCCGGCGAGAGAGGAGGCCTTATGCACAGGAAAGCCTTTACCCTGGTCGAATTGCTGGTGGTGATCGCCATTATCGCCGTCCTGGCCGGGTTGCTGCTGCCCGCCCTGCAGCAGGCCCGCAAGGCCGCCGACCGCGCCAGCTGCCTGTCGAATCTCAAGCAGATCGGCACCGGGCTCTCGCTGTACAGCAGCGATTCCTTCTACGGCCAGATGCCGCCCATGGGCCCGATGGGCATGTACCCGAACGGCAAGCCCGCCTGCTATGGCTTGTATGACGGCGGTGACGGCACGGTCGGCGATGCCAAGGCATTCCGGTGCCCGAGCTCACCCGCGGACGGGTTCGAAGAGTGCCATTACCTGCGCACGGACTGGGACGCGCCGCACCTGCGGGCTGATGTGGTGATCGCCGGGGACTACAATGACCCGAGCGAGGCGAGCAACGGCGCCTCCAACCACGGCCGGGAGGCCTATTGCCTCCTGTTCATGGACGGCCACGCAATCGTCCACACGCCGGGCGTGAGCGGGGCGTCGAGCGTAAAGGGCGCCTGCTACGATGACGACGACATGTACCTGCCGGATGGATTGCCGTTCTTCGCCGGGACCGTGAGCACGCAGACCTGGCTCTATTGGAACGATTAGCCGAGAGCGGTTCGCCTGTGCCCTCCTGGCAAGTCCAGCAGCCGTGGCAAGCGCAGTTTCCGCCCCGTGAGGGCATGAGGGCGCCCCTGGCGCCTCTCCTGTCAGCACTCGGCGTCCGGCCGAGCCCATGTGCGCTCAGCCGCCCCCGCGAGGCCAAAGTCTTCGAAAAGGCGTTTGACAATCCCGCTGGAGCGGTGTATAAGGCTTGCAAAGACTGAGGGTGTACTGCGCCAAAGGGGGCGCATGCGCTGATTCTAGATCGTATGCGATAGTATTGGGAACCGGGCGAGAAAGGAGGCTCCATGAGAAACAAGGGCTTTACGTTGGTCGAGCTCTTGGTGGTGATCGCGATCATCGCCATCCTGGCCGGAATGCTGTTGCCTGCCCTCGAGGCTGCGCGCGAGGCCGCGCAACGTACTAGATGCGTTTCTAATTTGAAGGAAATCGGCAACGGCATCGAAATCTATCGCGCCACCGGCTATCAGGGCGACTTCCCGTACCGAGGGCCCATGGGCATGCAGAACGCGGATGGGCCGGGTTATGACGAGGACGAGGAATGGCCCGGTCCCATTGAGCCGGGGCAGCCGTACCCGGGCCTGGGGCTCTACAACAACGGGAACGGCGTTATCGCCGACATCGGGGTGTTCAAGTGCCCGAGCTCGAACGACGAGGGATTTGAGGAGTGTCACTACCTGCGCACGGGCTGCAACCTCGAGAATACCGTCCCTGGGGACCCGAGCCGTTACGCCCCCTGGACCATCTCGAGTTGGCCGGGCGCCGGCTATGGCGGAGATGCGATGCCGCTAGTTGGCCCGCCGTACGTGTGGATTGCCCCGGATACGGCCCCGAACACGGTCATCGCCGGCGACTACGACGACCCGAACGGGATCGACACCGCGAGCAACCATCGGCGCATGGCCTGGACCTTCCTGTTCAAGGACGGGCATGTCGTCCTCCACAAGGCGGGCAAGTTCGCGAGCGCAAGCGCCATCAAGGGCGCGGCGGACCAAACCGACAACATGTACCTGTCCGACGGCTACTACTTCGGGTTCGTGCCCGGAGGCAGTGTACACTCGCCACCCGGTATGCCTATGTGCACCACGCAGACCTGGCTGCACCTGAACGACTGAACGACCTACTGCCCGAATCGCATACGATCCCAGCGGGAGCGCCTCCGGGCGCTCCCGCTCCTTTTGTGTGCAAGACGACGCTTACCCAGGACCCCGACTCCGCGCGCTTGCCAAGTGCGGGCGCTGCGGCTACACTCCGGCCCAGGACTGGATCCGATTCCGAGCGCCGCGGCTGCGCCGAGCATGGCGAGCGTTGTGGATGCCGTGATGAGCACACCGACAGGCCATGCGCAGTCCGCTGCGCCGGGGGAGGCCGCATGCATGCCCGTCCCCGCCGAAGAGCCCCCGTGCCCGCTCTGCGGAGCCGATGAGCGCTGCGTCCTGTACCGGGCCCGCGACGAGTGGCTGGACCGGCCCGAGGTCTACGGCGTGGTGCAGTGCGCGGACTGCGGCCACGTGTACCTCTCTCCCCGGCCCACCGCCGCGGTGCAGAGCGACCTGTATCCGCCCGACTTCTACGCGGCCCGGCGCCCGGACGAGGAGGTCCGCGCCGCCTGGGACACGGAGACGAACCGCCGCA
>CAZOBJ010000148.1:0-6262 GCA_964577825.1 uncultured Planctomycetales bacterium
GGCGGCCGGCCACGAACATGCAGTACGTGTCGTCCTCGCCCCAGCCGCTGTTCATAAACGTGTGTCCCACCGGGTCGGCGAAGTAGCGCGCGCGGGGCAGCAGCGCCAGGACCTCGCGAATCTCCGCCGCCGTGTGGTCGGGCGGGGACATCAACAGCGGCGCCGCCGGCGTCTGGTACCAGTAGCCTCTCGGGTTCAGGCAATCCTGATAGTCCATCGGCGCCAGGAACTGAGAGACCGCGGTCAAGGTATGGAGCGCGGCCGGATCCGCCACCCCCTCGTACAGATCAGCGGTGCGGTACAGGTAATGGGCGTAGGCCGTACCCCACTGGTTGTGGGTGTGGTATTCGTCGCTCCAGCCGTATCGAAGCCGGGGTCCCGTGGGCGCGACCATGTTCCACAAGATGTATTCGACCATGCGCATGTGCTGTGGATGGTATCGGGCGAAGTTCCCGCCAATGGCCGATCGCCAGGAATCGAGGAAGATGAGCTCGCCCTCGGCATTCTGCGTCACGTACCCCATGGCGCTGTACAGATGCACGCCGTCCGGACCGCGCGACACCGTGTCGAAGATATGCAGATGCCGTTCGTATCCGTCGGCAAGAAGCTGAGTGCAGGCCTCGTCCGTGGCGCCCTCCACGCCCGTGTGCAGGAACACGAGCCCCAGGTACCAGGCCGTGACCGTGTCGTAATACGTGTTCACGTTCTCACGCATGTCCGCCTGCGAATACCAGCTCGTGTGGATTCCCTTCAACGGGCCGAACAGGGCCTTGCCGATGCGCTCGCGGTCCTGCTGGGGGAGGTCGTTGTACAGCCAGTCATAGGCCGACAGCAAATGGATCCTCTTGTGACATCGGCCCAGGCTGTGAGGCCTGTTCCTCGACGCAAACGGTCTCTTCTCGTTGGCTGTGGCGTAGAAGTCCGCTGCATGCCGCAGGAACGCCACGCCTCGATCGTAATAGGTCTTCTCCCCGGTCAACAGATACGCCAGGGCGGCGTGCGCGGCGAAGTATTCCCAGAAGCCCTCTCTGCGGTCTCGGACCTGTTCCTCGACCTGGTCCGGGGGCGTGGGATAGCCGTCCACTTGCTCGACCAGCTCGGCCAACCATTGCTCCTGTCTCGCGGTCAGGCCTTCGCGCCGGACCCGGGCCAGGATGTCCTGGTTGAGGAACAGGCGCGGATGGTCTGGTCGGATGTGCTCCAAAACCCAGGCGAAGTCCGGGGGCTCTGGCGGCTCGTCGGCGCCGCCCTCCGTCGCCGCGTCGGCTGGGGCGAACAGAACCGCCGCGCACAACGCCGCGAGTGCGACCACCCCAAGGCAACGGCCCAAACCCCGCTCCGTCCTTGCCATGAGAGCCCTCCCGTCGTGAGACCGTTCCCTGTGTCGCATCCTGCCCGGACCCGCCCATGCGTGCGTCCAGGCAACGCGTCCAATGCAGAATCTAGTCCTCGAGCGCCAAGCCCGCCTGCGGCATGATTCTTTGAGTAAGAGGCCGGTTGACGAGCATCGCCCCATCTTCTTCGATGCGGATGTGGCCGCCGACTTCACCCGTCTTGTTGAGCGCGATCGTGTGCGTGCGCGCGCCTACGGAGAAGGTGAGCTCGATCTGGTCCTCATTCTCGCTGACGTCACTTTCGACCATCTCCTCCACGGACTGGTCGGACGCTTGAATGAGATGCAGGAAGTAGTCCTGTTCGCGCGCAGCGCCCGGGGTCACATCCACGCGCCATCGGCCCATGGTGTCCGGCACCCGCCAGTTGTACTGCTTGCCAAATCTCTCCCACCAATCATCGCTCAGGGGCCAGTTTTGTCCGCGCGCCCAGAATTCCTTGCCCGGCCCGCCGATGGTTGTCAGCTCTGCGTCCGCGGGAACGAGCGTGCGGCAGAAGATGCGGCCCTCTTCCTGGTCAGCACGGAACTCCTTGCCTGAGATGACCGGTTCATAGGCCGTGTGCAAGAGCCACCGCTTCTCATGCTCGGCCTGGGTCGCGGTCACTCGGTCGAAGACCACGAAATGGTCCGGCGCCAAGAACAGGAACTGGCGCACCATCTGCGCGCACTTGTCCTCCGGATACAGGTCCGTGGCGTCGCTGACCGCGTACGCGAAGAGCCGATTCGTCTCGAAGGCGCGCGCCAGGCTCGCATGACCATGGTGCCCCTGCGTCTGGCCGCTGTCGCCGATGAGCACACAGTTGTGCGCAAAGGTCGTCTTCGTGTACTGGCGTTCGTGGGGTCGCGAGTTGCGCGTTCCGGTGTCGAGCGCCAGGAACCCCTGCTTGTAGATGGTGAACTGCGTCGCGTCGCGCTGCACCGAGGCGACCGGCCCGCCGCCGATGTTGAACAGGGCATAGGTGTCCGTCTCCGTGCTGCCGGAGCGCAGGAACAGGATGTTCGACTCCTCGAAATGGCGGGCCAGGGGCAGGCCCCCGGGCAGCTGCGCCTGCGGGTCCTCTTCGGCCGGCGACCAGATCGCGCTCCAGATGGGCAGATATCCGTACTTGCCGCCGCGCGCGAAACCGGTTCGCTTCCACAGTACGCGAGAGAGGTTCGTCATGTCCGGATGGGAGTCCTGGTAGAAGTACGCGTGCTGTACGCAGTAGCCGCCCATTACCTGCTTGGAGAACTCCTCGTACCCTGCGATGTGGTTGCCCTTGTGCCAGGAGTTCTCCAGACCGTAGTGGCGCAGGCCGGGGAGCAGGTTCCAGAAGACCCCGTTGGCGTACAGAGCGGCCGGGCCGAACCATGGGCGGGGGATGTCTTCGGACACGGCCGCGCGCCAGGAATGGTAGAACTTCCACTCGGAGTGAATCGTGGCCGGGAGCGCATACTCGACGCGCGGGTACTGGAAGTCCCCGTCGTCGCCGCGCGCCAGGGTGCGCACCGTGAGCATTTTGCAGTGGTCGTTGTATCCCTTTTGCAGGATCGCCAGGGCGCGCTCGTAGTCCTGGCCAGGAAGTTCCGGGTTCAGCAGGGTCAGGCCCGCGTACCACAGCATGTTGTCCCAATAGTAGAACGACCCGTGCCAGGAGTGATGATGGGGCGCGAATCGCTCCATGAACGCGTGCACGTGCCGGACCATGCGCGAACACAGGTCCGTGCGGTCCGGCGCGGGCAGGTCGTTGTACACCCAGTCGAATGCGGCCAGCCAGCTGAGCCGCGTGTACGCATAGTCCAGATGCGCCTCGCGCACCGCGCCCGCGTTTACGTTCGTGATCGTGTCGGCGGCGAGCACCTGGTCGTAGAAGTCGACGCTCTTCTCCAGCATCCGCTTGATCTTGGCCAAGAGCTCCTTGTCGCGGGTCACCCGGTACACGAAGGCGCCGGCCGCCAGCTCCTTGCCCCACTCTTGGGCCTCGATCGCCTCCAAAGGCGGCAGGCCGTCGACGACCTCTAGCATCTCCCGGTATTCTTCGTTCGCTTCACCGAGCGCGCGCGCCCTCATCCCGGGCCATAGCTCTTCGTTCATGAAGAGCCGCGGGTGGTCGGGCCGGATGAGCTCGGGCAGCTCCGCGGCGGACGGGATGGCGCCCTCGGGGTCGGGCAGCGTGCGCGCCTGCGCGTCGGGTTGTTCGGGCTGGCCCGCCGCGGCTCGGCCGGGTGGGCAGGCAAGAAACAAGGCCGCAACTGCGAACGTGGTGCCGATCATTGCGAACGTGCGCCGTATCGTTGTCATGGTCTTCCTCCGTATACCCTGTCCCGTTCGCTGTCCGTATCCTCTGCGCAGACCGCGCGGTCGAACGGCAGGCATCCGCGGCCGTCGCCTTGTCACATCTTGCCCACACTCACTCCTCAAGCGCCAGGCCCGCCTGGGGCATGATCTCCTGGGCGAGCGGGCGGTCGACAAGCATCTCGCCGCCTTCCTCGATGCGGATGTGGCCCCCGACCGGGCGGGTCTTGTTCAACGCGATCGTGTACGTGCGCGCGCCTGCGGAGAAGGTCAGCTCAATGCGATCTCCGACCTCGCGCACCTCGCTTTCGGCCATGCTCTGTGCGGACTGGTCCGCCACCTGAATGAGATGCAGGAAGTAGTCCTGCTCGCGCGCCGCGCCGGGGTGCACCTCCACGCGCCACCGGCCCATGATCTCGGGTACAATCCGGTTGTTCCGCTGCCGGGCCGGAAGAGCGCGCGCGTAGCTGCCCCACCAGCGGTCCGAGAGCGGCCAGTTCTTGCCGTCGGCCCAGAACTCTTTTCCGCGCCCGCCGATCTTCTCCAATCGCGCGTCCGCCGGGAGCAGGGTGCGGCAGAAGATGCGCCCCGTTCCCTGGTCCGCGCGGAAGGTCTTGTCCGTGACCGTGGGCTCGTTCGCGGTATGCAACAGCCACTTTTTCGGGTACTCGCTCCGTTCGGACCTCACCCGGTCGAATACGAGGAAGTGATCCGGCGCCAGAAACAGAAACTGGCGGACCATCTGCGCGCACTTGTCCGCGCGATACGTGGCCGTGGCGTCGCTCGCCGCGTACGCGAACCAGGGCGCGGTCTCGAACGCGAGCGCCTTGGCGTACTCGGGCTTGCGGTATTGGCCCCCGGCGTTGCTGCTCGTGTCGCGTCCGTACATGCCGATGAACTCCTCGCCCGGCATGCGGACGAGCACGCAGTTGTGCGCCACGCTCTGGGAGTAGTAGTCCTGCATGTGCGGGAAGGACTGGCGCGTGCCCGTGTCCAGGGCCAGGAACCCCCGCTTGTAAATGGCGAAGTGCGTGGCGTCGAACTGGTCCGAGCAGTCCACCCCGCCCCCGGCGTTGAAGAGCGCGTACGTGTCCGCAGGACCGCTGCCCGTGCGCATGAGGATGGTGCCGTTGCCCGCGAAGTGGCGCGCCAGGGGCAGGTTCTCCGGCAGCGTCCCCCCGCGCGCCTCCACCGGCGACCAGATCTCGCTCCAGATGGGCACGTACCCGTACTTGCCCTTGCCGCGCTCGAAGCCCATGCGCTGCCACAGGAACCGCGACAGGTTGGCAAGCTGCGGATACAGGTCTTCGTAGAAATAGATGTGCTGGGCCAGGTACCCGGACAAGGGGTTGATGAGCCGCTCGAAGGGCACGTACCCGGGGTTGTGCCAGGCCTGGCCCAGGCCGAAGTGCTGGGGCTCGGGCAACAGGTTCCAGAACGCGTGGTTCGGCATGAGCGCGCTGTGATGCCACGCCCGCGGAATGTCCGGCCCCACCGCGGCCCGCCAGGAGTGGAAGAACTTGAACGTGGCGTCCGGGTACGCGGGCAGGGTGTACTCCAGGCGCGGCCGGAGCGCCCCGTCGTCCTGGCGGCAGCGTCCGCGCACCGCGAACATCTTCTGATGGTCGTTGTACCCTTCCTGCAAAAGCTCGAGGGCCTTTGCGTAATGCGCCTCGTCCAGCCCGTCGTCGAGCAGGGCCACCCCGGCGTACCAGTACAGCTTGTCCGGCGTGTAGAACGAGCCGTTGTACCCGTCGGCGCCGGGGAATTTGTCCAGGTGCCTGTACACGTTGTCGATCATGTCCGAGGCGAGCCCGAGGCGCTCGTCCGGATCGAGGTCGTTCCACACCCAGTCCATGGCCGCGAGCCACGACATCCGGTGGCCGCGCGGCGCGGACCCGTAGTTCTCGTGCCTGGGCACCTCGGCGTTGTACACGTCCACGCTCGCGCGCAGCATCCTGCGGATCTTGGCGAGCAGGGCCTTGTCTCCGGTCATGAGGTACACGAACGCGCTGGGCGCGAGCGCCTCGGCCCAGTCCTTGCGCCCGATTGCGTCCACGTCCGGCAGCCCGGCCGCGATCTCGTACATGGCCTGGTAGGTCGCCTTGCCCTCGCCCAGCGCCCGCGCGCGCATGCCCGGCCACATGTCTCTGTTGAGGAACAGCCGCGGATGGTCCGTCCGGATGAGCGACCGCAGCCTCGCCGCGGCCGGCGCGGACCGCGTGCGCGCCTCTCCGGCCCGCACCCCCGCGCCCGCAAGAGAAAGGCTGAGGCCCAGCATCAGGGCCCCGAGTCCCGCGAATGCGCGCTCGTTCCTTCCCATGGTCGTCCTCCGTGTCAGTCAACCGTGCCCCGCGTCGCACCCGGCGACCGGGCCCGCCCGGCCGTGCCGCAAGATCGCGCAACCCCTTGTCGCTGCGCATCATGGTCCGCGCGCGGGCGAAGTCAAGAAACATCCGGCCCGCCCCCGGACTCCGCGCGGGTGACCGGGCCCGCGCGGCTGAGGCGGGCCATGAGCCGTCGCGCGGTCGGCGCCGCGGTCGCCGGGTGGACCGCCTGGTCGGCCCGCCGCGCCGCGCGGTGGCGGGCCCGCG
>CAZOBJ010000149.1:0-6245 GCA_964577825.1 uncultured Planctomycetales bacterium
ATCCCTTTGCCCAGCCGATCAGCGGGCCGGACGAGAGCATCCTGGGCGTGATCGCAGAGCTCGCGCCGCGGGGCTGGCGCTACGACGCGGTCCTGCCCGGACAGAGCCCGTTTCGGCCCCGGTACGAGGCGCTCGGCTGCCGGGTGTTCGAGTATCCCATGAGCGTGATCAAGCGCAGCCTCAACCCGCTTTTCGTGGCGCGATACGCGTGGCGGTTCTGGCCCACGGTGCGGTTCCTCTCGCGCCTGATCCGCGACACGGGCGCGCACCTTGTGCACACGAACGGCGCGGTGGTCCTGGGCGGACCGCTGGCCGCGCGCCGTATGGGCCGACCAAGCGTGGTGCATGTGCGCTGCACAGCGATCGCCCGGCCCGCGGCCGTGGCGAGCGGTGTGGTGCGGATGCTCGGCCGCACGAGCGCGCGCATCGTTGCGATCAGCGGCGCATGTGCGCAGCCGTTCGCCGGACGCGGCCTCGGCTCGCGCGTGACCGTGATCCCCAACGGCGTGGACCTGGAGCGCTTCGCGCGCGCGGCCGCGGACCGGGACCTGTGGCGGCGCGCGTACGGCCTTGCGCCCGGAGCCCCGGTCGTGGGCCAGGTGTGCCGCATCGGCGCGGACAAGGGCGTGCGCGAGTTTGTGGACCTGGCCGCACAGGTGCGCGAGGCCGTGCCCGAGGCCCACTTCGTGGTGGTCGGCGCCCCGCACCTGGCGCGGGAGCATGCGTACCTCGGCGAAGTGCAGGACCGTGCTGCGCGCCTGGGGCTTGGCGACCGGGTCCATTTTGCCGGGCGGCGCGAGGACATCCCGGCCGTGATGGCGGGCCTGGACGTGCTCGTGGCCCTGTCGCGCGAGGAGGGGCTCGGCCGCACGGCCATCGAGGCCATGGCCGCGGGCAGGCCCGTGGTCGCGAACAACGTGCACGGCCTGCGCGAGGTCGTCTCGCACGGCGAGACCGGGTTCCTGGCCGGCCCGCGGGACACGCGCGACGCGGCGGGCCGCGTGGTCGCGCTCCTGAAGGACGCAGAGTTGCGCGCGCGCCTGGGCAGAGCCGGCCGGGCCCGGGCCGAGGCACGGTTCTCTGCGGCCACGTGCGCGCAGGCCGTCGAGCGCGTGTACGAAGAGGTGCTCGACGAGCACGCGCGCCGAGCGGACCGCGCGTCCGGGTGAGCGCCCGCGCTTGACACCTTCGGCCGTCGAGATAGAGTGCAGGTGGCACGGGCCTACCGAGAGGGGCGAGCGAAGCGCGAGGCCTGATAGGTAGTCGAGGCGCATGTGCCGCAGGACAATGTGAGGGCCCCGGCGGAGGAGGAGACCGAAATGGCCAAAGGTTCGCGCTCGAGGTTGCGGCGAGGGTATCGCTTCTTGCGACAAGAGCCGCGATCCTGGCTCCTGGCGCTTGTAGTCCTCTTGGGCCTGGTGGCGGCTCCTAGAGTCGCGGTCGGCGGCATTATCGGGTTCGTGACAGCCGTGTTCGCCGACCCCTTGCGGCGGTGGGTCTACCGCCCGGAGCTCAAGTTGGAGTTCGACGAGGACGTCCCCGGGTGCAAGTTGCGTACGCCGGAGAGAAGCAAGCCCACCGACACCCAGAGCATGGAGCGCGAGGCCTATTACGTGAGGGTCAAGGTCGCGAACGCGGCCGCCTCGCTCGCCAGGGGGTGCCGGGCGTACCTCGTGAACGTCGAGCGGCGCGACCACGCAGGCGAGTTCCAGCCCACCGACTACTGCGACACGATTCCCTTGCCCTGGTCCTACCGGGGCGAACAGGCCTACCGTCCGGTGGACCTGCCCAACGGCGTGGTGCAGTTCGTGGATCTTTTGTCCACGCGCAGCGACGCGGAGGAGTTCCAACCGGCGATTCGTCCCTTTCCGTATGCGTATCGCGGCCTGTTCAGGGAACACGGGCAGTTCCGGTTCACGGTCCAGGTCTCGGGCGAGAACGTGGCGCCCACGCGCATCCGGATCACGTTCGACTGGCTCGGCGGGTGGAACGACTTCAGCGTACAGCGCGACGAGGAGGCGTAGAGGGAGCGCGCGCGGGCCTGGAACCGTGGGACGCCCGGCCCCCGCGCCCGGCCCGACAGGAACGCGTGGGCGCATACATTGCCGTGTGCACAGGGACGCAGAGCAGGAGGGCTGACATGCGTGTGGTGTGCGTTGTTGCGGCCTTCAGTACGATCCTGGCAATTGGGTGCCGCCAGGCGCCCCCCCGGCGACCTCGGAACGCACCCGGCCGGAGCGGATTGCCCGCATAGTAGCGTTCTTCTCGAATCCTCGCGGCAAGCCGCTCATGGACAGGCTCAAGCCGGGCGCCACGCTTCGCAATGAATTGCTCGCTCTTTCTGGGGAAGAGGCGCACCTCCTATCTAGGTCACTGGCCTCCATATTCTGGCGCACCAACGACAAGGACGTGAAGCTGCGGATCACACTGGCCTTGGGCCTTGGGTTCAGAGGGTCCACAGAGGAGCTGTATCGCATACTCGCCCATTCACCGGACGTCTCTGACGTCGAGCTCGTGCAAGGTGTATTGTGGTCCCGGGACGGGGGCCTGGCGCCCTTGCCTGTGTATAGGCACGTGTGGAAGCGGCCGGACCTACCAGAGGCCACACGCGAGCGGGCCCGGCAGCGCTACCTATTCACGACCTGCCAAACGTGGCCCGAGGACACCTATGGTCTGCTTAAGCAGAAGGGCGCTTTCGAGCCAGGAATAACTGAGCAGGAGCGGCAAGCGGTTCTTGACGAGGTCATAGAGGACTTCGAGGCGTATGCACGCTATACGGTGGAGGAGTCTGACTGCGGCAAGCTCGTTGCGCCCCGCAGCCGCCTCCGTGTCCTCCTGAGGCGTACTTCCCTCGGCGGCAAGCCGCAGATGCTTCCAGACCCATATTCACCCGACAACGAGCCGCCGGAGGTCAAGGAAATCTGCCGCTTGGCGCGCGAGATGCTTCGTGAGCAAGCGAGTGAAGACGCGGGGGAGCCCGCGAGCCAACAGGACACGCAGGCGGCCCCGGCCGAATGAAGGCGCGATGCCCCTTGGGCCTCTTGTGCGCGGGGCGCGGGTCCGATGCGCCATGGGACCTGTGCATGCGTTCGCTTCGTAGTCGAGTCCAGCTCTTGACGCCCTGGCACGCGCCTTGATCCAGCAGCCGTAATGTGCGAGGATGCCTGGGCTGTGCCTGCGCGTGCAGCGCGCGGGACGGGGCTGGGTGCACGCACCGCACACCCGAGGACCAACAGAGAAGGAGGAACCCATGAGCACGTTGCGCATCGGTCTGGTGGGCGCGGGGTTCGCCGCGCAGTTCCACTTCGAGTCTTTGCAACACGTGCACGGCGTGGACGCCCGGGCCACGGCCGTGACGAGCCTGCGCAAACAGAGCCGCGAGGCGTTCGCCCGAGACCACGGCCTGGAGGCGTACGACAGCGTGGAGGCCATGCTCGAGCACGTGGACGTCGTGGATATCGTGAGCCCTCCGGCCGCGCATGACGAGGCGATCCTGGCCGCCGCGGCCGCGGGCAAGCACATCATCTGCGAGAAGCCGTTCTCCGGGTACTTCGGCCCGGAGGGCGCGGGCGAGGACTTCCGCGGCGACACGGCGCCCAAGGGCCCGATGCTCGAGGCGGTGCAGGACAGGCTCGCGCGCCTGGCCGAGGCGATCCGCGCGGGGCAGGGCGCGTTCGGATATGCCGAGAACTTCGTGTACGCGCCCGCGGTGCAGAAGGAGCGCGAGATCGTGGAAAAGACCGGCGCCCAGCTCCTGCGCCAGACGGGCGAAGAGTCGCACAGCGGGTCGCATTCGAAGACCTACGGCGTGTGGCGGCTCCAGGGCGGCGGGTCTCTTATGGGCAAGGCGTGCCATCCCCTGGGCGCGGTCCTGTACCTGAAGCGCATCGAGGGCCTGGCCGGGGCGGGCCGACCCATCCGGCCCAAGACCGTGACCGCGCGCTGCGAGCGGCTGACCGAGCTGCCGGGTTTCCGCGACGCGGGGTTCCTGCGCACCGGGTACCACGACTCCGAGGACCACGGGTGGATGCACCTGACCTTCGAGGACGGGACCATCGCGGACGTCACGAGCGGCGAGATCGTGCTCGGGGGCATCTACAACTACCTGGACGTGTTCGCCAACAACCACCGCACGCGGTGCAACCTGAGCCCAATCCCGATGCTGGAGACCTTCAACCCGCGCGGCGCGCAGTTCGAGGACATCTACACGGTCGAGAAGATTGGCACCAAGGAAGGCTGGACGCAGCTGACCCCGGACGAGAACTATACGCTCGGGTACATCGCGGAGATGCAGGACTTCGTGGAGTGCATGGCCCGGGGCCGCCGGCCCCAGAGCGACCTGGATCTCGCCCTGGACACGATCGCGGCCATCTACGCGGGCTACGCCTCGGACGAGGCCCGCGGCGCCGAGCAGGAGGTGCCGCTCTTGTAGGCGCGCACGCCACGCGCGCCGCGGCGGCACGGCACGCGAGCGTCCGTCCTTGCGCGATCTGCCGCTACCGCCTGTGGTCTTGCAACAGGTCGTCGTGGAGCAGGCCCCAGTAGCGCCAGTCGGTGACCGTGGCCCAGGCGCGCGCCTCGCGGCCCTGGTCCAGATCGTCCTGGGCTGCGCGCGCCTGCTGTGCGAGCCAGACGCGGTCTTCGGCCGAGATGCGCTCGGCCGCCTCCTCATTTTCAAGTAGACGCAGCGCGGTGTCGATCTGCGTGCGCACGTGGGCAAGCTCGTCGTCGTCCGCGGCAGAGGCCTGCCAATCCGCGACCTGTGCATCCGCGCCGGTCACCCGATACGCGGTCACGCCGAACGGCCCCAGGCGCACGGGCAGCACGGTGCGCGCCCCCTCCTGCTGCGTGGGCGCGGGAGCGCCGGTTACGAGATCGGCAAGCGCATCCACGCCGGCGAGCGAGAGCGAGCCCTCCACGGTCCAGTAGCCCGGGTTCGCGACGAGGAGGTAGGTGGTCGCGCCGTCCTGCCATGCGCGCAGGGCCAGGTTCGTCTCGAACCCGGTGTCGGCCACGGGCGCAAGCTTGTGCGCGGGCAGGGCGCGCAGCACGCGGATGTAGTCGCGCATGGGCTGCTCGTGGCCCACCATGCGGCTCACGTGACTGAAGGCCCACAGCACGAACTGCGGATCCCCGCCGATCAGCCCATAGGTGTACGGCTCGCGCGCATACGGCCCAGACGCGTGCGCCTGCATCGTGGACTGGTACGGGTACGCCCAACCCTCGCGCTCCGGCATGGCAAAGGCCCACTGCTCGAGTTCCTGCCAGTGGTGCATGATCATCTGCGACCGGTGGTCGTCGCGGGCATAGAGCGCGTAGTAGTCGGGGTCGCTCATCATCTCCCAGGCCGCGGCGTACCCGGTTTGCCTGCGGGCGCGGAAGTAGCGCAGGGACTCGCCGTGCATCCAGTGCGTGCACCACAGGCCGTCCTCGCCCCGGAACAGGGTCGGGTCCCAGCCGAACTGGCGCAGGAACTCGCTGATGGGCAGGCCGGTCTGCTTCCAGGTCCTTGCGTGGGACACGTCCACGTACAGACTGGCGAACACGTCCAGGTCCGGGCGCAGCTCGCGTACGCGGCGGCGCGCCTCGCGAAAGAAGTCGCGCACCTTCTCGCACCGCCAGTCGACCCATCGCTCGCGCATCTGGGGCGCGGTGAGGAACGCGCGGCGCTTTCCGAACCGCTCTGGGTCGTCCGGGGCCCCGGGGACCGAGACGCCCGTGTCCTCCTGAAACCGGCGCATGGTGGCGTCGTCATAGCTTGCGTTGAGGAAGTGGTCGTCTCCGCCGCCGGAGTACCCCGACAGGGCGGGGATCGAGAAGCCCGGAGTGGTGTAGGCCGTGTAGTTGATCCCCGGGAAGCCGGGCACGTCCCGCCACTTCTCGGCCAGGTCTACGCCGATCGCGTACAGGACCTCGGCCACCTCGGGATGCAGGAAGTTCATGTTGCCGAGCCAGCTCTTGAGCTGTTGGCCCTGGCCGGTGACCAGCAACCCCGTGTCCGCACCCAGGGCCACCTGGCCGTCGTTGTACATGCCCGTGCGGCGCATGAGCTCGTACTGATAGCAGAACTCGATGCTGGGCATCGGGGCCACGCCGTTGGCGTCCAGTACTCGCGCCGCGGTGTCGCGCAGATCCTTGGTGAGCCGGCTCATGTCCATACCCCAGTCCGGCGCATACGCATGGTTCGCATCGCTGTACTGCCACACGCCCATCACGGACGCGTTCTCCCCGGTCCAGCGCAGGTA
>CAZOBJ010000150.1:0-6117 GCA_964577825.1 uncultured Planctomycetales bacterium
TGGACAATGCGGAAGGCGCGGTCTTGGACCTGGTCTCGGGCGAGCCGGCGCCGCGCACGGAAGACGGCGCGCGCGTGCTCGTCTCCCTCAGCCCGTATGGGATCGCAGCGTTCCGCGTGCCCGGAGAGAACGCGAAGGTGGTGGACTGGTCCACGAACCCGATCAGTACGGGCCAGGCCGCCCATGTCCGCAATCTCGTCAATTGGCTGGAACGAGCCGCTTCGCGCGGTCGCGAGCTGGACCTGCTGAATCGCGACGAGAGCTGGTGGTACGCCGCGTTCGCCCGCGCGGCGCGGGACGCGCTCCAGGCCGGCAATGCCGCCCGAGCCTGGCAGATGGTCACGGACTGGCGCGTGTGGGCCAAGGCCGAGAACGTAGCCCAAGCCCTGGATCGTGCACAGCAGTACTCCGCGCGCCTGCCTGGCACCGCGCCGCAAGAGGCACAGACGAGCAATGCGTCAACCCTCACTGCGGTGGAGGTTGGGGCGCCACTTGAAGTGGACGGCGCGCTTGACGAAGACGTCTGGGGCCGCGCGCCCGAGGTGCGCGGGTTCGTCTCGCAGGAGACGGGCGAATCGTCGCCCGTGGAGACGTCGGTGCGGGTCGCTTACGGACCTGAAGCGGTATACTTCGGGTTCGCGTGCGCCGACCCCAACCCGGAGGCCATTTCTGGGCGCGCGCAGACCGAGGAGGACTTCTTTCGGCTCGAGGACGACGCCATGGTGCTCTTCCTCCAGGCGGACACGGACTCGGCCACCTACTACCAGATGGGGGTGAGCGCGGCGGGCAACCGGTTCGACCAGCGTGCGACGACGAGTGGTGGACGCGACTATGCGTACGCGCCGGACTGGCAGGCCGCGGCAGCCAAGACCGCGTTCGGCTGGACTGCAGAAGCGGCCATCCCCTACGCGGCGTTTGGCCTCCAGAAGCCTGGACGCAAGCCGTGGCGGGTCAACTTCCATCGCTTGTTTCGCGGCGGAGAGCTTTCGCCTTCGTCCTGGAGCCCGACCGGCAAGTCATGGCACCGTCCGGATCGGTTCGGTCGGCTGGCATTCCGGTAGGCGTTGCCGGCGGTATCCGCCGAGGCCCTTGCGCTTTCGTGCCATAGGGGCGGACGCCCAACGCTCTCTCCCTTGACATCTCTCTCAAGGCAAGGTGTAGTCTTGCTTTGGGCCCGGTTACCGAGCGCGCGCGAGCGGGGCGGACCGGTCGCGCGCGCCGGTCTGATCTGTCACCAGGGGATGAAGCCATGCAGATTTCGCGGAATGCCAAGGCGGCGCCGACCGTCGTGGTCTCGGAGCAGGATGCGTTTGCGGGCGAGGAGTGCAGGCGCTACCTGCAGCGCATTGTGGGGGGCGACTGCCCGGTCATGACCGCGGAGCCGGACAAGCCGCCGGAGGGCGGACTGATCGCGCTCGGCGCCACGAAGTCGGCCAACCGAGCCGGCGTGACGGCAGAGACCGTGCCGGCGGGCGGATACCGGATCCTGGCCGCCGATTCGTCAGTGGTGGTCCGAGGGGACAGCAAGCTGACCACTTTGCACGGGCTCTACCATCTCCTGGCCACGCGGGCCGGGTGCGCATGGCCGGTGGCGGGCCCTGAGTACGAGGTGGTCCCGCAGCTCGACGAACTCCAAATCCCGCCGTGCGACGAGCGGATCGCGCCGGATCTGCCGGTGCGCGGGCTTGAGCTCGACCGCTACTCCTGGACCTCGTTTGACGAAGACGACGGCCTCATGATCGACTGGATGGTCAAGAACGGCATGAACTTCGGCATGGTCGGCACGTTCCAGGGCTGGGAGCGCAAGAAGGCGCGATACTTGAAGGAGGCTCGGGAGAGGCGAGGCCTGGAGCTCTCCGTGGGCCTGCACACCTTCAACCACTGGCTGCCGCCGGACAAGTACTTCGCCGAGCACCCGGAGTACTATCCCCTGGTCAACGGCGAGCGCAAGGCTACGCAGGTGTGCACCTCCAACCCGGAGGTGGTGGACATCATGACCCGGAACATCGCCGCGTTTCTGGAGGCCAACCCGGAGGTGTCCGTGGTCGGCATCGGAGCGAACGACGGCCCCGGCCGCTGGTGCGAGTGCCCGGCCTGCGAGCGGATCGAGCCGCTTCGCTTCTCGCCGATCGGGTACCGGGCCTGGGCCTCGCGGGTGAAGAGCAAGACCTATTGCCTGTTCTGCAACAAGCTGATCGAGCGCCTGGCGCCCCGGTTCCCAAAGAAGCGGTTCAGCATCCTGCTGTACACCGCCACCCTTGCGCCGCCCGAGGAAGGCGTTGAGCTCCATCCGCAGGCCGATGCGCTGCTTGCGTTCTTCGAGCGGATGTACGACCGGCCGCTGGCCGCGGGCATCACGCGCGAGGACTACAAGACCATGGACCCGGACAGGCCGCAGGAGGCGCGATACAAGCACTACCCCAGCATCCTGGAGGCGTGGCGCAAGATCACGCCGGGCCGGGTGTATCTGCACGAATACTACATGGGCACGAACGCGACCCTGAATATGCCATTCCCCATCGACGAGGTGATGCGCGAGGACTTCCGCCTGTACAGGTCTCTGGGCATCGACGGCGGATACACGCAGTCCGCCATGCCGGACACGATCGCGTATGGATTGAACTTCTACACGGCCGCGCACGGTGCGCGATCCTGCGACCCGCCCCAGGACCAGGTCCGAGACGAGTTCTTCCGAGCCTTCTACGGCAGGCACGCAGCGGCCGCGGGGGAGCTCCACGCCCTGCTGCGCGAGGCGCTCAAGGACTCACACGCCACCTTCAGCGTGCTGGGCACCATGGAGATTGTGCGCCCGCGCATCCTGGCCTGGCTGCGCGACCATCCCGTGGATGTGCGCACGGAAGAGGACGCGCGACTGCAAGGCTTCTACGACCGGGTGGAGTACGCCGCGCTCTTCCGGATGCTGTATGACGCCTGCTTTGCGGCCCGGGACGCGCTGGGCGGGCACAATGTCGAGGAGCGGGATCGGGCCGTCGCCGCCGTGGACCGGATCGAAGAGCGTCTCAACGAGTTCGCCGCAGAGCACCTGCTCGGCAAGCGCATGCTGCATGTGCCCGACGCGGACGAGCTGGCGCGGCGCATCGGTGGCCAACGGGCAGGCGCATTCAGGATGAAGGTGCCCAACCGCTATACCCCTCTTGAGATCCCAGATGGCGTGGATATTGCGGGCCTTGGCGAACCGGGCACAGGGGCGCCGCACAAGAGCTGACTGGTGCGCCGCGCTATACCTGTGACGAGGCGGTACTCGCTCAGGCCTGGTCGAGACCGGACGCGTGCGGCCGGGCCACCAGGGCGAGCATCAATATCATGGCCGCCAGTGCCATGACCGCGCCGAAGGAGAAGGCGTATTCCACGCCCACGGCCTTCCAGAGCCAGCCCATGATCACGCTGGAGGGCACGGCCACTACGCCGACCACCATGTGGAAGAGCCCGTATCCGTATCCGCGCAGGTGCTCGGGCACGAGGTCCGCGACAATGGCGCGGAAGCTGCCCTCGGCCATGGCGTAGTACAGCCCGTACACCACGAACAGGGGCCAGAGCATCCAACCCGCGCCCGCAAAGGCGAGGCCCGCGTACACGGCCGCGTAGACGAGGAAGCTGGTCGCGAGCATCCGGGTGCGCCCGATCCGGTCGCTGAGCCGCCCCAGATGCGTGGCGAGCCCTGCATAGACCGCGTTCATGGCGAGCATGAGAAGGAGGATGCGCAAGGTCGAAAGCCCCAGCCCCTCGGCGCGCAGGGCCAGGAACGCGTCGCTCGAATTGCCCAGGGTGAAGAGGCCGGTCACCAAGAGGTACGCCTTGAAGCGCGCGCTCAGCGGCCCTCGGACGCGGCGCTCTTCGCCGTCCGGAGCCGGTGGCGGCGGGACCTCGCGCACGAAGAACACGATGACCAGCACCGCCAGGGCCGCGGGCACGAACGCGATCCAGAAGAGGGGGCGAAAGCCCTCGGGCTCGAGCTTGAGCACCCACACGAGCACGAGGGCGCTGAGCAGCCCGAAGAACGCGCCGGCCGTGTCCATGGCGCGATGGAATCCGAAGGCGCCCCCGCGCGTGTCCTGGGTCACGGACGCGGCGAGCAGCGCGTCGCGCGGCGCGGTGCGCACGCCCTTGCCCATGCGCTCCACAAAGCGGATCGTCAGAAAGTGCCACCATACGCCCGCAAACGCGAACACGGGCTTGACCACGGTGGAGAGCCCATACCCGACGCCGACCAGCGCCTTGCGGTGGCGGACCCGGTCCGAGAGCCAGCCGGAGCCGAGCTTGAGCAGGCTGGAGCTGCTCTCGGCCACGCCTTCGATCAACCCGATGGCCGGCAGGGCGATGCCCTGCGCGCGCATGAAGAGCGGCAGGATGACCGGGAGGATCATCTCGCTGGACAGGTCGGTGAGGAAGCTCACCACGCCGAGGCAGAAGACATTGCGCGGGATCTTGCGCATGGGACGAGCGCTCCGAGTCCTCTCTCTTGGCAGGCCTGTGGACGTGCGCAGCCTACGAGCCGGAACACGCCAGGTCAAGTTAGGAGCATGTGAATCGACGATTCGGGCTTGGGCTATCGGGTGACCTTCGGGGTGCAGCCCACGGTGTCGCGGTATGTGGCGCGAGCCAGGTGCTTGATGAGGCGATCGAGTATGGCCACTTCGATGAGCGCCTCGTCCGAGATCCGCTCGTACACCCGGGCGCGCACGTCGATCAGGAGCGGGATGTCCTGCGGCGCAGCCACGGACAGGATGTGACGGTCCTCCACCCATTCGAAGGCGCCGCCCGTGATGCCGTTCTGGCTCTTCCATTCCTCGGTCGCTCGAAGGAACTGCTTGCGGGTGAGGGTCCGATCATCCGGCTTCAATACGAACTCTGCCCTGTCCGCTTCACGCGCGTCTCGGAACTCCCGGTCTCGTTCCTCCTCATCCAAGGCGGCGTAGGCCTCCCAGTCGAGGTCGATCATATGGAGCAACTCGGCGGCACGCGCGGCGCAGGCCATGCGCTCTTGAGGGATCGAAGCCTCGTCCGCCCACGCGTGGATCGCCTCCAGGGAAGCGGGGCAGGGCAGGATGCGCAGAGCGCCGAGCACGGCCTTCCTGACGGCCACGGTGTCGGAGTGCAAGAAGGGTACGAGTTCGTCGGCGAGTCGGAGGTCCTCGTACAGGCCCAAGCCATAGGCGAGGTCCGGACTGCGGGCCAGATTCTCCGCCGTGCAAGACCGGGCAAGCAGCTCGTAGTCCTGGGGATGGCCGAATATGCCCAGGCATTGGAGTGCGGTGGAGCGCACGTCGCTGTCCTGGTGCGAGGCGAGCTCGCGGATGCGAGGCAGAGCAGAGGTCCGAAAGGACGACGCGAGCAAGACCATGGCGGTCTCGAGCTCCGCCCCGTTCTCGGACTCCGTCAAAGTCTGCTCAAGCACAGGCAACGCCTGGGATCCGTAGGCTCCCCAGATGAACCTCTGGGTCAGGGGCCACTCCAGCATCAGATAGTGCTGGGGCACGAAGAAGGTCCCCCGCTTGTCCCTGAGCAATGTCTTGAGCATGGGAAGGACGCGCGGGTCACGGGTGCGTGCGGCCAGGACCGCGGGCACAAGCACGTAGTTGTACTGGACGTCCAGGTTCGAGGTGCGCCAGATTTCTGCAATTGTCTGCACCTCATCGATGCCGTTGATCTTCCAAAGTAGCGCAGCCGCGGCCAGCGAGAACCTGTCGTCGCGAGAGTCGGCCTTGCGGATGGCGGCCAGCTCGGCCTTGAGCCGACGCGTCGCGGGCTGGCCTGCGTTCTGAAGGGTCTCCCGGGCCGTGCCGATCTCCTCGGACTTCTGCTCGCGCTCCTCTTCGGACATGCGCTGCGGATCGATGTTGCGAAGGATCTGCACCGCTTCGTCCAGCCTCTGCTCCGCAGTGATCGCGGCCGAAGGCAACAGGCACAGGACCCCAGTCGCGAGCATCAGTACCAGGCACGGTGGCCTCATTCCGCTCTCTCCTGTTTGCGGCGTTGCGTCCATACAGCGCAGACAACACGCGCGCTGGCCCGCCGTCCTTGCTCAGCCGATACGGGTCTACAAGAGCAGGTCGCCGCGGCCCTGTCAAGCACACACCGACCCAGAATGGCAGTCCC
>CAZOBJ010000151.1:0-6105 GCA_964577825.1 uncultured Planctomycetales bacterium
ATTTTATCCGCATCGTGCCCGGCGACCGAGTGACCGTGGAGCTGTCGCCGTACGACTTGAGCCGCGGGCGGATCGTGTACCGAGGGTGACCGCTCGCGTGGAAGGAGGCGCTATGAAGGTACACGCGTCCGTGAAACGACGCTGTGAGAACTGCAAGATCGTCCGCCGCAAGGGCGTGGTCCGGGTCATCTGCAAGTCCGAGCCCCGCCACAAGCAGCGGCAGGGCAAGTAGTCGCTGATACGCAGTCGACTGCGAAAAGGAGGACCGGGGTATGCCGAGACTCGTAGGCGTGGATGTCCCCAATGAGAAGGTGGTCAAGGTGGCGCTCACCGCGATTCATGGCGTGGGCCCACACGTTGCCTCTGAGGTGCTCGCGCGCGCGGATATTGATCCGAACAAGCGTGCGCGGGATCTGACCGAAGACGAACTCAGCCGCTTGGCGAACCTGCTGGACAAGAGCTACGTGATCGAGGGGCAGCTGCGGCGGCAGGTGGCGCAGAATATCCAGCGCCTGAAGAAGATCCAGTGCTATCGCGGACTGCGCCATATCCGCGGACTGCCTGTGCGCGGGCAGCGTACCCGCACCAATGCCCGCATGCGCAAGGGACCCCGCAAGACCGTGGCGGGCAAGAAGAGCGTCAAGTCAATGCGATAGGGCGCAGGGGAGCCACCGGGCGGGTTTGTGTATCCCGAACCCGAGACAAGGAGTCACATTCATTATGGCCAGGCGCTATCGGAAGAAGAAGGTCAAGAAGAACGTGACCAAGGGGATCGCCTACGTGAAGGCGACCTTCAACAACACGAACATCACGATCACGGACATCTACGGCAACGTACTCGTGTGGTCGACCGCGGGGACGTCCGGGTTCAAGGGCACACGGAAGAGCACCCCGTTCGCGGCCCAGCGCACGGCAGAGCTCTGCGCCGAGAAGGCGCAGAAGCTGGGCCTGCGTGAGCTCGAGGTGCGGGTGAAGGGCCCGGGCAGCGGGCGAGAAAGTGCGGTGCGGGGCCTGCAGGCCGCGGGCATGACGATCAGGACCATTACAGACATTACGCCGCTGCCGCACAACGGCTGTCGGCCGCGCAAGCGGCGGCGCGTCTGAGCGATAACTCGGCGGTTGGCGAAAGGCTGCGGGCGCCAGGGCCCGCCGTGCATAGAAGTCGCCGCCGCAATGGAGCCCCTGGCATTCGGGAGACGACCTATGCGCATTCGCTGGAGAGGGTTTGAACTGCCCACTGCCGTGCAGGTGGACGAGGAGACCAAGTCGGACACGTACGCCCGTTTCACGGCCGAGCCGTTCGAGCGTGGGTATGGGATCACCGTGGGCAACAGTCTGCGGCGAGTGCTCCTTTCAAGCATCGAGGGCACCGCTCCGATCAGCGTCCATTTCCAGAACGCGACGCACGAGTTTACCGCCATCCCCGGGATGTACGAAGACATCATGAACATCATCCTCAACCTCAAAGGGCTGCTCATCAAGATCCGCGGCGAAGGCCCGGAGCGGCTTCGGATCCGCAAATCCGGCGAGGGACCGGTGACCGCCGCCGACATTGAGGCCAATCAGAACGTGGAAATCGTGAACCCCGACCTGCAGATCGCAACGATTGTGAAGGACGATGTGACCTTCGAGGCGGAGGTCGTGGTGGCCAAGGGGCGCGGATACAAGGCGGCCGAGGAGCTGCGCCTGCCCGAGCAGGCCCTGGGTGTTATCCCCATGGACGCAACGTTCTCGCCGGTCCGGCGCACCCGGTGGGGCACCGAGGACACCCGAGTCGGACAAATGACGAACTACGACCGTCTGATCCTGGACGTGTGGACCGACGGCACGGTTACCCCGGAGGAGGCGCTGGTGGAGGCGGCCTCGATCCTGCGCAAGCACCTGAACCCGTTTGTGAAGTACTTCGAGCTTGGGCCGGAGCTGGAGCGAGAGACGCTCATTGAGGCCGGCGCCGGCGCTGGCGAGCTGACCCCGGAGGATCGAGAGCTCGCGGCCAAGCTGGAGCAGCCGGTGTCCGTGTTGGATCCTTCCGTGCGTGCCGCGAACTGCCTGGCAGCGGAGGGGATACGGACGCTCAGGGACCTCGTGCAGCGCACGGAAACCGAGATGCTCCAGGTACGCAACTTCGGTAAGACAAGCCTGAAGGAGATGAAGAGCAAGCTCGCCGACTTGGGGCTGTATTTCGGCATGGAGATGCCGAGCACCGAGGAGACCGAGGCCGCCGAGCCCGTCCGGCACTCCTAAGTCTGGCCCGGCATGGCCTCCTACGTTTACGCAAGGAAGAGGAAATCATGCGGCACTCGAAGCGCGGTCGAAAACTGAACCGCACCCCCAGCCACCGCAAGGCCATGGTCCGCAACCTGGTGACCGGTCTGTTCGAGCACGGACGTGTGGTCACCAGTCCGGCGAAGGCAAAGGAGGCGCGTCCGTTCGCGGAGAAGCTGATCACTTGCGCGAAGCACGGCACCCTTGCCCATCGCAGACGGGCCGTCGCCTTGCTTCACGATAAGCGCGTGGTGGCGCGCTTGTTCGAGGAGATCGCTCCCCGGTACGCCGACCGACCGGGCGGGTACAGCAGAATTTTGCATCTGGATCGGAAGCGACTCGGTGACGCCGGGCCGCTGTGTCTGTTCGAGCTCGTCGAGGAAGAGATTCGCAAGAAGGGCCGTCCCCGCCGCGTGAAGGCCAAGGTGAAGGCTGCTGCGCAAGAGAGCGAAGAGGGCTCGGCTAAGGAGCCTTCCACCAAGGCGACGTCCGAGGGAGAGACAGACGCGGCGGCGTCGTCCAACGAGGCTGGCGCGGACACCTGAGAAGGGCTCTCCTCGCACGAGGCAAGAGCAGCAACGAGGCGGGCGTCCGTGCGGGCGTCCGCCGTGCCATATGCCGCACGAGGAGTAGAGATGCGCGTGGCGGGCCTGTGGCTGACGGTTTGCGGACTCGTGGCCCTGTGTGCGAGTGCAGGCTGTACGCCACGCGAGACCGTGTCGGGCGCGATGCAGGCGGTCTATCCCAGGTCCGTACATAGAGCCGGCATCCAGATGACCGTGGTTCAGAGCGCGCGAGAAGGCCCGATCATCGCCGTGTTCCCTGGGGCGCAGACCCCGGTGGACGGGCTTGCGTATGGGCTGCGCCTGGCCTTGGACCGCGCGATGGAAGCCGGGCCGTGCAGTGCCGCGATTTTCGGCGTCGACGAGGCCGCCCGCGCTCACATTTGGATCCACCGAGAAGGTATGCGCCGAAAAGCGAACGAGCGAGAGGCCGAGACGGTCCTCGTCGGGTACGGCCTTGGTGGGGGGGTGGCCTGCGACCTCACCCGAGATCTGGCGGACGAGGGAGAAGGATTGGATGTGGTGCTTCTTGTCACGGTGGACGCTTTGCGGCGCCTTCCCGCAGGACTTCGTAGCCCGGTTGCCTATTCGGATTCTCCCGCCGAGATCGATGGCGGCGTGATCCGGCATGTCAACTACTATCAGATGGCCACGGCCTTTGTCCATGGGGCGGCCATGACGGGTGCGACCGAGAATCACGAAGTCTCCCGCGCATGGCCGCGCGCGGTCTCCCATGCGAACGTGGACGACTACGTCGCTCCCCTGGTGGCCGCGGACCTCCGCTGGGCCGTCGACCGAAGCGCCGGGGCGGACAGCATAGAGACGAGCCAATGAGTGAATGTCGACTCGACAGTTGTGCATGGCTCACGTTCGCAGTCTTGGTCGCAATTCTGTGTGGGTTGTGCGGCTGTGAGCGCAGGACGTTGTATCCGTATGTGGACACGCCGTACATCAAGCAGCAACAAGAGCATTCCGAGGCCGCGCTGCGCCGAGACCTGCACAGCATGTACGAGGACGATCGAAGTATTGCCTTGCGCGTGATGGCGCATCGCGCTCGTGCGGCGGGAGCCGACGGACACGAACAGGAGCAGCGGCGGCTCGTGCGGCTGATCCTGTCGCATTACGAGCGAGAGCAATCGCCGCAAATCCGCTCTCGCATCGTGGGCGTCTGCCTCCCGCAGGCGGACTGGCGAGACGAGGAAGTATACGCATTCCTGCGCAAGTGCATCCTGGAAGGAGACCAGCGTACAGACGCGTGTCACGCGTTGGCCGCATTGGCCGGCCGTGCGGCCCGCTCGTGGCTGGTGCCTCTGCTCGAGCATCCCGAGGCCCAGGTCCGCTATCAGGCGGGCCTGGCGCTCACGCAACTGGAGGATCCGCAGGCCAGCCAGGCCGTGGTCGAGCTTGTGGAGGGCATGGCCCCGCCCCGGTGGCCTCTAGTCGTGGGAGGGGCGCCATTGGTGCAGTGTCGCGGGTCTCTAGCGGAGCGCATACGGGCCGTGCGTGCACCTGAGTCCGCGGAGGACACGGAATGAGCCTTGCCGACAAGATCACGCTGGTGGTGAGCGTATTGCTGCTCCTGGACGGGGCGCTCGGACTGGTGCTCTTGCGATGGATCGAGCCGTTCATTCGCAGTGTGTTTCCGCGGCTCAACGTCGTCGCGCTCGCTGTGGCAGAGGTGCTGCTGGGCGCGCTCCTGGCCGTCTATCTGATCGTCAAGCTCCGAGGATACGCGTGAAGGTCGTCGTCGCGCCGAATTCCCTCAAGGGCAGCCTGTCCGCAATAGACGCTGCACAGGCCATGGCCCACGGCGTGCGTGACGCGCTGGCCGAAGCGGAGATCATCGAGGCGCCGGTCTCGGACGGCGGGGACGGGCTTATCGACGTGCTCGTCACGGCGCTTGACGGCGAACGACGAACCGAACACGTGACCGGGCCGCGCGGCCGGAGGATCCAGGCGCAGTGGGCGTGGATGCCGGAGCAACGGCTGGCCGTGGTGGAGATGGCGGCGGCCAGCGGGCTGGCACTGCTGCGGGCGGACGAGTACGACGTGCTGCACACGACCACGCGCGGCACCGGCCAGCTTATACGCGTCGCCCTGGACGCGGGTGCGGAGCACATCCTGGTAGGCATCGGCGGCAGTGCCACGAACGACGGGGGCATGGGCGCGGCCGCCTCTCTGGGCGTGCGGTTTCTCGATGAGGGCGGGTGTGAGCTTGACCCATGCGGAGCCTCTCTGGGCCGAGTCGAGCGAATCGATACAGAGGTCATGGATGCGCGCATCGAGTCCATAGTCCTTGAGGTGATTTGCGACGTGCGCAATCCGCTCCTCGGCGACCAAGGGGCAGCTCGTGTATACGCTCGTCAAAAGGGGGCTTCGCCAGCGGACGTAGACGAGCTTGAAAGTGGCATGGAGGATTTCGCGCGCGTGTTGCAGCGCGACCTGGGCGTGGACGCGCGACATGTGCCGGGCGCAGGTGCGGCCGGTGGACTGGGCGCGGGGCTGTACGCCATGCTTGGGGCAGAGCTCTGCGACGGGGCCGAGCGCGTGCTGGAGATCATCCGCTTCCGAGAGCGAGCGCGGGCCGCAGAACTCGTGCTCACGAGTGAAGGCAGGCTGGACGCACAGACCGCCTTTGGCAAAGCCACGGGCGCGGTGGCGCGGGCCGCTCGGGAGCTTCATATCCCATGCATTGCCGTGGTCGGCGAGGTTGGGGCAGAGCATGCAGAGCTCGACGCTGCAGGGTTCAACGCGGCGTTCAGCCTCTGTCTCGGGCCCTGCCGTTTGCAGCAGGCGATGCGCCAAGCCGGAGCTAATCTGCGCCGGGCCACCGAGGAGGTCGTGCGGACCTTCCGCGCGGCACGGGCGTCGACTGACAGCAGAGGAACCGGAGGTTAGGGGGCCTCCGGTTCCTGCATGAGCAGCTTGTCGAGCTCACCGCCTTGCTGGCGGAGCCGCTCGGCGGCTTCGTCGCCGCCAAGGATAATCTCTTCGATCTCCTCGGCGACCTTGTCATAATCCAGGTTCTGAGGCCGGTGTCGAACGGCCTGTCGGCGTTTGAGGTCGAGCGCTTCGGGCACCTCGTCTTTGGAGTCGACGAGAGGCACGAGTCTGTCAATGCCCGTCTCCTGCAGCACGCGGCGCACCGTCCCGTGCGCGCCCAAGAGAACCAGGCGGAAATCGCGGGCCTGTAACGCCCCGTGAAATCGGACAACCTGGCCGAGCATGGTGCTGTTCATGTACTCGACGTCGGAGAGGTCCAGCACGTGGTGTTCGG
>CAZOBJ010000152.1:0-6061 GCA_964577825.1 uncultured Planctomycetales bacterium
GCAGAAAATAATCCTGCTCGCGCGCCGCGCCGGGCCGCACCTCCACGCGCCACCGACCCATCATCTCGGGAACCTGTTTGTTGAGGCCCCGACCGTATTTCTCCCACCAGCGGTCCTCCAGCGGCCAGTTCCTGCCGTCGGCCCAGAATTCCTTGCCCGGACCGCCGATCTTCTCCAGGCGCGCCTCCGGCGGGGAAAGCGTGCGGCAGAAGAGGCGGCCCTCTGCCTGGTCGGCGCGGAACGTGCTGCCCGTGACCGTAGGCTCGTTCGAGGTGTGCAAGAGCCACGTCTTCGGATACTCCGCGTTCGTCGAGGTCACCCGGTCGAACACCACGAAGTGATCCGGCGCCAGAAACAGGAACTGGCGGACCATCTGCGCACACTTGTCGGGATGGTAGGCATCGGTGGCGTCCGTGGCCGCATACGCGAAGTGGCGATCCGTCTCGAACGCCAAAGGATCCGCCCTCTTGGTGTGGCGCTGACCGCCGGCATTGCTCTGGGCCGGTTTCCCGAACATGCCCTTGAACTCCTCGCCGGGCATGCGGATGAGCACACAGTTGTGCGCCACGGTCTGCGAGTAGTACTCCTGGGTCTCCGGCCAGGCGTTGCGGGTGCCGGTGTCCAGGGCGAGCCACCCCTGCTTGTAGATGCCGAAGTGCCCGACATCGAACTGACCGGAGCTGTATTTCGTGCCGGACATGTTGAACAGGGCGTAGGTGTCCGCCGGACCGCCGCCCGTGCGCATGTGCACGGTGCCGTTGCCGTCGAAGTGGCGCGCCAGGGGCATGCCCTCCGGCAGGCGAGCCGGGGGGGCATCCATGTCCGCGGGCGCCCAAATCTCGCTCCAAATCGGCACCGCGCCGTACTTGCCGTTGCGCGACAGGTCGTAGCGCTGCCACAGGTAGCGCGCCAGATTGGCCATCTCGGGGTGCGACTCGCTGTAGAAGTACACGTGCTGGGCCAGGTACCCGCCGATCGGCCTGCCCCAGCTTTCGGGCCGGATGTACGCAGGATTGTGCCAGGCAAACGACAGCCCGAAGTAGTGCAGGCCCGGCAGGAAGTTCCAGTAGAGCTGGTTGGGCATGAGCGCGGTGTGGTGCCATGCCTTTGGGATGTCCGGGCTGATCGCGGACCGCCACGTGTGCACGAAGCTCCAATCCGCGTGCGGGTACGCGGCCGCAGTGTACCCGAAGCGTACCGCCAGGGCTCCGTCGTCCGTACGCTGCTCCGCGCGCGAGTGCATCATCTTCAAGTGCGTGCCATAGCCTTTCTCCAGGATTTCCAGCGCGCGATGGTAGTCCTCTTCTCCCAGCTCCTCATCCGCAAGGACCACGCCAGCATACCAGTACAGATTGTCCATCAAGTAGAACGACCCTTGCCAGTTGCGGAAATGCGGCCACCTGGTTAGCTGTTCGTACACGTGGTCGAGCATGCGTGAGGCAAGGGCGCGCCGCTGCGCGGGCGTAAGGTCGTTCCACACCCAGTCCAGGGCCGCCAGCCATGCGATGCGCGTATGCGAATACCGCATGTCACCATAGGCCCACAGATCGCTTTGGCTCTCGCATTCTGCAAAAATATCCTCGTAGTAGTCGAGCCCGGCCTCCAGCATCCTCGTGACCTTGGCGAGCAGGTCCCTGTCCCGGGTCACGCGGTACGCAAAGGCTGCGGCGGGCAGTTGCGGACCCCAGTTCTTGACCTCCATCGTGTCCACCGGAGGCAGCCCGTCCACAATGTCCTGCATATTCCGATAGGCCGCTCGGCCTTCCCCCAGCGCCCGGTCGCGCATCCCAGGCCACATGTCCCTGTTCAGGAACAGGCGTGGATGGTCCGGGCGAAGGCGCTGCACCAGGTCGATGGACTGAAGGCGCCGTCTGGCCTCCTCCTTGTGCGCGGCCAGGTCCTCGTCCATCGCCAGCACGGCCCGGAGCTCGTGCCCGGCGGACGCTTCGTCGAATTGCTCGGCGTGGACCGTGGCCAAGCCCAGGTGCGCCTGGGCCTTCTGGATCTGTGCCGCCCCCGGCATGTCCAGGACGCTGGCGTATTCGCGCTGGGCCGCGGCGTAATCGGCCTCGTCCAGGTAGGTCTGCGCAATGGCCAGACGGGCCCGCGCCTCCTGCTGCGGCGCGAGCCGGCGCGTGTCGAGCAAGTCCCGGTGCCGTGCGCGCACATACTCGCTGGCCGCGATCTTCATCAGGGACTGGCGAGCCAGGGCACGGGGCCCGCCCGCGGCGAGCGAGAATCCGCTCTCTCCACTGAGCACGCAAACGGCCAGCGCGTGCTCCCCTTCGGACATCGCGACCTTGAACACGTGATCGGCCAGATCGGCTGAGGAGCGCTGATTGCCCTTGTTCAGGGTGTCGTACACCGGCCGGCCGTCCAGCCACCATTGCATCCACCAGTTCGCGCCCGCGCCGATCCACGCCTTAGTGTCCGTGTCCACGCTCACGGTGCTGAGCAGATACACCGCCTTGCCTCGCTGCGGCCCGTCGAACAGGTCGCCGAGGTCCAGCCGATTGTTCGAGAACGAGACTCGCCGCCCTGCAAGCCGCTCGCCGTCCACGTGCAGCTCGTCCGGCACAGTGGCCAGCGCGTTTGCGCCCAGCAGCGCCGCCCGGTCCACGGACCCGTTCGTGATCGCGCCCGGAGCGAGCGCCACCGGTCCGAAGGCCGTCCAGTCTTCGGGGAACGCGAACTCCGCATCCGGGGCCTCCTGCTGGTCGGGCAGTCCGGCCGCGAACACGAAGGAATGGCTCCCGCTGATCACGCGCACGGCCAGCACGTGCTCTCCCGGGGGCAGGGAGACCGTGAACGTATGGTTGGACATGTGCACCGGGGCGACCTGGTTGCCTGTCTGCACAGTGTCGAGCATCAGCCGGCCGTCCACCCACCACTGCATGCGCCAGTCCGCGCCGGTCCCGATGCGCAACTCCGTGTCCTGCTCGACCTGTAGCCGCGCGAACAGGTACACGGTCTTTCCGCTCTCCTTGCCTCCAAAGTAGGGCCCGAGGTCCACCAGGTTGTTGTAGAACCATACCTCGCGCGGCTGCAGCCGCTCGCCGTCGATGACGAGCTCCTCCGGAACGGTTGTGAGGGCCTCCTGCGCGGGCACCCCGTACTTGTCCACCGGCCCGAACGCGACCCATTGCTGCGGCCAGTCCACCTCGCCCCCTCTGCTTTGCTGCGCACGCGCCACAACGAGGACAAGCGCCGCAACCGCGATCGTCAAGCCCAGATTCGTCCGCACTGCCATGTCATTCACCTCCTGACCTCGCGCTTGTCCGTATCTCTCGCGCCGTCTCCATGCCCCAACCGAGCCATCGTGCGCTTGCGCGCGGCAGGCTATTCATCCCGCAGCGCCAGCCCCGCCTGCGCCATGATCTCCTGCGTCAGCGGGCGGTCCACGAGCGCCTCGCCGTCTTCCTCGATGCGGATGTGGCCGCCGACCGCGCCCGCCTTGTTGAGCGCGATCGTGTACCTGCGCGCGCCCACGGAGAAGGTCAGCTCGATGCGGTCTTCGGTCTCCCGCACCGAGCTTTCGACCATCTCGTCCACGGACTGGTCCGCCACCTGAATGAGGTGGAGAAAGTAGTCCTGTTCGCGCGCCGCGCCAGGCTTCACCTCGACCCGCCATCGGCCGGCATGCTCGGGCACCTCGCCCCCCGGAGCCATGCCGATGTAGCGCCAGTAGCGAAACTCCTCCTCGATGGGCCAGTTGCGGCCAGCGGCCCAGAACTCCTTGCCCGGCCCGCCGATCTTCTCCAATACGGCGTCCAGCGGATACAGGGTCCGGCAGAAGATGCGGCCCCGATCCTGGTCCGCACGGAACGCTTTGCCTGCAACCACAGATTCGGTCGAAGTATGCAGAAGCCACTTTTTCGGATACTCCGCCTGAGTCGAAGCCACGCGGTCGAACACCACGAAGTGATCCGGCGGCAAGTAGATGAACTGCCGGACCATCTGCGCGCACTTGTCCGGGTGATAGGTCTCGGTGGCGTCGCTGGCCGCGTACGCGTACAGCGGATGGGACTCGAAGCCCAGCGGTTCGGCGTGATAGTGATATCGGTTCTGCCCGCCGCTGTTCGACTCGATGCCACCGAACTCTTCGCCCGGCATGCGGATCAGTACGGCGTTGTGCGCCACGGTCTGGTAGTAATAGTTCTGGGCGTGCGGGTTGGCCTTCTGGACGCCACTGTCTATGGCAAGGTATCCCTGCTTGCAGATCGTGAAGTGCGTGGCGTCGAAGTGGCATGACGCCGTGGTGTACGTGGTGGAGCGCCTCCCGCCACCCAGCGCGAACAGCGCGTACGTATCTTCAGGGCCGAAGCCCGACGACATCAACACTTGGCCCACGCCTTCGAAGTGCCGCGCCACGGGCATCCCCTCGGGCAGCACGGGCGGCGGCGTCTTCTGCTCCAGGTCCGTCATCAGGAACCGGAAGAACGGATAGGCGCCTGGGAAGGCGCGTATCTGTTCGGCGATCCGGCTGCGCAGGTAACTGGCCACGGCCGCCTGTTCCGGCTGTGACTCTCCAAAGAAGTGAATGAACTGTGTCAAATGATCATATATCTTGTCGAGATGGCCCAACCGGATGGCCGTGCGTGAGTAGCCGAAATGGAACACGCCCGGCGCCGTCCAAGTCGAGGCAGGATCGCGCAACGGACCCACGCGGACGATCTGCCGCAGCGCGTAATCGGGCGATACGTTGCTATTGGCCCAGGCCGGAGGGATGTCCATCCCCAGGGCCGACTGCCAGGTGTGCATGAAGTTCCACCCGTGCGAGTTGGGGAGGTCTCCCAGCGAGTACCCGATGTTCGTCTGCCACGCCCCATCGTCTCCGGAGGTGGCCAGCCGGTCCTGAATGGCATCGCGACTATGTGCGAACCCCGCACCGAGCAACGCCAGGGCGCGCACCAGATCCGGATCCCTCAACTGAGCGTCGACCAGAGCCAGCCCGCCGTACCAGTACACCTCGCGCTCGTAGTAATGCGGGATGCGCGCCAACTTGTCGCGGACCTTGTCCTCTTCATACATGTCCGACAGGTACTTGAGCGTATCGGCCGCCAGCGCCCGCCGGTCCGCCGGCGGCAGGTCGTTCCACATCCAGTCCAGCGCGGCCATGTAGCCCAGCCGGTGGGTGCTGTGCGACCGGCCGTAGCGCCGCCCTACAAGAAAATCCGCCGTGGCGCGCAGCATCGCCTTGGCCTTGTCCAGCGCGGCCGGGTCGTCGGTGACCCGGTAGACAAGCGCGGCCTCCGCGGCTCGGGTGCCCCAGTCATCCGGATGAATCTCCTCGGCGCGGACCCCGTCCACCCGGGCCTTCATCTCGTTGAACAGGTCCCGTTCGGCGGTCAGCGCCCGCTCCCGCACGGCCGGCCAGGTCTGTGCGTTGAAGAAGACGCGCGGGTGCTCGGGCCGCAGGCGCGGGAGCAGGTCGATGCCCTCGATCAGGGCCCCGGCCTCCCACCTGCGCTGCCGGTCCAGGTCCTCCATCCCGCGCGCCTGTTCGAGCTCGCGACGAGCCTCCGCATACTTGCGCTCCTGCAGATAGGAGCGGGCGAGCGTCAGCTGCGCCCGTGCCAGCAAGTGCGGGTCGCTCGTGACAGTGCGCGCGCGAGACACGGCCTCGCGCGCCGCGGCAAGGTCGTTCTCCGCCAGATACGCCCGGGCGATACCCAGGTAGGCCTCCGCCTTCTGGTCCGCGGTGGCTTCGTCGAGGGCCAAGACGCGCTCGAACACCTGCCGGATCTCGGCGTAGTCGTTTGCGTCCACGTCGGAGAGAAAGCCCCCGCCCAGCGCCAGGAGCGCCATAGCCTTCTGCTGGTCGATTTGAGCCACGTCCGCGGCCCTGCGGAAGTGCCTGCGCGCCGCCGCGAAGTCGATGGGTGGAGACCAATGTCCGCTCGGCCCCTGGGCGTATTCTTCCCGCCCGGCAGTCATCGCGCGCGCGTACTCTGGCGCGCGCACAGTCTGCAGCCCCGGCTCGCCCGCGGCGAAGAGAAACCCGCCGCTACCGCTAATCGCAGCCACCGCCAGCACATGCTCTCCCTCGGTCAGCGGGACG
>CAZOBJ010000153.1:0-6051 GCA_964577825.1 uncultured Planctomycetales bacterium
TCCGGGTCTGAAGCGCGGCCAGCGCCCCGGCCACGCTGCCGTCGATCTGCCGGCCCCCGACCCGCACCCGCAGCCCGGCGATGAGCGCGGGGTTCGTTCGCACGGTCAGGTCCACCGGCCGGCCGCAAACCTCGGCGAGCGCCTGCTCGACTCGCCGACGTTCTTCCTCGGACAGGGGGCGGGCCGTCTGCGCGTCGGCGCTGGCCACCCCCTGGGCCCGGTCGATCCGCTCGCGGAACCGCTCCGCGATGCGCCCGATCAGGCCCACCCGGCCGCGGCGGATGAGCAAGTTGAAGAACGCGCCCACCTCGTCCGAGAGCGCGAGCTCCCGGTGCAGCCGACCGGCCACGCGCTTCTTGTCCTCCAGGGGAATGCGCGGGCGACTCAGGAGTGCCAACAGCTCGGGCACCTGGATCTCGCCCCGGTCGGGCATCAGGATGTCCGCGAGCAGAGCCAGCTCGTCGCGCAGCCGCGCTTCCAGGTTGCGCTGTGCGGCCACCGCGGTCAGGGCCTTGGCGTACCGGTCGGCGAGAATGTCTTCCTTCACGGCAGGTCGGTCTCCTTGAGGCGAGTGACGAACCGGTCCATCATGCGCTCGTGCGTGCTCGCGTCCGCGGTCTCGCGCAGCCGGTCCCGGGCCTCGTGCATGATCTCGCGCACGAGCTGGACGCGCAGGCGGGCGGTCGCCTCGCGCACCTCGGTGGCGATGTGCTGCTCGAGCGAGGCGCGCATGCGCTCCACGTCCTCGCGGGTCTCGCGCAGCAGGCGCTCGTGTTGCTCGGCGGCCTCGCGGGCGGCCTGGTCCGAGAGGCGCTTCTCCTCGGCCTCCAGGTCGGCGCGCACGCGCTCGTGCTCGCGGCGCAGGGCCTCGGCCTCCTCGCGCGCGGCGCGGGCGCGGTCGAGGTCCGCGCGCAGCCGCTGGCGGTAGTCGTCGAGCATCTGGACGACCAGGTCCCCGCCCGCCGTGTACAGGATGAGGACGAGCCCCAGGAAGTTCCACACGGACAGGACCCCCTGCCAGGGGATCCGGTGCCACCACCCGTCCGCGTACACGATCACGGTCTGCGGCCCGACGGCCGTGGCCGCGGCCATGCGCAGGGCGCGCGCGGAGTCGGGGCCGAGCGTGGTGCCGGCCGGGATCTCCACGGACTCGCCCCGGCGGGTGAACGCGACCTGGTCCCACACGCGCATGCCGGCGCGCGCGGCCTCCGCGGGAAGCTCGGCGGCGCCGGTCACCAGGTGCGCGGCGTAGACCAGGGCCAGGAGTACGTACAGGACCGCGTAGGCCTTCAGCAGCCGGATGCCGCGCCGGCGCGCCGGTCCGGGCTCGGCGGGCGCCTCGGCCTCGGGCGCGACAACGGTCTCCTCGGCCGGGGCGACCGGGGCCTCGGGCTCGGGCGGGGGCCGGGCGTCATTCGCCATGCGAGTTGCCTCCGGCCAGGGCCGCCCGGGCCGCCGCCTCGGCGAGCTCCGGGACCTGCGCGCGCAGGCGGTCCTGCGCGTCGCGCAGCGCGCCCTTGAGGTCGCGCTCCGCGGTCTCGCGCAGGGTCTTCAGCTCGCCGTGGGCCTTGGTCAGGATCTCGTCGGCCTCCACCATGGTCTCGTGCCGGGCCGCGCGCATCCGCTGGATGTACTCGGCCCGAAGCTCGCGCATGCACTCGGCGTGCTCGGCGGCGATGCGCTCGGACTCTTCGCGGTTCGCGCGCGCGATGCGCGTGCCCTGCTCCAGGTTCGCGTTGCGCCGGTCCACCCAGGCGGTGACCGGGTCCCAGAAGACCTCCATGAGCACCAGGGTCATGCCCACGAACACGAGGATGACCAGGAACACGGTGGCGTTGAACCCGACGACGGCGCCCGAGCCCACGACCGCGATTCGGCGGGTGTGCTCGCCCCGCGCCGCGGCCACCAGCACGTCGTCGACGAGCTCCTTGGTCACCTCCGCGCCCGCGGGATAGGCGTGCCGGCGCGTGTACTTGCGCCCGTCCGGCCAGCGGCGCTCCACGGTCAGTGTGAGCGGCGCGCGCAGGCGCAGGTCGCGGTCTACGAACGCGAAGATCTCGCGCGGATCGCCCACCCGGATGTGCCGCTTGCCCCGGGAGACGAGCGCGGCGTAGTCCTCGGCGGTGAGCGCCTCGTTGGGCATGACGGTGCGCTCCTCGGAGATGCGCGCGGGCGCGTAGGGCTGGAGGCGCTGTTTCTCCAGGCCGATCAGGCGCTCGTGCCGCTGGGAGGCGTACCGGGGCTTGCCCCACTGGGTGCGGGTCGCGCCGTCGAGGATGTCCACCTGGCGGTCCACGTACCCGGGCACCTGGTACCAGGCCCGATACCGGTGGGCGAGCACCAGGTACCCGGCGAACACCACCAGGATCGCCGCCAGGGCGATGCGCCGTGTGAACCGAGACTCAGACACCGGCTCCGTCTCCCTAGCCCTTCATGAAGATGAGCACGAGCGCGATGACCAGGGAGTAGATGCCCGTGGACTCGGACACCGCCTGGCCGATCAGCATCGTGCGGAACAGGTTCGAGTACTCCTCGGGCCGCCGGCTGATGCCCTCGCAGGCCTTGCCCGCGGCGAAGCCCTCGCCGATGCCGGGGCCGATGGCCCCGAAGCCCATGCACATGCCCGCGCCCAAGAGCGCGGCCGCCCGTACGATCTCGCCCCCCAGGGCCCGGATCGTGTCTTCGTCCATGGTCCGTCTCCCTTCGTGTCCGCCTTGCGCGCGGCGCGCGCCGGGGCATGCCGCCCGCGGCCCGTGCGCCGCCTACCGGAACATCAACAAGAGCGCCATCACGAACGCGTAGATCGTGGTGGACTCGGCCACCGCCGCGCCCACGAAGAACGTGTTGCGGATGATCGTGTCCCCGTGCACCGGGTTGTCCGAGAGCGCGCGGCAGAACTTGCCGCCCACGAACCCGATGCCCACCGCCGGCCCGATGGCGCCCGCGCCCATGCACAGCCCCGTGGCCATGAGGCGCGCGACCTCGGTGATCGACTCCGGCAGGGCGTTGGCCGGATACGTGCCGAAGAGCAGGATCAGCCCCACCACCAGGGCCAGGATGTTGGGCGTCTGGCTCCAGGCCTGGCCCACGAGCATGTAGATCATGATCTTGGCCGACCGCTGGGGCGTGCGCGCCGAGGCCTCCACGGCCTGCGAGCCCACCAGCCCGCATCCGAACCCGCTGCCGATCGACCCCAGCCCCAGGCACAGCCCCGTGGCCAGGAACGCGGCCGCCTGGGGCCAGGAGTCCGGGGCCGACAGCCCGCGCGGGTCGGCCATCTTGATGAGCAGCACCAGCGCCACCACCAGGGCGAAGATGGACGGGGTGCTCGCGCCCGCCTGGCCGATCAGCATCAGGCGGAACGTAGCCGGGCTCACCTGCGGCTGGCGCACCCAGCCGCGCAGCGCGCCCGTGGCCACGTACCCGATGCCCGCGCCGTTGGACAGGCTCCCGAGGCCCATGCACAGGCCCGAGCCCAAGAGCGCTGCCACCACCGCGACGTCCATGCGTGCTCCTTGGTCCGGCTAGGCGCCGGAGGCGCCGGCCTCCTCGGTCGGGGGTCGGGGGGCCGTGTCCTCTTCCTCGGCCACGCCCAGCGAGATGTAGGTGAGCGCCAGCATGGTGAACACGAACGCCTGGATCGTGCCCACGAACACGCCGAAGAACCCCAACAGCCCCACGGGCACCACCAGGTGCATGAGCAGCCCGCTAACCACCACGATGATCACCACCCCGCCGAAGATGTTGCCGAACAGACGAAAGCTGATGGACACGAGCTCCGCGATCTTGCCCACGACGTTCAGGGGCAGCATGATCACGCCCATGATGCCGCCGGGCTCGAAGTAGCTCTTCAGGTACCCGCGCACCCCGTGCTTGCGGATGTGCGCGCCGTGGCCTACGCCGAGCACGAACAGGAGCGCCATGGCCAGGGGCACGTTGTAGTCCGCGGTGGGCTCCTCGAACGCGGGCAGGTACACGCCCGGGTCGTGGCGGCCGTTGTTGTTCACGTCGGCCTCGGGGTCGAACTCGCCGGGATCGAAAAACCCGTTGTGGTTGTAGTCATGGTACGCCTCGCCGCCCACAAAGGCGTGCGGGACGGGGATCATGCCGATCATGTTGCTCACCCACAGGAACAGGAACAGGCTGCCGATCCAGGGCAGGTACTTGCGCCAGGACTGCGGACCGATGCTCTGGCGCACCAGGCCGTCGAACGCGGTGAACACCATCTCGAACAGGGCCTGGGCCCGGCCGGGCACCTCGCGCAGCCGGCGCGCGCACAGCCAGGCGCACGCGCACACGAGCACCGCGACCACGAAGCTCATGAGCACGGTGTTGTGGTTGAACTCGAGCAGGCTGCCGAACACCCGGATCTGCACGGGCAGCTCGCGTTCGATGCCCTCCTGGGCCCCGCGGGCGAGCCCGCTCGCGGCGGCGGCGGCGGCGAGCGCTGCTGCCCCTCGGCCCAAGTGCCTGCGCGGACTCATGCGTCGCTCCCACCGGGTGCGCCCTCGCCCTGACCGGGCGCGTCCGCGAGCGCGTGCGGGCGCAGCCATCCGTCCGCGCGCAGCACCACGCGTTCGAGCAGGACTCCGGCCAGGGCGGCGTACGGGTTGAAAGGCGCGAACAGGATCGCGGCCACCACGGGCGCGGCCACCCAGGCGTACGCGGTCAGGGACGCGCGCAGGCTGGCCCGGCCCCACTGCTCGGGCGGGAGCTCCGGAAGCCGGGCCACCGTGAGCGCTCGCGTGCGGAACACGACAAGCCCCGCGGCCGCGCCCAGGGCCCAGCCGAACGCCGCCTCGGACGAGTGCAGCGCGTAGAGCGCAGCGAACCCGATGGCGCTCAGGGCCAGGATCACGCACAGGATCTGGCGCTGGTAGCGCAGAAATCGGTCCACGGTCCCCCCTCACGTGTCCGCGCGCTCGTCGGGCCCGCGCGTTCGGGCCTCGCGGTCCAGGTGGCGGGCCAGGCGCCGGTACACCCACAGGAAGGCGAGCGCCACGCCCAGGACCACCCCGCCGACGATCGGCAGGGCGCCCAACTGAAACCGTTTGCTCAGCCACAGGCCGGCCAGGAAGAAGAGCGTGATCGTCCCGACCACGGTCAGCCCGAGACTGCCCACGAGCCGCAAGGCGTCAAGCACGCCCTGGCGTTCGAGATCGGGCTCCTCGTGCTCCGGGCTCACGCGCGCTTCTCCCCTGTGCGCGCAACGCGCCTCTCCCCTCGTATGATAGAAAGGGCGCGGGGCTTGTCAAAGAAAATCAACCTAGACCGGATACGCCGCGACGCGGTCGCCGCGGACCGGCGCGGGTACGTGGGGCGGGATGGGTCGGCGGCGCCGGCGCGCGGCTCAGCGGCCCAGGCGCCGGGTGACGTCCGCGATGCGCTCCAGGAGCCGGGCGACCTCGGCCTCTTCGCCCAGGCGGCGATAGAGCTTGAGCGCCTCCTGGTAGTGGCGCAGGGCGTCTTCGTCGTTGCCCTGGCGCTCGTGGATGCGGGCGACCGCGGCGAAGGTCCAGGCCATGGCCGGCTCGTCGCGCAGCCGGCGCTGGTACTCGTACGAGCGCTCGTAGAACTCGAGGGCCTGGTCCAGGCGCCCCTCGGCGTGGTGGAGGCGTCCGATATTGTTGAGCGTGGTGGCCAGGCCCGCGGGATCCTGGAGCTCTTCGCGGACCTGCAAGGACTCCATGTACAGCTCCAGGGCCTTGTCGTAGTCGCCCTGGTTCTGATGGGCCACGCCCATGTTCCCCAGGGCCAGGGCGAGCTGCGCGTCGTTGCCCAGCTTGCGGTGCAGGGCCGCGGCGCGCTCGTAGCTCTGTAGGGCCTCGGCCATGTCGCCGAGCTGATGATGGGCCCAGCCCATGTCGCTGAGCGTGCGGGCCTGCCCCTGCTCGTCTCCGAGCTCTTCGTACAAGTCCAGGGCCTGCTGGTAGAAGCCCAGGGCCTGCTCCTGATTGGCCATGGCCTGTTGCGCGGCGCCGATGTTGCCCAGCACCGTGGCCGTGCCGGGCTGGTCCTTGATCTCCTTCATCAAGACCAGGGACTGCTGGA
>CAZOBJ010000154.1:0-5932 GCA_964577825.1 uncultured Planctomycetales bacterium
ACACGGGTCAGCACTACGACGTCGGCCTGTCGCAAGTCTTTTTCGACGAGCTGGGCCTACCCCGACCCGACCATTATCTCCAGGTTGGTAGCGGCTCCCATGCCGAGCAAACGGCCAATATCCTGCTGCGGCTGGAACCGGTCCTTGAACAAGAGACGCCGGACCTGGTTCTGGTGTACGGCGACACGAACAGCACGCTCGCCGGCGCATTGGCCGCCGCCAAGCTGAACGTCCCGGTCGCGCACGTGGAGGCGGGCCTTCGCAGCTTCAATCGTGCCATGCCCGAGGAGCTCAACCGCGTGGTCACCGACCACCTCGCGCATGTGCAGTTCTGCCCCACTCAGACCGCGGTCGACCACCTGCGCGACGAAGGGATCGCCGATCGTGTCCATCAAGTCGGGGACGTCATGTACGACGCGGGGCTCATGTATGGCACCCGAGCCGACGAGACGAGTCCCATTCTGGAAGCCTAGGGCCTCACGCCCCACGAATACCTGCTCGCCACGCTCCATCGTCCTGCGAACGTGGACCGTCCGGATCGCCTTGCGCAGCTCCTCGACGCGCTGGCCACGCTGGACGGTCCGGTGGTCCTTCCCCTGCACCCACGCACCCGCACGCGCCTGGCGGACCTTCCCGACGTGCGCGCTCACGTGGAAAGAGCCGGGGTGCGGTTCGTCGACCCGGTCGGATATCTGGACATGCTGCGCCTGGAGCGCAATGCCCGGTGCATCCTCACCGACTCGGGCGGCATCCAGAAGGAGGCGTACTTCTTTGCCGTGCCCTGCGTCACCTTGCGCGAAGAGACCGAGTGGCCTGAGACCCTTCGAGGCGGCTGGAACGTGCTCGTCGGGCGAGATCGCGACCGCATCCTGGCCGCGGCCACGCGGGACCGGCCCACACAGGAGCCGGAACCCGTGTTCGGAGACGGACACGCGGCACTGCGGATCGCGGATATCCTTGGGAGAGGAGAGTCCGCGTGACGGCCGAACCTTCGCCCCTCACCATCGCGCATATCGTGGACTACCTCATGCCAACCATGGGGTACCAGGAATTCCTGCTCCCCAAGTGGAACGCACGTCACGGGCACCGCGTGCATATCGTGACAAGCGACCGGTACGCACCGGTGCCGCATTACGCCCAAACGTGGGGCCCGATGCTCGGCCCGCGCGTGTGCGGCTCAGGCGTCTCTCAGGTCCAGGGCGTCACCGTGCATCGCCTACGCTGTCTCTTTGAGGTCAAATCCCGGCCTTGGCTGCGCGGGCTTGGGCGCACGCTTCGCGCTATCGCCCCGTCGGCCCTGTTCATCCACGGAACCGCGTCTTTCAACGCGTTTCGGGCAGCGCTTCTCGCACGCAAGCTCGGCGCCGGCTTGGTGTACGACAATCACATGACTTTCGGGTGTAGGAACACGACCGCACTCGGACGGTTCGGCTACGCGCTTCTGCGATGCGGGACGCGATACCTGCTCACACCGGTCGCGCACCGGTTCCTGGGCGTAGCGCGCGAGAGTTCGGACTTCCTTGCCGAAGGCCAGGGAATTCCGCACGAGCGCATCGCGGACCTCCCCCTGGGCGTGGACACGGATCTCTTCTCCTTCGATCCACAAGGGCGGGCCCGCCTCCGCGACGCGCAGAGCATCCCGCAAGATGCGCGCGTCATTCTCCAGACCGGCAAGCTCACTTCGGACAAGTCGCCCGAGGTGCTGGCGGACGCGGCCGCGCCGCTCATGTCCCAACACGCTGACCTGCATCTCGTATACTTGGGTGGGGGCGACGAGGCCATGCTTGAGCGCCTGCGCAAGCCTGTGGCGCGTGCGGGCGCCATGGACCGGCTGCACGTCCTGCCGTTCGTGCCGGCAAAGGAGCTCGCGGCCGCATACTCGCACGCGGACGTGTGCGTGTACCCCGGCGCCGCGTCCCTGAGCGCCCTCGAGGCCGCGGCTTGTGCCCGCGCGGTGATCATGACCGACTTGCCCGCGAGCCGCTGGCGCGCGGAGCAGGGCGTAGGCCTGACCTACCCGACCGGGAATGTCCAGGTCTTGCGCTCGCGCCTCGCCGGGCTCCTGCAGGATGCGGCCCGCCGCAGAGAACTGGGCGAACGGGCGCGCGAGGCGGTGCTAGAGGCCTTCAGCTATGATCGCATCGCGCGCGAGGCCGAGGACTGCATGGCCGCGGCCGCTGCACAGGTGCGCACCCAGGGCACCGGAGAGAATGCATGAACGATTCCGGCCGCGTGCTCGTCACGGGCGCAGCGGGATTCCTGGGCCGCAGAGTTGTCCGGCGCCTTGTGGAATCGGGCTGGCCGGTCGTGCTCTTCGATCGTACCGAGCCCTCGGAGCTCGAACCCCAGGCGCGCTTCGTTCGCGGAGAGATCACCGACCGTGAGGCTCTGACCGCCGCGGCTGAAGGCTGCACATGCGTAGTCCATTGCGCGGGCGAGAAGCGTGACGCGTCGCACATGCGCGCAGTGAACGTGAAGGGCACGCGGGCGGCATGCAAAGCCGTAACCAAGGCCAAGGCGAAGGTCCTCTGCCATCTGAGTAGCGCGGGCGTGGCGGGCCGCGTCCGGTCCACCTGGGTGCGAGAGGAGACGCAAGGTCCGCCCATGAACGCGTACGAGGCCACCAAGCGAGAGGCTGAAGACGTGGTGCGTAGCGCGGAGGAGATTGCCCACCGAGTGATTCTGCGGCCCACAAACCTCTTCGGCCCGGACACGGTCCGCGCGGCTCTAAGGGCCGAGTCCCTCCTGCGCATGAAGTGGTGGCTCAAGGGAAGAGAGTGTGCGCACTGGGTGTACGTGGAGGACGTGGCGGCTGCGGCCGCGCACTTCGCGTTGCATCCACCCGCAACGCCCTGTGAGACGTACGTCGTGTCCTCCGACGAAGAGCCGGGCAACACGCACGCCGAGATCTTGGCCCAGCTTCGCGCGCTCGACGGACGTGCGCGCTCCACCGTAGCTTGGTCGCCACCGCTTATCGTGCCCTGGCTCTTTCGATTCGTGCGCCGGGGGCGCACCAACCGCGGAGACGTGCGCTACAGCGCACAGCGTCTCCATCAGGCCGGATTTCGACTGCCTTATGGATTGCGCCAAGGGCTGCGTCACGCGTTCGAGCAATTGCAGGAGGCGCGCACCGCATGAACATCCTGCACGTGCTCAATGCCTTCAGCCCGGTGTTCGGGTGCGGCCCGGCGGATCGCTGCCAGAAGATGGCCACCACCCTCGCGGCGCGCGGCCACCAGGTCACCATCTTCACAAGCGACCACTCCTGGGATCCACAGTACGCGGCTCAGACGCATCGCGCGGAGGTGGTCCCGTTCCGCCATCACCTGGGGCGCTTCTGCTACACTCCGGCGATGCGTGGCGCCCTCGCGCGCCGCATCCACGAGTTCGACGTGGTCCACCTCATGAACCACTGGACCTATCAGAACGTGCTGGCCTTTCAGGCCGCTCGTCAGGCCAAGGTTCCGTTCGTGTTCAGTGCCATGGGTGCGCTTCCCATCGTGTATCGCAGCTTTCGTCTCAAACGTGCGTATCAGCGCCTCTACGGCCGCCACATCTTGGAGCACGCGTCCGCAACCATTGGGATCACCCGCACCGAATGTCGCCAGTACGCGCAGGCCGGCGTGGACGAAGGAAGGATCGTGTACCTGCCCAATGCGATCGACGCGCACGAGTACGCCGACCTGCCCCATCCGGGCCAGTTCCGCAGGCGTTTCGCCGTGCCGCCTGAGGTGCCGCTCATTCTCTTTCTCGGGCGGTTGGACCCGATCAAGGGCCCGGACATCCTGCTCGAAGGCTTCATTCGCGCGGCGGATGCGCTCGACTATTCCATGCTCGCCTTCGTCGGCCCGGACTACGGCATGGAGGCCGAATTGCGCAGCCGAGTGCGCGGCGCCGGGTTGGAGGGTCGGGTCCGATTCCCCGGACCGCTCACCGGCGAGGCGAAACGCGCGGCGTATGTAGACGCGGACGTGTTCGTGGTGCCCAGCCGCCAGGAGAACATGTCCATCGTCGCGGTCGAGGCTGCGGCCACGGGCACGCCCACGGTGATTACGGACACCTGTGACTTCCCGGAAATCGACTCGTACGGCGCCGGGCGCGTGGTCCGGCCCACGGCGGACGAGATCGTCGCCGCGGTGCGCGAGCTTCTCTCCGATCCCCAGATGCGCGCGCAAGCCGGCCGCAATGCGCAGCGCATGGTCGCGGAGCGCTTCACCTGGCAGGTCATCGGTCGTCGGCTGGAAGAAGTGCTCGATCGCGTCGTGTCCGGCCGGCCCGTCAACGCGAACTGAAGGAGACCGCGCATGTGCGGATTCGCCGGTTTTCTGGGCGGCTTTGCTCCAGAATTGCTCGCCGCCATGGGCAAGGCCATCGCCCACCGGGGTCCGGACGACGCGGGCGAATGGTACGATCCGGCCTGCGGCATCGGCCTCGCGCATCGCCGTCTGTCCATCATCGATCTGTCCGCCTGCGGCCATCAACCGATGTGGGACGCCACCGGCCGGTTCGTGATCGCATACAACGGCGAAATCTACAACTATCGCCAGTTGCGCGATGAGCTGATCTCGGAAGGCGTCCCCTTCCGCGGGCACTCGGACACCGAGGTCCTCGTCAATCTATGGGCACAGCGCGGACCCGATGCGCTCTCGCGCCTCAACGGCATCTTCGCCTTCGCCCTGTGGGACACGCAAACGCGCGACCTCGTGCTCGTACGCGACGGCATGGGCGTGAAGCCGTTGTACTATGCCCAGACCTCGGGGGGCCTCGCATTCGCGAGCGAGCTCAAGGCGATCCTCCAGTGCCGGGCCGTCGATCGCTCGCCCGACCCCGCGGCTGCGGCGTGCTATGTGCGCTATCTGTGGTGTCCGGCCCCGCGGACGCTGGCGCGAGGTGTGCGGCGACTCGAGCCCGGCACCGCGCTGCGCGTACAGCAAGGCCGCGTCACGGACAAGTGGCACTTCCTCAAGCCTCTCGCGCGCCGCGTGCACACTCCCGCTCCGTCGCCCCAAGAGGCATCTCAAGCCGTTCGTGCTTCACTGGAGGCGGCTGTGGATCGCCAAAGCGTAGCCGACGTTGAGGTGGGCGCGTTCCTATCCGGCGGACTCGACTCCAGCGCGCTCGTGGCCCTGGTGTGTGGTCAGATGGATGGCGAACGGCTCCCGTGCTTCACCATCGCATTCTGCGGCCCTGACGAGGCCTCGGACGGGTTTGCGCAAGACCTCCCCTACGCGCAGGCCCTGGCGCGCGACCTGCCCATCGACCTGCATGCCATTGAGGTCGGTCCCGAGATGATCGACGAGCTCGCCACCATGATCTACCACCTGGACGAGCCCCAGGCCGACCCGGCGGCCCTGCACGTCCTGCACATCGCGCGTCTGGCCCGCGCCCACGGCATCAAGGTGCTCCTCTCGGGCACGGGTGCGGACGACATCTTCGCCGGGTACCGCCGCCACTACGCCCTGCGCCAGGAGCGCTACTGGGGCTGGTTGCCCGGGCCCGTGCGCGGCCTGTTGCGCGCGGCCGCCGCCCAGGCGCCGGCCGGCCGCCCCTGGGGCCGGCGGCTTGCTCGCGCATTCCAGTACGCGCAGCATTCGCCGGACGAACGGATCGCCGGCTACTTTCGATGGCTCTCACCGCACGACGAGGCGGCGCTCTTCGCTCCGCAGGTCCGATCGACCGTGGGGCAGGAGGACATCCAGGATCCCGTACTACACACCCTTGATGAGCTGCCGGAAGACCTGGACCCCCTGTCCAAGATGCTTGCGCTCGAGGAGCGGCACTTCCTGGCGGATCACAATCTGCTGTACACGGACAAGATGAGCATGGCCTCCGGCGTGGAGGTGCGCGTGCCGTATCTCGATCCGGACCTCGTCGCCCTCGCCGCGCGTCTGCCCGCCGAGTACAAGCAGCACGGCCGCACGGGCAAGTGGAT